>NZ_MUBM01000332.1 GCF_002154505.1 Streptomyces carpinensis | reverse complement strand
GCGCTCGGCCGCGGCCGCGGCGGCGTGCGTGACGTTGTGGTCCGTCACGCACACCGCGTCGAGCCCGGTCGCCCGCGCCCGGTCAGCGAGTTCCTCCAGCGTCAGCACGGCGTCGCCCGACGCGACGGTGTGCAGGTGACAGTCCACCCGCACCCGGCCCGCCGGCCACTGCGGCGGTCCGGTCGGCATCAGCCGTCCATCTCCACCGGACGGCTGAGCCGCCGCCGGTCGTGGAGGTACAGCAGGTGCGCGCGGACCGTCGCCTCGATCATCCGGCGGACTCGTTCGTCGAAGGGCCCGTACAGCCGGTCGGCGATCGCGCCGACCGTACCGTGCCCGTTCTTGACCGCTTCCTCGACCTGGGCAAGCCGCGCCTGGCGGGCAGTGAGCGCGAGCTCGAGCTGCGCGCCCGGCTCGGTGACCACGGGCCCGTGCCCGGGGAGGATCACAGGTTCGCTGCCGCCGAGCAGCTCCCTGATGAGCTCGAGTGAGGCAATCATTTCGTCGACCCGGCCGTCCGGGTGCAAAATGGCCGGCGCGCTGCGGCCGAGCACGGTGTCGCCGGTAAGCATGCAGTTGTCTGCGGGCAGGTGGAACGACAGCGAGTCGCTGCTGTGCCCCGGCGTCGGGACCACGTCGATGTGGAGCCCGGCAAGGTCAAGGGTGCCCGCGCCGATCACGTGATCGCCCCACCGGCGGCTCGCCGCGAGGACCGGGGCGCCGGTCCGCCGCGCCGTCTCCCGCGCTCCCGCGCTGTGATCCGGGTGGCCGTGCGTGAGGAGAATGGCTTCCACCTGTCCGCCTTGGTCGAGTGCGAGCTCGACCAAGGCGGACAGGTGGATCGGGTCATCGGGTCCCGGATCGACGATCACCGACCCGCGATGCCCTGGCTCATGCAGCACCCATGAGTTGGTGCCGTCGAAGGTGATCGGGCCCGGGTTCGGTGCGAGCAGCCACGTGGCCCGGGGGGTGACCTCGCGCGGCACATCGGCGGGCCCGAGCCGCTGAGCGCTCTGCTTGGGCTGCATCACTGGGCGGACTGCGCGCCGGCACGCAGCTGCTCGGCGAGCAGCTCCTGTGAGTATGCGATCCGCCCGGTCAGCGTCTTCGGCTCGCCGCTGCACAACAGCAGGGACGCCTCCGCCATCACCGACGGCGGCTCGGCGTTCGGGTTGTCCTCGGTGGTCAGGTGGTGGAAGATCGTGCCCGGCGTCGGGACGACCTTGGTCGGCGACAGCGCGTTCACGGCGATGTTGTCCGCGTAGAGCTCCGCCGCCAGCCCCGTCGAGAACCGCTCGAGCGCTGCCTTGCACATGCCGTAGACGGTGCCGCCCCGCCCGGCCCGCGGGCCGGGCGGCAGCGCGGGGTGCCGCGCGGCGCCGGAGGAGATGTTCAGGATCCATCCCTGGCCCTTCTCCCGCATCCCCGGGATGACGAGCTGGGCCAGGTGGAACGGTCCCTCGACCTGGACGTCGAACATGAGCTGGTACCGGCGCGCCGTGAAGTCGATGACCGGGACGAAGTAGGTGACCGCGGCGTTGCTCACCAGGATGTCGGGCACGCCGAGCTGCGCGGTCGCCTCGCTCACCAGCCGTTCCCGCTCTTCCGGCTTGGACAGGTCGACGGGGATCGCCACCGCCGTCCCGCCCGCGTCGCGGATCTGCTGCGCGGTCTCGGCGATCGTCCCCTCGAACGGCGACGTGCCCGCCTCGACGGTCCGCGCAGCCACCGCCACGGCGGCGCCTGCCTGCCCGAAGTGGCGGGCGATCTCCGCTCCGATGCCGCGGCTCGCGCCTGTCACGAGAGCGACCTTGCCATCCAAGACACCCATGTCCGAAGCTCCCTCGATGCCGCGCGGCCGGCAGGAAGTTCAGCCGCAGAAGGCAATCCTAGAAGATTGTTCTAGTATGGTGAGTCGCGAAGGATGTCATGTCAAGTGCGGGCGGCGCGGGCTTGACACCGCTAGGGTCGCCATTGAAACTTCTAGAATTGAATTCTAGCAATTCTTCGGGAACACCAACGTCCGGAGAAGCCCACGCCCGCCGGAGGTAACCATGGGACTCGACCACAGCCTGGTAGGGGTGTCGAGCGAGCCGCAGGAACGGTCCTGGGACAGCAAGGACGCGCTGCTCTATGCAGTCGGCGTCGGGGCGGGCCTCGGAGATCCGCTCAAGGAGCTGGAGTTCACCACCGAGAACTGCGAGGGCATCGAGCAGCAGGTGCTGCCGACCTTCGCCGTGCTGGTGGCACAGGGGCGGTCCGGCCGCAGACTCGGCGACTTCAACCGCGCCATGCTGGTGCACGCCGAGCAGTACTTCGAGCTGCACAAGCCGCTGCCCGTGCAGGGGACCGTCCGCACCACCTCCACGGTGACCGGCATCTACGACAAGGGCTCCGGCGCGCTCGTGGTCACCGAGAACACCGCGGTCGACGCGGCCACCGGCGAGACCCTCGTAACGTCGCGCGGCGGCACCTTCATCCGCGGCGAGGGCGGCTTCGGCGGACCGCGCGGCATCGACCCGCCCTGGGTGCTTCCCGACCGGGCACCGGACTTCGAGGTCGTCCAGGAGACCAGGCCCGAGCAGGCGCTGCTCTACCGGCTGTCCGGCGACCGCAACCCGCTCCACGTGGACCCGAAGTTCGCGGCGCGGGGCGGCTTCAGCCAGCCGATCCTGCACGGCCTGTGCACCTACGGCGTCACCGGCCGGGCCCTGCTGAGCGCGCTCTGCGACGGCGACCCGGCGCGGTTCCGCTCCATGTACGGCCGGTTCAGCCGCCCAGTACTGCCGGGCGAGCCGCTGACCGTGTCGATCTGGCTCAACGACGACCGCGAGTCCGCGGTCTTCCAGACGACGCGGAAGGACGGCGCCGTCGTCATCGACCGCGGCAGGATCACACTGACCCAGGCGCCGGGTCCCCGATGACGGCACCCGACGCGATCATCGGCATCAGCGCCCTCGACGACTACGTACTGCTCGGCGACGCCGGACTCGCCATGGCCATGGTATCGGCCGGGGCCAAGCACCTCGTGGACCTGCGCGGCGAGACCACGCCGCCGCGGCTGCCGGTCCCGATCGAACACTTCCCGATCATGGACCTTGAGCCCGACCAGGACGAGCTGATCCTCCAGGCCGCCACGCGCGTCGCGGCGCTTGCCGACTCAGGCGTTCGGGTCGGCGTTTACTGCCAGGCGGGCATCTCCCGGACGTCGACCGTGGCCATCGCCTACCTGCTGCTCGGCGGCGCGACCCTCGCGGATGCGACAACCGCCGTGCGGACCGTGCGGCCGCAAGCCATGCCGGCGCTCGAGCTGCGGCGCTCGCTCGAGCGCCTCGAGGCGCGCGGCGGCCCCGGCCTTGCGGCCGCGCCCTAGCCGTGTCCCCGAGAGGGAGCGCGATGCTGCGGGTGGGGCTGACCGGCGGTATCGGGGCGGGCAAAAGCGAGGTCTCGCGGCGGCTCGCCGCGCTCGGCGCGACCGTCCTGGACGCGGACCTCGCCGCGCGCGAGGTCGTCGAGCCGGGCACGGTCGGCCTCGCGCGGATCACGGGGGCCTTCGGCCCGGGTGTGCTGCGGCCCGATGGCTCGCTCGACCGGGCAGGGCTCGCGGCGATCGTGTTCAGCGACTCCGCTGCGCTCGCCCGGCTAAACGCCATCGTTCACCCGCTGGTGATCGACTGGATGAGGGCGGCGGACGCTGCCGCAGCCGCGTCCGGCGACGCGGGCCAGGTCATCGTCCACGACGTCCCGCTGCTCGCAGAGGGCCTCGTGACCGGGGAGTACGACCTCGTCGTCGTCGTGGACCTGCCACCTCGCGTCCAGGCCGACCGGCTCGTGCGCGGCCGCGGGATGACGGCGGACCAGGCGCGGGCCCGCATGGCCGCCCAGGCGACCAGGGAGCAGCGGCTGGCCATTGCCGATGTCGTGATCGACAACTCGGGGACCCCGGCCGACCTCGACCGGCGCGTCGCCGGGCTGTGGAAGCAGTGGGATCATCGCCGAAGAGTTCCTCTACAGCCGTAGCCGCCACCCAGCCATGGAGGTCCCGATCTTTCGGGGGCCCCTCAGCTGGGGTATTAGCTCGAACTTGATCGTGTGCTGGTGTTGCCTGCCGCTTCAGGCTGGATCCACGTTTCTGCTCACGATCCATGGCGTGCTTGCCGACCTGGCGGACACGAGTGAATCCGTAGTCTTCGAACAGCTCGACCGTCCCGCTGCAGAGGAAGCGGCCCTGGGCCTGGCGGCGGAGGGTGACTTCGTTGATGGCCTCGACCAAGCCGCCGTCGGGCTGGGCGATCTGGTCGAGGGCACCCTCCAGGGTTGCCTTGGCGCGGTGTCGCCTGTCGACGTAGGTGCAGGCGATCCGCCGTCCGGGAGCGGGGGCGCGTCCTTGTCGTACGCGCGTCGGTGCTTGATGTTGGATAGTTCCTCGGGACTGCCGTACTGGCACCAGCCCTGGGCGGCACCGTCTTCGTCGAGAACGAGTGCGGCGTAGGCCTGGTGCGTGTGGACGCGCCACTCCTTAACGTTGCGGTGGTCGATTCACGGCCGACCGCACTCGGGGTGGTAGCCGATGCACGGACAGCCGCCGAAGATGCCGTTGTTGCGTTCGACGACTTCGGCGAATGCGTCCCAGGTCGAGGCGTTCAGCTGGCGGACGGTGTGACCAACGGTCAAGGCCCGGTTCAGTCAGTGCCCGGCCGCCATTGCCCCGAGGAGGCGGGCGAGCTCGGCCGGCTTGGTGAACATCGGCCAGTGGCCGGAGTCGATGTCGACGAACTCGACCTGCTTGGCCCTGGTGAGCTCCGGCGCCTCGCCGGCAGCGATCCATTCGCGGGCCTGCTCCGGGGTGAACTCCGGGCAGACCACCACGACCGGAACCTCATAGCGGCGCTCGTCCGACAGCCGGACCACGCCCCTGGCCACCTGCTCGGGGACGGGGATGGCATCGGCTTCGATGCGCTGCCGCAGTTCCTCGTCGAGGTCGGCGCTGTCCGCAACCCTCGAACGGGCCCCAGCCGGGGAAGGGCATGGCGCCGTCGCGCATCTCGAAGAAGTCGGCGTACGGCTGGCCGTCCTCGTTGGGGAAGCCGCCGATCAGCGCCAGCTTGGCCACCCGCTCCGGGCGCGCGTCAGCGGCCAGCCAGCCGAGAGTGCAGGCGGCCGAGTGCGCCACGAGCAGGGGCTTTTCCACCGTTGCATCGACGGCGGCGAGGCCCGTCGCCAGCTGTTCGTCGAGCGTGGCGGACGAGCGTCCGTCGCCCTGGCCCGGAAGGGTCACCGGCCGCGGGCGGTGCCCGAGCGTCTCAAGGGTCGGTGTCACCGCGTCCCATGCCTTGCCGTCCAGCCACAGACCAGCGATGAGCAGGACTTCCACAGTGAGATCAACTTTCCGTCGAGGTTGGAGCCGAGACAGCAGCCGAAAGCGTCGAGTGGACGCGGCCTGCCCGACCGGGCTTTTCCATGCTAGGAAGGGTTCAGGACGATCTGCTTCCTGCTTGTCAGGGAGCCTCCTACGCTCTCCGAGGTGGAGACCGGAACGAGCCCCACCGCCCGCGCGCTGCGCACCCTTGAGATCCTGCGGACCCGGCCCGGCACGACGGCCGAGCAGCTCGCGGAGCGGCTCGGGGTGAGCGATCGCGCCGCACGTCGCTACGTCGCGATCCTCCGGGAAGCTGGCATCCCCGTGGATTCCGTGCGCGGTCCGCACGGCGGCTACCAGTTGCGGCGCGGGAGCAGGCTGCCGCCGGTGAGCTTCACCCAGAGCGAAGTGCTCAGCCTGGTCATGGCGGTGCTCGACGGCAGGCCCGCCGCCACCGACCCCGGGGACCTCGTCGGCCCCGCCCTCGGCAAGGTTCTCCACGCGCTGCCCGAGGGGATCGGGCGTCAGGCGGCCGCGCTGCGCGAGCATGCCGCTGCCGTTCCCGATCCGAGTGCGGCGTATGCCGATCCCGCCGTCACGAGCGCCCTGGTGGACGCGATCGCGTCCAGACGGTGTGTGGTGATCACCTACCGGAGCGAGTCCGGCAACCAGTGGCAGGCGGAGGTGGACCCGTGGGCGGTCGTCGTACGCCGGGC
Organism: Streptomyces carpinensis; assembly: GCF_002154505.1. Taxonomy (GTDB): domain Bacteria; phylum Actinomycetota; class Actinomycetes; order Streptomycetales; family Streptomycetaceae; genus Streptomyces; species Streptomyces carpinensis. The sequence continues at coordinate 10,949 of NZ_MUBM01000332.1, read as the reverse complement.
GCGCTGGTACCTGCTCTGCCATTCCCATCGCGTGGACGCCGTGCGCACCTACCGGGTCGATCGGGTACTGGCGGCCGCGGAGAGTGCGGTCGGGTTCGGGATGCCGGAGGACCTCGACCCGGTCAGGGTGCTGGAGGAGAACCTCGGCACCGGATGGGCCTATCCCACGAGAGTGCTCTTCGACGCACCGGTGGAGCGGGTCGTCCCGTGGGTCGGGCCGTCGATGGGACGGCTCGAACCCGTCGGGGCGGCGGGAGAGCGCTGCGTGCTCGTCGGCAGTACCCGCAACCCGGCGATGTACGCGCAGGAGTGGCTGGCGGCGGTCCCTTTCGCCTTCCATGTCGTGGGCGGGACGGAGCTTCGAGATGCGGTTGCCAACCTAGCGTCCCGCCTCGATGCGGCCGTGTCCGAACCGGCATCGGGGGCGGGACAGGGTTGGCGCCAAGGCGTCGGTGGCGAGTGAACTCCCTGGTGGCTCTGGCGGAGGTCTACCTTCACCGTAGGCTTGCACGACGTCCGGTTCGGCACGCGTGATCTTCATTTGTCGACACAACTCATGATGATCAACGGTGGCCGCAGCCGTCTCCGCATCGGCCCTGACCAGCAAGATCACGACCTACGGCTGGACTACTAGCACGGCTACTGCCGCGTAACGATGAGCCTTTCGTGGCTCTAGAATTGTGCTTTAATATTCGCGAGTCGGACATCAAGGGGCCGGGATGGGCCAACGCGGCACCGGATACTCTTGGAACCTGGTTCTGGAGCGGGCTTCACCGGTCTGGTCGAGCGGAGGGCGGAGGGAAACGGGTGGGACCAACAGCAGCACGGCAGCCGCGCGACAAGGTCGCCGGATCCTGGCAGTGGGCCAGCACCGTCGAGAGGCAGCGCGTGCTGCTCGACGCGGCCCGTGAGGTGTTCGTCGAACAGGGCTTCGCCGATACCAGCGTCGCCGAGGTGGTCCGGCGCGCTGGCTCCAGCGTCGGCAGCCTGTACCACCACTTCGGCGGTAAGAGCGAGTTGTTCGTCGCGCTGTGGGAGGAGCACCAGGCGGCGCATGAGGAAGCCGCGAGCAGGGCCGTCGCCCAGGCGAAAGCTGCGGGCGTGACCGACCCGTTCGAGCTGTTCTCGGTCGGCGCGCGGGCCTTCCTCGAGGGAAGCTGGCAGCGCAGGGACCTGACCAACCTGTTCTTCAACGGCGATAGCCCGCCCGGCTTCGAGGTAATGAAGCGGCGTCGGGTACACGAGTGGATCTCGCAGAACGACACCCTGCTCCAGCTGTCGGAGACCTCCTTCGACCGACTGTACGCCGGCATCCTCACCGCCCTCATCGGCCAGGGATCACGGGAGGTCGCGGCCGCGAGCACCCGTCGCCAGGCGAACAAACTCATCGACGCGGTGATCGAGTATGTCCGGCGGCTGATGGCGGAGGGACCCTGGAAACCGCCGGCCACCGCCGTACGGCGGACTCGCGGGGCAGGCGGCCGAGCCAGCGGCAGCCGGCAAGGTAATCGCCAGGCGCGCTAGCCTCTGCCTTTCACGAAGGCTGCCTGCCGAAGGATGACCAAATAAGCGAGGAGTGCCTCTCAACTGGGACGACAGGGCTTGTCGGAGGTCCTGTTCGTCACCGAGAGATAAGCACTGCTCGAGGTCCGGACCCCGCCGGACAGGTCGCTGCTGTCCTGACCTATTGGGGCGCCCACGGCCGGTTGACGGGCGTCAGCTCTGGGCGCGCTACTCGTCCAGCAACTGGAAGACAGGCTCGCCCCGTACCAGGCCCTGCGCGGTTGACAGTCGCACCCGGTCGCCAGGGTAGATGGCGTTGAGCCGGCCCATGACCCGGCCTCGGACGACGAAACCCTCGTCCATCTCTATCAGGGACACGTTGTGCGCGGCGGGGCCGTTGCGGTGCACGACGGTGGAGTGCCGGACGGTGCCGGTGCCGTGGCTGCGCTCGGTCCGCACGTTGCTGCCTCGGCAGGCCGGACAGAGCGCGCGGTGGTACATGGCAGTGCCGCACCAGGTGCATCGCTGGAAATACAGGGCCTCCGGTCCGCGACTTGCGGGGACGATGAGGCCGGTGGCGGAGTTGGCCGCCGGATGAGTGGCGTTTCCTGAGTGGTGGTACATGCTGGTCAACTTCCTGCGCTCGGCTGGAAATTCCGTGTGCGCGGGGCGGTCGTGCTCGCCGGTGCGCGGTTGCGCTGCCACCGTGTACGGCCACAGATTATGGCACTGAGTGCCGCGAGTAAAGGCACGGCGTATCGTCAATTGCCGCGTTCCCGGGACGGCGGGCCGTCCGCCAGCACCCTCTCGATCTTCCGCACCACCAGCCACAATCGCGCCCAGCGTCGCGTCACCATGACGACCACTTCCTCCTTTCGCGTTCCCGCTCAGCTGCCCCCGGTCGGGGCGGCTGGGCGCGGCGAGGGCGACGGGGGAGTCGCCGAAGGAGTTATCGAGGTGGTGTGCCCACCTATGTCGAGGAACACGGCGTGCTGCCGCACGAGCAACAGGACGCGCCCGATGTGAATGGGTGATGCGCAGGGGTGGTGAGGCGCTGCGTGACCTATTGGCTCCACATCCCGGCCGACCAGTGCGAGAGGCCGGAGAACGAACGGCCCAGGACATGTGCCAGTGAGCGCTGTGATTCTGGATGTCGAGAACGCACGGCGGAACGCCGGACGGCTCATGGAGTGCGGCTCGACGACCGCACTGTAGTTGCCTCCGTTGACCGTCGGAGTTTGCGCGACGTGCGAGGCGGCTCTGCGCCCGGGGACGGACGATGCAGGTGGTGGCGGGCGACGAGCTCAAGCGTCACCGCTACCGCGATGGACTGCACGGCCATGAGGGCGATGAGGACGAACAACTGCACCGTTCCAGCCATCACTGGACTGGCGCCGCCGAGGAGCATCCCGACGAACGCGCCGGGCAGCGTGACGAGGCCGACAGTACGGGTCTGGTCGAGGCCGGGCAGCAGGGCGTCGGAGGCCGCAGGGCGGGCAACCTCCAGACGCGCGTCTCGGTCCGTGAACCCCAGTGCCATCGCGGCCTCCACCTCTCCGCGACGCTGGGAGAGTTCATCCAGGGCACGCCGTCCGGCGAGTACGGTAACGGTGAGCGCGCCGCCGATGAGGATGCCCGTGATCGGGATCAGGGCTATTCCCTTCAGAGGTACAAGTCCTGTCAGCACGAGCGCCGCGACAACCGGCACTACTCCAGCGGCGATCGGGGCGGCCGTCAACCACCAGGTGCGGTTGCTGGTGATGCGCCGTCCCGCTGTCCGCACGGCCACCCCGAACATGACAGCGAGAAATGCTATCAGCCCAGGCGCGGACTTAACGGCCCACGCGACAACCGTCGAGACGACGGCGAGTTGGGCGGCGGCACGGAGACCGGCGACGAGGATTTCCCCAGACCGGCTCTTGTGAGAGTAGGGGTTGAGATGGGACCAACCCGCAACCGCCGCCGCCACCATCAGTAGAGCGGCGAGCAGGATGCCGAGGGTCATGTTGACCGGTACTAGAGATGCCGCACTCGACGTCACATTCCTCTTCCTCACCTCAGGGAACCGCTGTCGGCAGCGCACGCCTCACGCCTGAGTGAGACTTGCTGTGTTTAGGCTCTCACGCCAACGCCTGTCCATAACCGGCACCCGTCCGGCAAATCCGCTCCAGGCGGTGTCCCGTTTGACGCATGCACCGCGGCCAGCACATGGGTGGTATCGGTACGCTGCCGGCCCCCGGCCTTGAGCAGCCCGGCATCCACCAGGCGCTCCAGCATCAGGGCCAGCAACTGGTCGGCGACGCCGTCCTGTTCAGCCAGCCGAGCCCTAAACTCGCACAGCACCGAGTGGTCGAACCCCGGATCCTCCAGCTCAAGGCCGAGGGCATATCGATCCTGGTACGGACCGCATCCGCCGCCGCACGGTCGGAGAGGTCCTCCGTGAACTGCAGCACGGACAGCAGCGCGAGTTGTCCGGGTGACAGCCCCGGCTTGCCGTCGGAGGGATACAGCCCGACGAACGAGTCGTCCTCGAACAGGACATCGAGCCGGCCCCGGATGAGTATCGCCGGCGTACCCTTCAGGCACGCCGCCCGCGCTGTCCGCACCGTCCTCACCGGAATCCGCTGGACACTCCTCGGCCGTAACGACACTGCCCCCACACCCCAAGACCCGAGGCCACCCCGCACTCCTCCAGCGAACCATCCGACGGCTCCATCGTCAGCGCCCCGGACAACATCACCAACAGAGTCACGGCATTGCGCCTAGACCGTATGGAGAATCGGCAACAATTGCGGGTCTGCCGCCGCTCAGAGTGGCGGCAACCCGCGCCAACTTGCGAGCGAGGCGTCGGTTGTCCATACGGTCTAGCCGAGGAGTGCCGTCGGCCCGCTGGTGTCCAGGGCGGCGACGCGTTCCTCGACGGTGTTGACGAAGCCGGTGTCCTCGGCGAGGTCCGGCGTGCCGAGAAGGGTGAGCAGTTCGGGCACCGCTCCCCGGCGTTGGGTCGCGTGCCACACCGTGTGCATGCGGTCGGCCGCCGGATCGTCGAGCTGCTGGTCGCGTGTGTGGCGGACCCAGGCGGCGAGGGCGCCGGTGAGCATGGGCGCGGGCAAGCCGGCGGAGCGCAGTTCGCGCAGTGGGGGCAGCCAGCGCTCGGTCACCTTCAGGGAGCCGTCGGTGGCGATCTGCCGCAGCCGGTGGCGCATCGCCGAGTTGGTGAACCGAGCGACCAGGCCGTCGACGTATGCCTCGACGTCCAGGTCTTCGGGCAGGGAGCGGGCGACCTCGGCAGCGTAGGCGCGGAGCACCGGCTCGCCCCAGGGGGCGGTGATGGCGTCCGCGACGGTCTCTCGGCCGTCCGCGAGGCCGAGGCAACTGAGCAGCGTGTGGCTGCCGTTGAGCAGGCGCAGCTTCATCACCTGATACGGGGCGACGTCTGGCACGAAGAGCGCGCCAGTGTCCTCCCAGCGGGGCCGCTCGGCGGCGAAGGTGTCCTGGAGGACCCACTGGGTGAACGGCTCGCCGACCACCGCGCCCTCGTCGCGCACGCCGAGCACCGTGCTTGCCGCCTCGCGGTCGGCGTCGGTGGCCGCGGGCACGATGCGGTCGACGACAGTGGAGGGAAAGGCGACCTGGGCCGCGATCCACTCCAGGAGCACGTCGGCGTCCGGCCAGCCGGACGCCTGGACGTAGTCGCGTACCAGGCGGGCGACCACGTGGCCGTTGTCGGCCATGTTGTCGCAGCACACCACGGTGAGCGGTGCCTTTGAGGTGGCCTGCCTGACCCGCAGGCCGTTTGCCAACTGCCCGACCACCGTGGCCGGTTCGGGCGTGCCCGCGAGATCGGCGGTGACCGGCGCGGCGGTGAGGTCGAGGCCGCCGTCGGTGGCGCGCCAGTAGCCCTTCTCGGTGACGGTGGAGGTCACCACGCTCACCTCGGGGGAGGCGAGCAGTTCGCGCAGGCGGGCCGCGTCGTCGGTGGCGTGGCGCACCTCGGAGAGCTGCCCGACCACCCGGGTGTGCGGGCCCTCGGGGGTGCGCAGGGTCAGCGAGTAGAGGCCGTCCTGCGGAGCCAGCGCCTCCATCACGGAGCGTGAGCGCTGGGAGAAGCCCGCGATGCCCCAGCCGCCTCCGTGTAGGGCTTCGGCCTGCTCGGTGTGGACGGCTTGGTGGGCGCGGTGGAAGGCGCCGAGGCCGAGGTGGACGATCCGGGTGCGCAGGGCACGCGGATCGGCCAGTGGCCCGGTGCCTGCGGGCAGCGAGCCGAGTGCGGTGCGATCGAGTCTGGTCACCAGTCGTGCACCGATCCGTCCGAACGTCGGCCCACCGGAAGGTACTTGGGGTCGTACGGAAAGCGGGCCGCGGCATCCTCGTCGAGCTCCACGCCGAGCCCGGGGGCGTCGGAGGGGTGCAGGGCGCCGTCGCGGAGTTGGTAGGTGGGCCGGAACACCTCGTGGGTGACCGGGGCGTGCTCCATGTACTCCTGGACGCCGAAGTTGGGCACCGTCACATCGAGGTGGACGGCGGCGGACATGGACACCGGCGACAGATCGGTGGCGCCGTGCGAGCCGGTGCGGACCTGGTACAGCTCCGCGAGGTTGAAGATCCGTCGCAGGTGGGTGATGCCGCCCGCGTGGACGACGGAGCAGCGGATGTAGTCGATCAGTCGCTCGGTGATGAGCTGCTGGCAGTCCCAGATGGAGTTGAAGACCTCGCCGACCGCGATCGGGGTGGTCGTCGCCTGTCTGATCTGGCGGAAGTTCTCCTGGAGTTCGGCCGGGGACGGGTCTTCCATCCAGAACAGGCGGAGGTCCTCGAGCCGTTGGCCCAGACGTCCGGCCTCGGTGGGGGTGAGGCGGTGGTGGACGTCGTGCAGCAGGTGGAAGTCGAAGCCGAACTTCTCCCGGATCTCGGTGAGATAGCGCGGGGCGAAGTCCAGGTACTTCTCGGTGTCCCAGAGCTGCTCCTCGGGAAGGGCCGCGGCGGCGGGTTCGTAGATGGTGCCCTTGCGGACGCCGTACGTGCCCGCAAGCCCCGGTACCGCGCTCTGCGCACGGATCGCCCGGTAACCCAGGTCCATGAACCGGGCGACGTCGTCGACCAGTTCACTCACCGTGACGCCGCTCGCGTGGCCGTACACCATGGCGCCCTCGCGGGCCCTGCCGCCCAGCAGGTCGTACACGGGCATGCCCGCGACCTTGCCCTTGATGTCCCACAGGGCGGTGTCGACGGCGGAGATCGCCGTCATGGTGACGGGGCCGCGGCGCCAGTAGGCGCCCTTGTAGAGGTACTGCCACATGTCCTCGATGCGGTCGGCGTCGCGGCCGATCAGCAGCGGGACGAGGTGGTCCTTCAGGTAGGAAGCGGCGGCGAGTTCGCGGCCGTTGAGGGTGGCGTCACCGAGGCCGGTCACCCCGTCGGAGGTGGTGAGCTTGAGGGTGACGAAGTTGCGGCCCGGCGAGGTCACGATGACCTTCGCGTCGGTGATGGTGGCCAAGGGAGCAACCCTTCCCGGGAGCAGAGTGGATCAGTGGCCGGCGAGGGAACCGGCGCGCGGGGCGGTGTCGGCGGTCTGCGCGGCGCGGCCCCAGTCGGCGTACTCGACGCCGTCGCGCTTGGCGGGTGCGGTCTCCGGCATGAAGAAGAGCAGGGACACGATCGAGACCAGGATCAGCGCCGAGATGTAGACGGCGACCCAGGTGAACGAGCCGTCGCCGGCGATCAGCAGGGCCGCGGCCACCACGGTGAACGGACCGGAGGCGATCATGGAGCCGAACTGCCAGACCACGGAGACACCGCTGTAGCGGGCGCGGGCCGGGAAGAGCTCGGGGAAGTACGAGGCCTGCGGTGCGTAGGTGCCGGCGTGACCGAGCGCGAGACCGGCGACCAGCAGGGCGACGATCACGGCCATGTTGCCGGTCTCGATCGCCTTGAAGGCTGGGACGATCAGGGCCAGGTTGAGCACCGCGGCGGCCAGGTAGACCGGGCGACGGCCGACCTTGTCGGTGAGACGTCCGAGCAGCGGGATGGCGACCAGCTCGCAGGCTATGGCGATCATCACGGAGTTGAGGATCATGCTGTTGTCGATGCCGTGCTCCTTGCCGTAGCTGACCAGGAAGACGGTGTAGAACGGGAAGACCGCGGCCTCGACGAACTTGGCGAACAGGCCGCCGAACACCTCGCGCTTGTGCTCGCGGGTGAGCAGCTTCAGCGGGGCGGTCTGGTGCGACTGGGTCTCCTTGGCGGCCTTGAAGGTCTCCGACTCGTTGATCTTCAGGCGCACGATCAGGCCGAAGACGACCACCAACGCGCTCAGCAGGAACGGGATGCGCCAGCCCCAGGCGAGGAACGCCTCCTCGGAGAGGGTCGCGTTCAGCACGGCGAACAGGCCGGTCGGGATGAGGTAGGCGGCCGGCGAGCCGAGCTGCACGAAGCTGGCGAGGAAACCACGCCTGCGCGGCGGTGAGGCCTCTGCGGTCAGCAGGACTGCGCCGCCCTGCTCGCCGCCGACACCGAAGCCCTGGATCAGCCGGACCAGGACCAGGACGACCGCGGCCCAGATGCCGATCTGCCCGTAGGTCGGCATCAGGCCGACGAGGAAGGTGCCGAGACCGGTGAGGAGCAGCGTGAAGACGAGCGCCTTCTTGCGGCCGACGCGGTCACCGATGTGACCCCAGACCAGGCCACCGAGCGGACGGGCGAAGAAGCCGACGGCATACGTCGAGAAGGAGGCCAGGGTGCCCACTGTGGGGTCGACCTCGGGGAAGAAGACCTTGTTGAAGACCAGCGCCGAGGCGGTGCCGTAGATGAAGAAGTCGTAGTACTCGGCGATGGTGCCGATCACGGAGGCCGTGACGGTCCGCCGCAGCTCCTTCGGAGGAGTCTCGACCGGGATTGGGGTTTCGCTCATCTTCCTGCCTCCTTGCAGGGGTCGCCTGGCTGCGCATGAGACTCCGTGCCGGAGCGGCGCGGAGGACGCCATGCGACCTCGTGTCGGCTACCATACAAGTACGTCAGGCATCGTCAAGACTTCGGAGGGGCGCCTATGACCTCGTCAGGCCTGCACGCCGCGCGAGCGCGGGGCGGAAACGCCCGGCAACTGGTGCACGAGCTGCTGCGTGCCAGGATCGTGGGGCTCGAGCTCCAGCCGGGCACACCACTCTCGGAGAACGAGCTGGCGGCGGAACTGGGCGTCAGCCGCACCCCGGTGCGCGAAAGCCTCATTCTGCTCGCCGAGGAGGGCCTGGTCGACGTCTATCCGCAGCTTGGGACATTTGTCTCACGGCTGCGCGAGCAGGACATCGCCTCCGCCCAGTTCGTCCGCGAGGCACTCGAGCTGGCGGCACTGCGGGACGGTGTCGAGCGGGCCGACCAGCGGGACATCCTGGAGCTACGGGCACTGCTCGCCGCCCAGACGGATGCCGAGCGGCGCCGTGACCCGGAGGCGTTCTTCCGGCTGGACGAGGAGTTCCACGCCCGCCTGATGGCGGCGGCCGGGCACCCCGAGGCCTGGTCCCTGGTGCACCACGCCAAGGCCCACCTTGACCGGGCGCGCCGTCTCAGCCTGCCACTGGAGGACCAGCTCGCCCTCCTTATCCGGCAGCACACCGATGTCGTGGACGCGGTGGAGCAGCGCGACGCGCAAGGCGCGGACGCGGCGCTGCGCGGACATCTGCGGCAGGTCTTCGCCGACGTCGAGACGGTACGGACGCGGCACCCGCAACTGTTCGGCGAAGCGGACACCCCGCCCCGGCCGCGGCCCCGGCGGGAGTCGCGCAAGCGGTCCGTGGACCGTTGACGGCCAACAGCCAAGAACCAAAGGGTACTTCGGCACTCTCCGCCACCCCACCGGTACCCACCAGCGATCATGAAGGAGCCCCATGAGCACGGCCACCGCGGCCAGCCAGTCCGATCCCCGGCCGCTGAGCCCGATACTGCTCCAGAGCCGGGTGATCGCCGTCCTGCGAGCGGCGGACGCCCGTTATCTGCGCCCGGCCGCCGAGGTCCTCGTCGAGGAGGGCATCCGCAGCATGGAGGTGGCGCTCACCACGGCGGGCGGCGTCTCCGCGATCGCTGACCTCGCGACGGTCCTGGGCGACGGCAGCGAGGTCGGCGCGGGCACGGTGCTCTCCGTGGCCGAACTGAACGCGGTGGTTGAGGCGGGCGCGCGCTACATCGTCACCCCGCACACCGACCCGGAGCTGATCCGCGCCGCCGCAGCACGCGGCGTGCCGATCGTGCCGGGCGGGCTCACCCCGACCGAGCTGCGCACCGGCTGGGCGTCCGGCGCCAGCGCGGTGAAGCTGTTCCCGGCCTCCGCGGTCGGCCCGCGCTACGTGAAGGACCTGCACGGCCCCTTCCCGGCGATGCCGGTGATCCCCTCCGGCGGCGTGGACCGCGCCACGGCCGGTGACTGGATACGTGTCGGCTGCCCCGCCGTCAGCATGGGCGGCCCGCTGCTCGGGGACGCGCTGACCGGCGGCGACCTGGGCGAGCTGCGGGTTCGCGCCCGAGAGGTGGTACGGAACGTGTCCGAGGCCGCCCAGGAGGTGTCCTGTGGCTGAGGCGCCCCTCACTCTCGACGGCTCCGGTCCTGAGCCCCGTGTCGTCACCCTCGGCGAGACGATGGGCCTACTCTCCCCTGAGCGGGTCGGCGCCCTCGCTCATGTGCCCGGCATGTCGCTCTCCATCGGCGGCGCCGAGAGCAATGTGGCGATCGGACTGCGACGTCTCGGCGTGGCCACCACATGGATCGGGCGAGTCGGTGACGACCCCTTCGGCCGGGCGATCGTGCGCGAACTGCGCGGCGAGGGCCTCGATGTACGCGCCGTGGTGGACGGTTCGGCGCCCACCGGACTGATGGTCAAGGAACGGCGCACCGCCCGTACGGCGGGTGTCTGGTACTACCGCGCGGGCAGCGCCGGTTCCCGGCTTTCCCTCGCCGACGTGACCGCCGACGCCCTGGACGGCGCCGCACTGCTGCACGTCACAGGCATCACCCCGGCCCTGTCCACGACCGCCGCCGACGCCGTGCGGTACGCCGTCGAGGCGGCCAGGGAACGCGGTACGACGGTCTCCTTCGACGTCAACCTCCGTACCAGACTGTGGAGTCCGGCCGAGGCCGCCGGGGCCCTGGCCCCGCTGGTCCGCGCCGCCGACGTGGTCTTCGCGGGCACCGAGGAGGCCGAACTCTTCGTCGACGCCCACGACGACCCGCTCGACACGGCCGCCGCGCTCTGCGCCCTCGGCCCCGCCCAGGCCGTGGTCAAGCTCGGCTCCGACGGCTGCGCGGCGGTCGCCGACGGCGAGCGTCTGTGCGTCCCCGCGGTCCGGGTCGACGCCGTCGACACGGTGGGTGCGGGCGACGCGTTCGTCGCGGGCTACCTCGCCGAACTCCTCTCCGGAAAGCCCCTGGAGGAACGCCTGCGCACGGCCGTCATGACCGG
>NZ_MUBM01000331.1 GCF_002154505.1 Streptomyces carpinensis | reverse complement strand
TTCAGGGAGGGGAGCCTTCAATGGCCTGGAAGCTCATGTGGCTGCTGACCGACGCGCATCCGCAGGGCAAGGACCTCTACGACGCCGTCCTGCTCGCCGAGCACACGCCACTGCGCTTCGAGCTGCTGCGGGAGGTGCTCCTCGACGCGGAACCGTCCGAGGGCTGCCGCCCGGTGGGACCCGGTGAGATCTCGGCCCTCGAACAGACCGTGGAATGGAACCACTTCGTCGCCGAGTATCCGGACATCCCCGGCACCGCGGCCGACTTCGTCGACCGCCTGGTCACCGCCCTCGCACCGACCTTCGCGGGAGTCGAACCCACCGGGGAGGCGGGCGGTAAGGAGGCGGGCGGCGAGTACGCACGGCACGCGCAGTGGCTGGAGCCGCGGATCCGGGAGTACCGGCGACTGCTCCTCCGTAAGAGCATGCGCACCGTGCAGAAGAAGATGAGCGCGGCGGGCATCCCGATGCTCGCCGCGATCGTCATCACCCGGGAGCTCCTGGGCCCGGACCGTCACAGCGTGGACGACGCACGCGCGGTGGTCTTCGCCGACCCGGCTTGGGCGCGACTGGTCGACGTGTACGAGCGCAGCAGCGGGTGGCTCGACCGGGAACTGGAGCGGCTGTGGGGAGCGGGCCGAGGCGCCGACCTCCTGGGCTCGTCGGGCGAAGTCGCCGCTCCTTCTCGCGAAGCCGCCGCGTGTCCCGGCGAGGACCCCGCTCCTCCGGGTGAAGTTGCCGCTTCGTGACAGTGCCGTTGACGTGAGCAAGTGGCAACCGATATTTGTGCAACGTGTGTTGGTCGATCGGTTGGCCGGTTGTCGCCCCCAGGACAGTCATGGCCAGCAGGTTCGACGAGAGCAGGTGGCTGAGCCCGGCCGTGAGCGCGAAACGTGTTGTCGTCATGTCCGATCATTGTTGTCATGTCTGATTCATCACGCTCGTGTCGTTATGAGCCCGGCAGCCGAGCAAGCCGATCCACCCACTCGTCCGATCCTTACAGGCGGTGCAGATGAAGAAGAGACTGTGCGGTGCGGCTGCGGTCCTGGGCGTCCTCGCCACGATGGGTGCCATCCCGGCCCAGGCGACCCCGGACGCACAGCCGGATGCACAGGCCGGGCGACAGGCCCTGTCGTCGGCTGCGGCCGGCCTGCCGCTGGGCCCCTCGGACCTGCCCGAGACCCGCACCACGAGGATTCTGCAGCCCGGTGTCACCCTCACGCGCATCGTGCGCGGCAACGCCGACGCGGCACTGCACTGGACGGTCGAGATGTCCATTCCCGGCGGTGACAGCTCACCGGACCCCGACGCACCGCCGAGCGCTCTCAAGGACAAGGCGAGCGCCGACGAACTGGCCGCCCACCTGAAGCAGGCGGGATTCACGGCCCGGGTCGAAGAGGTCACGACGCCGAAGGTGGCCGACTACGCCGGCGGCACGCTCGGGTGGCGGGTGCGGGTCGGAACGTTCGACTCGCAGTCCGCCGCGACGGCCGAACGCGCACGGCTGAAGACCGCCGGGTACACGGGATCCGCCGTCTTCACCGGCTGGGACGGGGATGCCAAGGACCGGGGCCCGTGGCTCGTCGACGTGCTCACCATCGACCCGCGCCGGTTCCGCGGGGGCCTGGAGGCGTCGTACGGTCCCGATCTGGAGAACCGCGAGACGACCAGCCAGCTGGCGAACGCGGCCGGCGCGACCGCGGCGGTGAACGCCGGCTTCTTCGTCCTGGACCCCGCCGCGGGCGCGCCGGGAGACCCGGCCGGCGTCGGCGTGTACGACGGGCGCCTGCTGAGCGAGCCGGTGAACGGGCGCCCCGGTCTGGTGATCCACAGTAACGGCAGGCAGACGGAGATCACCCGCTTCACCTGGCAGGGACGGGTCGTCGGCCGGGACACCTCGCTGAGCCTGACAGGCATCAACCGGGTACCCGGCCTGATCAGGAACTGCGGCGGCGAGCACGACATCCCGACCTCCCTGCCGCTGCACGACGTGACGTGCACCAACCCGGACGAACTCGTCTCCTTCACCCCCGACTTCGGCAAGAGCACGCCGCAGGGCGAGGGTGTCGAAGCCGTCCTGGACGCCCACGGCCGGGTCGTACAGCTGCGCTCGCCGCGCGGCGGAGCGCTGCCGCCAGGCGGCAGCTCCGTACAGGCGACGGGGCGCCGCGTCGCCGAGCTCAAGGGGCTCGCCCGGGTCGGCGACCGCCTGACCGTCAAGGCGTCGTTGCTGGACCAGCAGGGGCACCCGGTGAAGCCCTCGGCCACGACCGACATCCTGAACGGCGGCCCCGAGCTCGTCCGCGACGGGCAGCTGCACGTCACTCCGGCCACCGACGGCATGGTGCACCCGGGCGACCCGAGCTGGTACTACGGCTGGGTGCAGAAGCGCAACCCGCGCACGCTGGCCGGCGTGGACGCCGCCGGCCGTACCGTGCTCATCACCGCCGACGGACGCAGCACCAGCGCACTCGGGCTCAGCATCGTCGAGAGTGCCAAGATCGCCAAGGCGCTCGGACTGCGCGACGCGATGAACCTCGACGGCGGCGGCTCGACCACCCTGGTGGCCGATCGCAACGTACTCAACCACCCGTCCGACACCACCGGCGAACGCCCCGTCGGAGACGCGGTGCTGATCCTGCCCGACAAGAGCTGACCGACCCGGTTGCACACAGTCCACGCAACCTCGAACCGCGCAACCAGCGTCGAACCGTCCATGCACTGGCGAACCGTTCACGCAGTGACGAACCGCAGGGAGCCGCCGTGTTCGCGACCTTGACCACCGTCCTGACCCTCAGAACCAGAGTCGTCCTGCTCACCCTCACCGCACTACTGCTCACGTTCACAGCGGCCGCACAGGCGGGGGCCGCCACGGCCGTGGCGTCACCCGCCGGCTCGTCCGGGGCCGCGGACGCCGCCCGCTCCTCGACCCAGCGAGGCGGGGCAGAGGTCGTCGCCGTCACCCAGGTCGCGGACCGGCAGGTCGACCTGTCGGTGCGATCAACGGCCCTGGGCGGCCGGACGGTCAAGGTCCGCCTCCTCACACCGGACGGCTGGAACCCGAACAACCGTCGGCAGCACTGGCCGACCCTCTGGCTGCTGCACGGCTGCTGCGGCGACTACACCTCGTGGACCAGCCTCACCGACGTGGCCCAGGTCGACAGCCTGCGCAAGGTGCTCGTGGTGATGCCCGAGGCCGGCTGGAACGGCTGGTACAGCGACTGGTGGAACTACGGCCAGGGCGGCGACCCCGCATGGGAGACCTTCCACACCGTGGAGCTGCGACGGCTCCTGGAGCGTGACTGGGGCGCGGGCAGCGACCGGGTCGTGGCCGGTCTGTCGATGGGAGGGCAGGGCGCCCTGCTGTACGCCGCCCGGCACCCCGGAATGTTCAAGGCGGCCGCCGCGTACTCCGGCTCGGTGCACCCGCTCCTGAACGACGAGTCGGTCGACCGCATCATGGGCTACTTCGCGGGCCAGGGCAACGACCCGCTGCGGGTCTGGGGCGACCCGGTCGCACAGCGCCGCATCTGGCAGGCCCACGACCCGTTCTACCTGGCCAAGCGACTGACCTCGATCCCCGTCTACCTCTCCAGCGGCGACGGCACCACCGGCCCGCTGGACCCGCCGGGCCGCACCAGCGCGGTCGAAACCGACTTCAACCGCCAGAACCACGCCCTCGCCACCCAACTCCACCGCCTGGGCGCGAGGCACCTGACCACTCACTTCTACGGCCCGGGAACCCACTCCTGGCCGTACTGGCAGCGGGAACTGCACGCGTCGCTGCCGATGCTGCTCAACGCCTTGCAGGTCGACGACGACTGACTCCGGGTCTCGCCGAGCCCGGCCTCCCATCGGGGAGGCCGGGAATCACCGGGCTCCACCTGCTGCCGCCGATGCCACAGCCGTGAGGCGCGAGCATCGGCAGCAGCGTCACCGGTTGGCCGTCAGGCGGCGGTGCCGCCCGAGTAGTCGTTGTTGAAGGTGGTCTCGACGGTGGTCGCCACGGGCTCGGCGACGCCAGTACCCGTGAGGACGATCCCCAGCTCTCTGTTGTTGTCGAGCGAGTTGCTGCTGATGTTCATGGAGCCGGCCTCCACCTTCTGGGTGGACAGGCCGTAGTCGGCGACCATGGCCTTGGCGTGGATGTAGAAGCCGTTGGGGTCGGAGTAGCCGACGACCTTGCCGCCCGCGGCCTTGATGGCGGACACCTGGCTGGAGTAACTGGACGGGTTCTCGAGTACCACCCGTACGGCCACGCCAGCCTTGGCCCGGGCGACGATGGCGTTGACCACCGTGCTGTCGCTGAACTCCAGCTCCTCGACGTCGAGTTTGGAGGTGGCGCCGTTGATGACGGACAGCAGGCGGTTGCGGGAGTCGGTGGGGGACCAGAGCAGGTGGTCGCCGTCGGTGGGGGTGATCGATGCGCCGGTGTAGTCGGCGTTGAAGACCTTCTCGATCGAGGCGACGTCTCGGGTGTCGTCGTCGAACACGCCGTAGTCACGGCTGGTCGTGTAGTACTGCGAGGTGAGGTTGCCCGTCATGATCAGGGACTTCACGCCGTCCACCGTGATGGTCTTCTGGTGCGTGTAGACGAAGGCGGACGGCGACCACACCACTCCGACTCCCGCGCCGCTCAGGGAGTTGTACGCGGAGCTGTTGGCCGTCTTGTGCTGGCGGTCCAGTACGACCCGGACCGTGACGCCCTTGTTCTTCAGGGCTATGAGGTCGTTGACGGCGGTGGTGTCCTCCAGCTCGTACATGGTCATGTCGAGGGAGGTGGTGGCCGAGTTGATGAAGTCGTAGACGGTGGGCTGGCTGCCGCTGCGCGAGAAGGCGAACGCGGAGTATTCGGCGGCGTTCGCGGGGAGGGCGGTGGCGACCACTGCGGCACCGGCGGCCAGGGCGACACCCGCGCGGCCGAGAACCTTCCACAGCATGCTGGACTCCTAGTCGAGTTGACACCGGCGGAGCACGACGCGTGCATGACACCACGCGCGTAGAACGCTGTGGAGGGGCAGCTCGGTGAACATGGCGTGAGTAAGCGGCCGTTGTCCCGGACATAACGGACGTCACCCAGGTGGGAGGCTGTACGAGGGTTTCCCTCGAAATGGCAAAAGCTTCCTATGGCCTCAAGCGGCGGCCTGTCACGAGCTCGGAAGAACGGGTCTCACCTTGCTGCTGTTGTCCCTCGACGCTCATGTCGTCTGCGACCGTTTCCGACGGCTTCGAACTGCCGCGGAACCGGTCCGCCCCTCCCCGGCGCCGTCCGCTACGACGACCAGGCCGTGGACATCGCCGAGAACCGCGTTCTGCTCGCGGCCCCGCACCGCGTCGCGTTCCCACCATGCGGGCGGTGCAGGCGCGGACTGCGAAGGTGCGGCACGCAGGCCAGCCAACGAAGTCGGCTCCGCATGAGACTTGTGCGGGGTCGCTGGGCGCGTGGTCAGAACCAGTGCAGGCGGTGGGGCGCACGAGCGTGCTCGGGGTCGTGCCGCCGAGGTAGACCGAGCCCAGGTCGCTGATGTCCAGGGACAGGCCGGGCTCCCGGTCCGTCGGGACGCAGTCGGCCTTGCCCTCCCGGACGGTCAGCTGGTAGCGGCCGTGCTCGACGAGGAAGGAGTCGTCGACGTCGAGGACGAGTTCGACCTCCGTGAACCACGCCTTGGCGTCGGTGCGAGGGCAGGACGCCGACGGCGGTCACTCCGCCGGCCGGGGCGAGGATCTCAACCAGCAGGGTGAGCTCGAAGGAGTACGCACCGGCGGTGCCGACGGGTCGTCCATGCACGACGAATTACGGCTGAGCCCGCGGCCAGTCACAAGTGAGCCCGATCCCAGCACCTCGGGAGCGATGCTCAAGCCAGGTGAGGCCAGCTCATCATTCAGAGGTGGGATTGTCGCACCTGCGCCAACAGGCAGGGGGTTCAACTCTCCAAGCAGGCAATGGCGTTATGGACGGCTACTCGTCGGGGGTGCTCAGCGCGCGGTGGATCAGTACCCGCGCCAGGATGCGCATCGCCACCGGGTCCGGCCCGACGAGGTCGGCGTGCTCACGGTGCGCCCACACCTCCCAACCGGGGCCGCTGTTGGCCTCCTCGTGCCCGAGGTAGACGGCATCGTCCAGGTTGATGATCACCTCGTCGCAGTGACGGCACACACGCGCCCGGCTCACCGGCGCGCCCGGTTCAGGTTCTCCGTGTGGTCGGCGAGCGCGTTCACCGACCGGGCCAGCTTCACCGCAACGGCCAACCGCACCGACTCAGTGGCCCCGTCTCCGAGGCGCAGCCGCATACGGGCCTCGCCGACACACGCCAGCGCACACGCCCGGGGCACATGGTCCTTGGGCAGCCGGAGCGTGGCAGCTTCCACGACCGGGACAAGCAGTTCCAGGTGTCCGCGCAGGGCGAGTACGTGCGTGTCCAGCCCCTCGCCCGTGGGTAGCTGGGCCTCTCCGCCAAGTAGCCGTCGGGCCGTCGCCCGCATCGTCTCCAGGTCCAGCGGCAGCCGGTCTACGCCGGTCGGCGGATGGGCTGTACGTTGCGTCATGTCGTCGCTCCCTCAAAGCGTCGGCCGCGCCCCGGGGCCCTGCCAGGCCGCCGGGGTCTCTCGCCATCAACGTACTAAGCCATATAGAGCTATGTATAGCTCTCTGAAGATTCGTGCAGCTCGGCAGGGCTTTACGTTGCCAGAATGAGTGATCGCAGCGAGGTGCCGGACTTCAACCCCCAGGGGCCGCAGCTCGTCTATGTCGCCCTCGCTGACCACGTCGAGGCGCGGATCAGGGCCGGGGAGCTACAGCCCGGCGCCCGCCTGCCCGCTGAGCGCGACCTCGCCCATGAGTACGGCGTCGCCTACCTCACCGTCCGGCGCGCTGCCCAGGTGCTGCGGGAGCGCGGCCTCATTGTGACGGTGCACGGCCGGGGAACCTTCGTCGCCGACCCACTCCCGCAAGAAGGCGACGCGCTGCGCTGAGGCGAGCCCGGGCCCGCGTCGTCCGCGGCTCTCAAAGCCCGGGGTGCGGGCTGTACTGGCGTCGGTGGGGCCAGGCCGAGACGGACTGCCAACGCTGTGACGTGCCGTGGTCGCGCCCATGGTCGCGGATCCCAAGCCTGCCGTTGGGCCCATGGTCGGCGTCGGTTCCTCCACTGGGACTGTCCGCCGTATGGGTGGCTGTGTCCGCTCGGTGAAGACTGGTGCCGCTGCCGGATGCGCATCCGCGGCTAGGTAGCGCAGCGCACGTTGTGCTGGGGCGGAGACTGGTCGGAGCGTACGGGTTGCGCAAGGGCCGTTGTGCGCATCCATGCCTGTTCTCGCTGCCCGGCCGCGCGTCTGCGCAGTCTGGCCGGGTAGCTGCGCAGGCTGCTGCGTGCTGGGCTCTCGTGTGTGAGCACGGGAGCACGTCAGCGTGCGACAAAAGCGTTGGCGCGTAAGCGAGTGCGCAGGGCAAGGGGCGGTGGGCAACGGCTGTGCGCAATGGACTGCGCACTGATTTTGCGCAGCGGGTGCGCAGTGTGGTGCGCACCCGCTGAGGCCTTCTGCGGTCGGATCCGTGGTCGGGCCCATGGGGCGGGGCTCTGACGGCTGTCGTCCGGGACCTGGTCGAAGATCGCCGTGGCGGTCGCGCTCCTCGCCGGCGACGACTCCTCCTTCCTGAACGCCACCGGCTTCCCGGTGGACGGCGGGATCTCGGGCGCGTACGTGGCACCGCTGTGAGGCGGGCGGGACGGTCGATCTCGGTGGCCGCGCCGTCAGTGCGTGAGGGTAAGGTCCTGCCGTGGACATGGCGACCCCTGGGTGGTACCCGGACCCGTGGCATGAGGGCGGCGGCCCGGCCGGGCATCGGTGGTGGGACGGCACGACCTGGACCGAGCATGTGCACGCGCCTCAGCCGCCTCGCGGGGGCAAGCGGCGCCGCGGCCTGGTCGTGGGCCTCGTAGCCGGCGCCCTCATTCTGGTCGCCGGGGGTGTCACGGCGGCGGTGGTGCTGACTGGGGGCGACGGCGGCCGCACGGCACCGTCGGCCCACGGGTCTGCCTCTCCTGACCGGCACACGCCGAGCCCTTCGGCGTCGCACCGCGCCCAGCCGAGCCCTTCTGGATCCGCGGGCGAGAATCGCCACAGTGGCGGTAGCAGGCCCCCGGGGCAGCGCTCGGCCGTCACCGGACACGTCGACGACACGGTCAACGGTCTCCGCGTCCCCGTGCTGCGCGGCTGGCGGGGCACTTCCACCAAGACCGGCTCGGGTCTCGGGTACGGCACCGTGTACCACTGCCCGGCGGTGCCCGCCGACTACTGCCTGCCCGGCGGGGCGTACACGCGGGGCATCGCCCATCCTGGCGACCTGTCCCTCAAGGAGCTGGCACAGGCCGAGATCGGTGAGGTCGCGCAGAGCACCTACGGTACGAACACGAGCGGCCGGAAGGACTACGGCGGCATCACCGGACATCACCGGACCGCCGCGGGGGCCGTGACGGTCGCGGGCAAGAAGGGATACTTCATCCGCTGGGAGGTCAGCACGGGCAAGGGGCCCGACGCCGTCGTGGAGGCGGTGGTGTTCCCCTCGCCGCAGGTCCAGGGCCGCTATCTGCTGCTCGGCTTCGGCTTCGACGACACCAGCAGAGGTCCGTCCGTGACGGACATGCAGTGGATCACTGATGGCATCGAGCGCCTCGATGGCGGCGGCAGCGGCATCAGCGCCTGACCGTGGCGCCCGCCAGGCCGTCACAGGAACGTCCGGCAGTCGAGACCCGCAGCAGCACCCCGGCCAGTCCGAGTCCGCAACTGATCGCAGATCAAGGCGTCGCATCAACTCCTGCAGAATCTCCTGCGGTAACTGTTGCACCATTCCTTGCAACATCTCCTGCGCGAGCGTTCGGGCCGCCCTGATATCTGCCCAGGTCACCACGCTCTTTGGACATGGCCGGGACCCTGACATCCCCCTATGCGCCTCTTGCAGACCCGAAACAGACAAAGGAAGGGTTGGGGCGGGCTGGGGCCGGCGACCGGCGCGGCGGGGGATCGAGCGGCCTGGGGCTTGTCCTGCGCGTCGGCGGAGCCTCCGCGCTGGCCGCCTCGCGAAGGACCAGTCAGCGAGCCTGCCGTTTCGCTCGGGAGGTGTTCGCCGTGGTCAGGAGGGAGCCGGTCCTCGGTACATCGCCGGTTCGAGTTGTGCCGTGCGCGGGCCTGGAAGGGACGACGTCCCGTTGGGCATGCTGTCCGCATGGTTTCCGTCAGCCACACGGTACTTGTCGAATCCGTCCCGTTCGCGTGGCTCGTCGACGCCCTCGCTGTGGTCCGTTCCTTGGTGGAGGAGAGTCGGGCCGAGGCGCAGCGACTGGTGCTGCCGGACGGACATGTCGTTCCGGGTGTCCGGTTGACCAGTGGACGGCACCTGCGGCCGGGCGCCGTCTACCTGGTCTCGGACCGGGACGGGGGCGGAGAAGACGAGCACCGCGACGAACGCGAGGACGCGAAGACAACAGGCACCGTGGAGACGTTCAGGATTCAGGTCGCCGAATGGGACCGCCGACGTGCTGTCCGAGTGGCGCTCGCCGTTGCCTCGGACGACGGAAACGTGGAACTGGACACCACCCTGCAGAGCCTCGACCGTCCCCGCCTGGTCGAGGTCAGTGGCCGGGCGCGGTTCGACGGGGTGCCGTTCGGCATGTCCCGGGTGTCGGGGCGGGCCAGGGTGCGACTCGACGACTGGTGGGCCGCGGCGGAGGCCGCACGTGAGACGCGCCCTGCTCCGGCCACGGCACGCCTCGACCACCCGTGGGCTCGGGCTGAGGTACGCGCCGTGCCCCGGCCGCACCGTCAGGGTGACGGCGGCAGATGGGAAGTGTGCGTCACCGTCTCCCTGCGCGGCCGAGGGCTTCTGCGGCCGTTCGTGGCCGTCGTGCTGGGCGTGGCCGGCCGGCGGATACGCCGATCCGTGGTCCGCGCCCTGGACGGCCTGGCCGAGAGCTGGAACGCTGACGTGCCGCGCCTGGTGGCGATGGACAGGGACGGCTTGAGAGCCGCGCTCACGGCGCGCTCGTGAGGCGCGGGCGGTGAGCATGCGCGATAACGCGGGTTCCCGAAGCGGTCAAGGTCCGGGCACCGGCCTCGCATTGCCCGGACCGGGGAAGCGCGGAGGCCTGCCCGGCCTGGCGCCTACTCCGGGGGCGTGGGGGTCTCGGGAGTGTGGTACATCGCCTGGATGTCCAGCTCCAGCTGCACGGTCGGTCCTACGACCGCGATGCCGCGGGCCAGCATGGAACGCCAGTTGAGGGTGAAGTCCTCGCGGTGCAGCTCCGCCTTCGCCAGTGCCGCGCACCGCAGTTCCTGCTCGTAACCGCCGTTCACCGTACCGAGGTACGTCGTGTCCAGGCCCACGGAGCGGCTGGTGCCGTGCATGGTGAGCGTGCCCTGCAGCGTCCACTTGGAGCCGCCGCGGTAGACGAACCGATTGCTGACGAAGTCGATGTACGGATAGCGCTCGACGTCGAGGAAGTCGGCGGAACGCAGGTGGTTGTCACGGGTCTTGTTGCCCGTGGCGATGCTGGAGGCGTCGATGCGCACCGACACCTGGGAGTCGGCCATGTCCGGCGCGATGCGGATGCCGCCGTCGAAGCGGGTGAAGCGGCCGTGGACGTGGGCCATGCCCACGTGCTTGGCGATGAACCGGATGGCGGTGTGCGGCGGGTCGAACAACCATGTTCCCGGCGGCGGAAGTTCAAGCTGACGGGCGGGCAGAAGCGCGATGCGTGCGGGGGAGAGGGCGACTCCGGCGGCTATGTCGACGCTCTTACGCGCGGGTGTCAGTCCCTCCGCCGTGGCCATCACGCTGTAGGAGCCCGGGGGCAGCGTCGCCATGAACAGGCCGTACGGATCGGTGGTGCCGCGGGCGACGACGCGGTGGCTGTCCAGCGCGGTCACCGTGATCTCGGCACCGCCCATGGGCTGTCCCATGGGATCGACGACCTCGCAGCCGTATGCACCCGCACCGGCCGGCAGTGGTACCGACAGGCCCGACGCGGCACCGGAAGCGTTGCGGGAACGCCGACGTCGGAGCAGCCCGAAGGCCATGCTGTTCACCTTTCTTCACGCCAGTCACCACTGCGAGGCCGCTCATCTGTCGGCGTTCGCGGTCGCCAAGATCTTCCAGGGACTGGTTGCAGGCGTAATGAGATCAACTCTTCAATGATCATAGAACAGACGGTGCGGAGCAGTGCTTCACTGCTACCGGACCTGTGGAAAGGCTGTCAGGGGCGCTCGACCGCCGTGCATGGCCGTATTCGTAGGCCCTGTAGTGGTGTCTCGGTCTCGACGCTTTGCAGCACTGCTGTGGCGAAGAACACTCGCAGCGCCACGACTTTCACACGCGGTTCGCTGTTCCGTCACGCACCTCGCACATTAGGCGCCATGTCAAAGCTGGGCAGCGCGTGAAGTAGAGGGGCAGATGGGAGGGATCGGCTACCTGGGCGGATGAGGCGCAGTCAGGCGAGGTCCCCGCACAGATGCCGGAGAAGATGCGAGGGTGCGACTCCGCCGCTGCGGCAGCAGACCGCCAACTCCGTACCGTCCCTCCATCCGCACCACCAGCGGCCTCGTCGCGCGACGCAGCTCGTGTGGCCGGGCCGCTTGTCTGTGGGACGGCCGGGCCCACGGGGCGCTTCCGAACGGTCAAGGCCCTGGCCCGCCCGCGCCGCAACTCGGCATGAGGGGCGCCCTGTTATTGGTGCAGACTTATTGACGCTGCATACCGGCGGTGATTCACTCCGTGGCTGAGAGCGCTCTCTCGCGGTTGAGGACCAGCCGCGGTCCCGTTTGCCCACCACGTTCAGGGAGAGCCGTGTCCGTGATTCCCTCTCGTCGTGCCATTCTCCGCGGGGCGGCGGCCGCTGCCGCAGCGGTGCCGCTGGCCGGCGCAACCGCAGGATCCGCCTTCGCCTCGTCCTCCGCCTCCGACGTCGACTCGGGCGGCCACGGCGCCGCCGGCCGCGGGGCGGCGGGTCTGGGGCAGAACGTCCTGGTCTTCGACACGTCGATGGGAGACGCGGCGATCCAGGCGCAGATCGATGCCGTGTTCGCCGTCCAGCAGTCCAACCAGTTCGGCACCGAGCGGTACGCCCTGGCGTTCAAACCGGGCACGTACAACGTCGAGATCAACGTCGGCTTCTACACCCACGTGCTGGGGCTCGGCGCCAGCCCCGAGGACGTCGTGATCAACGGTCATGTGACCGTCGACGCCCAGTGGTTCGACGGCAACGGTACCCAGGACTTCTGGCGGGCCGCCGAGAACCTGACCATCGTGCCGCCGGACGGGCTGGAGCGCTGGGCCGTCGCCCAGGCGGGGCCGATGCGCCGCGTCCACGTCAAGGGCGACATGATTCTCATGCCGAGCCCGCCCGGCAACGGGTGGTCCAGCGGCGGCTTCCTGGCCGACAGCGTGGTGGACGGCGGCATCAACTCCGGCTCGCAGCAGCAGTGGCTGTCGCGCAACGACACCATCGGCAGCTGGGCCGGCGCCAACTGGAACATGGTCTTCGTCGGCGTCCAGGGCGCACCCGCCACGTCCTTCCCGACCCCGCCCTACACGACCGTGGACCGCACCCCGGTGGTCCGGGAGAAGCCGTTCCTGACCATGGACCGGCGCGGGGCGTACCACGTCTTCGTGCCCGCGCTGCGCCGCGACAGCACCGGCACCTCCTGGGCCGGCGGGCCGGCCGCCGGCCACAGCATCCCGCTGACCGAGTTCCACGTCGCACAGCCGGGCGACTCCGCCGCGAGCATCAACGCGGCGCTCGCCCGCGGCAAGCACCTCCTGCTCACCCCGGGCATCTACCCGCTGTCCGCGCCGCTGCGGATATCCCGGCCCGGCACCGTCGTTCTCGGCCTCGGTCTGGCCACCCTTCAGGCCGTCAAGGGCACCTCGCTCATCGAGGTCGCCGACATCGGTGACGTCTCCGTGGCCGGCGTGATCCTCGAGGCCGCCTCCGCCAACTCCCCGGTGTTGCTGCGCGTCGGCGACGGTCATACCCGGAAGAACCACGCGAACCAGCCCACCGCGCTCTTCGACGTCTTCCCGCGCATCGGCGGCGCCGTCCCCGGCGGCACCGAGGTCAGCATCCAGATCGACAGCAATGACGTGATCGTCGACCATGTCTGGGCCTGGCGCGCCGACCACGGCCTCGACGGCACGGTCGGCTGGTCGGTCAACCCCGCGGGCGTCGGCTTCCTCGTCAATGGCGACCGGGTCACCGCCTACGGCCTGTTCGTCGAGCATCACCAGAACTACGAGGTGCTCTGGAACGGCAACCAGGGCCGCACCTACTTCTTCCAGAACGAGCACCCCTACGACGTCCCGACGCAGTCGGCCTGGAAGCACGGCAACACCAACGGCTTCGCCGCCTACAAGGTCGGCGATCACGTCACTGAGCACCACGCGTGGGGCCTGGGCAGCTACGCCTTCTTCAACCTCAACGCGAACATCTACGCCGACCGCGCCTACGAGGTCCCCGACACCCCGGGCGTCGTCTTCACCTCGCTGATGACCGTGTGCCTCAACGGCGCGGGCGGAGGCGGCATCCTGCGCTGCATCAACAACACGGGTGACCCCGTCGTGAACGGTTTCGGAACCTACAACATGAAGTCGTACTCGAACGGCGTCGGCACGGTCTGACCAGCCCGCCAGGCGTCGACGCCTACAAGGCGCACTCCGCCCACACCGTCTTGCCGAGGTCCCCGTCGGCGCGGGGACTCCAGCCCCAGCGGCCGGCCAGGGCCTCGACAAGCATGAGTCTGCGCCCGCCGTCGCGGGGGTCGCCCTCCGGTGCCGGTGTGGGCAGGCGAGTCATGCGTCTGCTGCGGGCGACAGTGACTTCGATCCGTACGGTGCCGGTGCCCGGGTCGAGTGGGTGTTCAATCCGCGCAAGCCCGACCCGGCCGCGGTGGCTGGACGGCGCCGCTAAGACACGTGCGCTTCGGGTGATCGTTCGCTGCCCCGAAGCGCTGCCACCGTCTTCACCGGCGGCAGGACGACCGACCACGCCGTCTGTCCTGCCACCGGGGCCGTTGGCTCACGGGCAAAAAATCCGTGGCCTGCCGCTCGTCGCCTGTCTAAAGTCGACTCGACCTCGCGCACTGCCCAGGAGCGGCAGCGTGCTGTGACCGACGTTCGAGGGGAGCCCGGCCGTGCGTGACCACACCGCACCCGTCGTCCCCCCGTCGCGGTTCGAGGTGATCCTGGTGTCCTCGGTCGTCCGGTGCCCGCTGCGCGGCCGGTACCGGATGCCCGTGTCGAGGGGCTGACCCAGCTTTCAGTGACCGATCGACCAACTCGCCGCCGAGTGGTCGAGCCGGTGAGTCCTGCGTGGCCTCCTGGCGCCCTCGTCGTGCCCTCGTAGTGCCTCGTAGGGCCTTCGTAGTGCCCTCGTACGGGAAATCGCGCTGCCCTTTTCCGGATCACCGGACCGGAATAACGGACTGGATCACCGGACCGGAATAACGGACCGGATCACCCGACCGGATCACCTGATCACCGAAAGGCCATGGGCCGTGCGCAGCACCGTCAGTTCTCTCGCCGCCGTCCGCAACCTCGGCATTCTCGCCCACGTGGACGCCGGCAAGACCACCGTCACCGAGCGGATCCTGTACGCCACCGGCACCACCCACAAGCGGGGCGAGGTGCACGACGGGACGACCGTCACCGACTTCGATCCCCAGGAGCGCGACCGCGGTATCACCATCTTCGCCGCGTCCGTGAGTTGCGCCTGGGACGGATGCCGGATCAACCTGATCGACACCCCCGGGCATGTCGACTTCGCCGACGAGGTGGAGCGGTCGCTGCGGGTGCTCGACGGGGCCGTAGCGGTGTTCGACGCCGTCGCCGGGGTGGAGCCGCAGAGCGAGTCGGTGTGGCGGCAGGCCGACCGGCACGGGGTGCCGCGGATCGCGTTCGTGAACAAGATGGACCGGGCCGGAGCCGACCTCGACACCGCCGTGGCGTCCGTCCGTGAGCGGCTGCATCCCACCCCGCTGGTCGTGCAGTTGCCCATCGGGGCGGAGGACGGCTTCGTCGGCGTGGTGGATCTCGTGCGCATGCGGGCGCTCGTCTGGTCCGACGGGAGCGAAGCGGCCGAGGCCGGTCCCGTCCCGGACGACCTGCGCGACGAGGCCGTGCTGCGGCGTCGGCTGCTCGAGGAGGCCGTGGCCGAACGACACCCGGCCGCACTGGAGGAGTTCTGCGACCGGGAGACGCTGTCCGCGGCCACTCTCGCGTCCGCGCTGTGCGACCTGACCCGCACCGGTGACGGTGTCGTCGTGCTGTGCGGCTCCGCCTACCGCGACCGGGGGATCGAGCCGCTGCTCGACGCCGTCGTGGCCTACCTGCCCTCGCCGCTCGACGTGCCCGCCGTTTGGGGCACGTGGGACGGCACCGAGCACGAGCGGGCCGCCGATCCCGCGGCTCCGTTCGCCGCGCTCGCCTTCAAGGTGAACGCCGCCGCCACCGGGCGGCTGACCTACCTCCGCGTCTATTCGGGAACGATCGAGAAGGGAGCCACCGTGTGGGACGCGACCGCACGCCGTACCGAACGCATCGGGCGGATCCTGCGCGTGCAGGCGGACCGCCAGGCTCCGCTGCAACGCGCGCTCGCCGGCGACATCGTGGCCGTGGTCGGGCTGAAGTCCGCACGTGCGGGTTCGACCCTGTGCGACCCCGGCGCCCCGCTCGTCCTCGAACCGCCCGGCGTCGCCGAGCCTGTCGTGTCCGTGGCCGTGGAAGCACGGAGGAGGACCGACGCGGACCGGCTGGCGTCCTCCCTCGCCCGGCTCACCGAGGAGGATCCCTCCCTGGTCGTGCGGACCGACCCCGAGACCGGTCAGACCGTGCTGTCCGGCATGGGGGAGCTGCATCTGGAGGTGGCCGTGGAGAAGCTGCGCCAGTCCCAGGGGATCGACGTCAACGTCGGCCGGCCTCGGGTGGCCCTCCGTGAGACGGTGGTGCGGGGGGTGTCCGGCGTGCTCTACCGGCATGTCAAACAGGACGGTGGCGCCGGGCAGTTCGCCCACGTCCTGCTGGACGTCGAGCCCGCCGGGAGCGAGAGTGGCTTCGCCTTCCGGTCGGCCGTCGTCGGCGGTCGCGTACCGCAGGAGTACGTCCGCGCGGTCGAGGCCGGGTGCCGTGACGCCCTGGCCGAGGGGCCGCTCGCCGGTCATCCGGTGACCGGGCTGCGGGTCACCCTGACCGACGGCGCGACCCATCCCAAGGACTCCTCGGAGACGGCCTTCCGCACGGCCGGGCGGCTCGGTCTGCGTGAGGCGCTGCGTGCCTGCGCGATGGGTGTGCTGGAGCCGGTCGTCGAGGTCACGGTGACCGTTCCCGAGGAGGCCGTGGGCGGCGTACTCGGTGACCTGGCCGCCCGGCGTGGCCGGGTCTCCGGTCAGGCCGTCCGCGCGGGGACCGCGGTGGTAACCGCCACCGTCCCGCTGGCTGAGCTCTTCGGCTACGCCACCCGCCTGCGCAGCCGTACCCAGGGCAGGGGCACCTTCACCACCCGGCCCGCCGGATACGCCCCCGCGCCGGGTCCCGCCCCGAGCCCGGCGCCGGCCGGATAGCCGTATGCCCCAGGGCGCTCATCCGGGCCGGGCCGGGCCGGCAGGATCTCGCGCCGGCTGGATGGCCATACGTCCCGGGGGCCTTTCCGCGCCGGGGCCCGCAGGGTCTTGCTCCGCCCGGACAGCCATACGTCCCGGGGCGCTCCCTGGGGCCCCGGCCCCGCAGATCCTGCGCCGGCCGGACAGCCATACGCCCCCGGGGGGCTCCAAGGGATCTCGGCCCGCAGGATCCTGCGCCGGCCGGACAGCC
>NZ_MUBM01000330.1 GCF_002154505.1 Streptomyces carpinensis | reverse complement strand
CGCGCCCGTGAGGACCGAGCAAGCAGCGGGAAGCCCTGGGGCGCGCCTGCTCGGGCGGGCGGCAGCGAGGGGGTCCTGGGCCGCGCCCAGTGGGCCGGCAGTGGCAGGAGTGGCCCGGTTCGTGCCCGGTGGGCCGGGCAGCAGTAGAAGAGGCACGGGCCGCGCCCGGTGGGCCGGACAGCCGTGCAGTGCCGTGTCGGGCCCGGCTCGGGAGGGGCCGGCGGCTGTGGCCGTGCGGCCCCTGTTCGGCCGTTACTCCTCCACCAGGAGCTTCTCCCGCAGTTGGGCCAGGGTGCGGGCCAGCAGACGGGAGACGTGCATCTGGGAGATGCCTACCTCCTGTGCGATCTGCGACTGGGTCATGTTGCCGAAGAAGCGGAGCAGCAGGATGCGCTTCTCGCGCGGCGGGAGGTCCTCCAGCAGCGGCTTGAGCGACTCGCGGTACTCCACGCCCTCCAGCGCCTCGTCCTCGGCGCCGAGGGTGTCAGCGACCGCCGGGGACTCGTCGTCGGTGTCGGGGACGTCCAGCGACAGCGTGGAGTAGGCGTTGGCCGACTCCAGGCCCTCCAGGACCTCCTCCTCGGAGATGGACAGCTTCTCGGCGAGCTCGTGCACCGTGGGGGAGCGGCCGTGCAGCTGGGACAGCTCGGCTGTCGCCGTGGTGAGCGCGAGCCGCAGCTCCTGCAGCCGCCGCGGCACCCGCACCGCCCAGCCCTTGTCCCTGAAGTGCCGCTTGATCTCACCGACGACCGTCGGGGTGGCGTAGGTCGAGAACTCCACGCCGCGGTCCGGGTCGAACCGGTCGACCGACTTGATCAGGCCGATGGTGGCCACCTGGGTCAGGTCGTCCAGCGGCTCTCCGCGGTTGCGGAAGCGACGCGCGAGGTGCTCGACGAGCGGCAGGTGCATGCGGACCAGCTGGTTGCGCAGCTCCGCGTACTGCGGGCTGCCCTCCTTCAGCGTGCGCAGCTCGACGAACATCGCGCGTGCGCCATTGCGGTCCTGCGGGGCGTGCTGCGTGCCCTGCACGCTCTGCGCGTCGTCCTCGGAGTTTCGCTCGTGCCCGCTCATCGTCCCGCCCGTTGCCCTTCCGCGAGCCCTCGCCTCCTCCCCCGGCCTCGGCCTGGGCCGAGTGGGAGGACCCCCATGGGCGGTGGGGACACCGCTCCGCGCCGACGGAGGCGTGCCCTGCACGGCGTCGTCCCGCTCCGGCCGCTCCTCGCCCGGCAGACCGAACGGAAGCGGTTCGTCATCGGGGTGCGGCCTCGCCTGCTCGGGGATGCCGTCGATGCCGACCACGGGGCGCGAGGGCTCCCCCGGACCGTCCTGACCGCCCGGACCGTTCTGACGGCCTGCGCCGCTCTGACCGACCGGGCCGTCCTCGCCCCGGGCTCCGGCCCCGTCCGAGCAGGGCGGAAGCCCGCCCTCGACCGACAGCTCCTGTGTGCCGCGTTCTTCGTCCCGCACCGGCCCGTCCCCGTTCCTCACGCCGGCCCGGGTCCCGCGCCGCGCTGTTTGTAGAGGCTGATCGAAACGGTCTTGTCCTCGTCCACGGCGGAGGAGACCTTGCCCGCCAGGGCGGACAGGACGGTCCAGGCGAAGGTGTCCCGCGAGGGGGCGTGACCGTCCGTGGTGGGTGCCGAGACGGTGACCTCGAGCGAGTCGTCGACCAGCCGGAAGACACAGCTGAGCACCGAGCCGGGCACGGCCTGCTGGAGCAGGATCGCGCAGGCCTCGTCCACCGCGATGCGCAGGTCCTCGATCTCGTCGAGGGTGAAGTCCAAACGGGCCGCGAGGCCGGCCGTGGCCGTCCGCAGCACCGACAGGTAGGCACCCGCAGCCGGCAGCCGGACTTCCACGAAGTCCTGGTTCGCCGCGGGCTCGCCTGCGATCTGGGACACCCTCACCTCCAAGGTGGTACAAGCTTTCTCGGGGCCGAGGGTAAGCCCCCCGGGTCACGCGATTGGTGGTTCAGCGGTGACGCTACCGCGCTCTCGACATTCCTGTCCCGGGACCCCGACCCCTTCTGTCACTCATAGTAAACCTACGGATACGCTCCGTGGCTAGGGGTTCGGCGGGCCCAAATGGGAACTGGGCGCGCCGGATTGACGTACCCAGACGTCAGATGGTCGAACCGTCCGAAAAACCGGTCATACCAGCACGTGGTCCAGGAAGCACCAACGCCAGTCCTCGCCGGGTTCGAAGGTCCGCATCACCGGGTGCCCCGTGTCCTTGTGGTGCTTGGTCGCATGCTGGTGCGGCGAGGAGTCGCAGCACCCCACGTGGCCGCAGGTCAGGCACAGCCGCAGCTGCACCGGGTGCGTACCCTCCGCCAGGCACTCCGGACACGTCTCGCTGCGGGGCTCGGGCTCCGGATGCGGCAGCGCGTCGGCGTGCGTGCACTGTTTCATGATTGCCAGGTTACGACGGGCGCGGCGGTGACCGCGCGAAAAAAGCGGGCGGGACGACGATGGGTGGGCGAGGACGATGGACGTGATGCCGCTGCTGTTGCTGGTGGCGGGCAGTGCCGCGGTGGCCGGGGCCGCCCGGCGCACCCCGGTGCCGGCGCCGCTGCTGCTGGTCGCCGCCGGGCTGGCGGTCTCTTACATCCCCGGAGTGCCCGACTACACCCTCGACCCCAAGGTCGTCCTGCCGCTGCTGCTGCCGCCACTGCTGTACACGTCGGCCATCGACAGCTCCTACCTCGACCTGCGCGCGCAACTGCGGCCGGTGGCGCTGCTCTCGGTCGGCTACGTGCTGTTCGCGACCTTCGCGGTCGGCTGGGCCGTGTACCTGATCGTGCCGGGGCTGCCGCTGACCGCGGCGCTGGTGCTGGGCGCGGTGGTCGCGCCGCCGGACGCGGTCGCGGCGACGGCGGTGGCCCGCCGGGTCGGACTGCCCTCGCGGATCACCACGATCCTGCAGGGCGAGTCCCTGCTCAACGACGCCACCGCGATCACCGCCTACAAGGTCGCCCTGGCCGCCGCCGTCGGCGAGGGCGCGACCTGGGCCGGGGGTGTGGAGGAGTTCCTCGTCGCGGCGTTCGGCGGCGTGGGCGTCGGGCTGGTGCTGATGGCGCCGCTGCACTGGCTGCGCACGCACCTGAAGGAGGCGCTGCTGCAGAACACGCTCTCCCTGCTGATCCCGTTCGTCGCCTTCGCCGTCGCCGAGCAGATGCGCGCCTCGGGGGTGCTCGCCGTCGTCACGGTCGCCCTCTACCTCGGGCACCGCGCGTGGGAGGTCGACTTCGCCACCCGGCTCCAGGAGGAGGCGGTGTGGAAGATGGTCGCGTTCGTCCTGGAGTCCTCGGTGTTCGCCCTGATCGGCCTCCAGCTGCCGATCGTCCTCCGGGGCCTCGACAGGTACGCCGGCGCCGAGGCGGCCTGGTACGCGATCGCCGTCTTCCTGGTGGTCGTCGCGGCCCGGTTTGTGTGGGTGTACCCGGCGGCGTTCCTGCCCCGGCTGCTGTTCCGCAGGGTCCGGGCACGGGAGGAGAACCCCACCTGGAGAGGCGCGATGGTCACCGCGTGGGCTGGCATGCGAGGGGTGGTCTCCCTGGCCATCGCCTTCTCCATCCCGGTCACGGTGCACGGCGGCGGGCCCTTCCCGCAGCGCAACCTGCTCCTCTTCCTGACCTTCACCACCGTCATCGGGACGCTGGTGGTGCAGGGCCTGACCCTGCCGCCGCTGATCCGCGTGCTGAAGTTTCCCGGGCCCGACGCGCAGGCCGCCACGCTCGCCGAGGCGAACGCCCAGGCGCAGGCCTCACTGGCCGCCGAGCGGCTCCTGGAGGAGCTCCTCGCCGACGACCGCAACGCCCTGCCGCCGCCGCTCGCCGACCGGCTCCGCACGGTCCTGGAACGCCGTCGCAACGCCGTCTGGGAACGCCTCGGCCAGACCAACCCCGTCACCGGCGAATCGGTGGACGACACCTACCGCCGTCTGTCCCGCGACATGATCGGCGCCGAGCGGGCCGTCTTCGTACGGCTGCGGGACGGCCGCTACATCGACGACGAGATGCTGCGCACCTTGCTGCGCCGACTGGACCTGGAGGAGGCGGCCGCCTACCGGGAAGCCGCGTGAGCCGCACGTGCGGCAAGGCGTGACAGGTACGCGGGTCCGGCCGCTTCGGGAAGCGGACCAGAGCCGTTCGGTGGGCCGGGAAGCGGACCAGAGTCGTTCCGGAAACCGGAAAACCGGGATCAAGACGGTTCCGGGAACGGGCGGCCCGTCACGACCGCGGCGATCGTCGTCCCGCGTGCGAAGGCGCCTTCCCCGGCCAGGGTGACCAGCCCGTACAGCAGCTTGGCGACGTAGAGGCGCTCGACGGGGACGCCGTGGCGGCGGGTGAAGTCCTCGGCGAATGTGTCGAGTTCGGGGGTGGTACGGGCGTAGCCGCCGAAGTGGAAACGATCGTCGAGCGCCCAGGTGCCGCGGCGGGCGCCGAAGGCCTGTTCCTGCAGGGCCTGGACGTCGGCGCTCAGGAAGCCGCCCTTGAGCACGGGTATGCCCAGGGCGCGCCGGCCCGGGGGCAGCCCGGCGGCCAGTCCGGCGAGGGTTCCGCCGGTGCCGCAGGCCACGGCGACGACGTCCGCCCGGTCCCCGAGCTCCTTGCCGAGCGCACGGCAGCCGCGCACGGCGAGCGCGTTGCTGCCGCCCTCGGGCACGACATGGGCCTCCTCGGCGCCGACCGCACGGAGCAGGGCCGCGAGCGTCCCCGGCTCGGCCTTGCGCCGGTACGTCGTCCGGTCGACGAAGTGCAGTCGCATCCCGTCGGCCGCGCACCGGGCGAGGGAGGGGTTGAGGGGCCGCCCGGCCAGCTCGTGGCCCCGCACCACGCCGACCGTGCGCAGGCCGAGGAGGCGACCGGCGGCAGCGGTGGCCCGCAGGTGGTTGGAGTACGCGCCGCCGAAGGTGACGATCGTCCGGCCGGTCGCGGCGCGCAGGTTCGGGGCGAGTTTGCGCCACTTGTTGCCGATCAGCTCCGGGTGGATCAGGTCGTCGCGCTTGAGCAGCAGGCGCAGGCCGCGACGCGTGAAGCGGTCGTCGGCGAGCTCCTGCACGGGGGAGGGGAGGCGGGGGGAG
>NZ_MUBM01000033.1 GCF_002154505.1 Streptomyces carpinensis | reverse complement strand
CGCGGAAGCCGTTCGCGGCGCGGGCACGGGCGACCGCGTCCAGTACGGTGCGAATGCCCCGGTCGCCGGTGGCGTGCACGAAGCACTGGAAGCCGCGTGCGTCGAGCCGGGTCAGCAGATCGGCGAACTCCTCCGGCGGGTAGAAGGTGTCACCGCGGTGTCGGCAGCCGGTGTACGGCTCCAGCAGGGCGGCGGTGCGCGGTTCGACCACGTCGTCGATATAGAGCTTGAGCGGGCCCACCCGCATCCACTCGTCGTCGAACCGGCGCGTGGCCTCGGCGAATTGATCCAGGTCCGCTTCGGTGGTGCCGCGGGGATGGAACAGCGCCGCCACCAGCCGGGAACGCAGGCGTCCTTCTTTCCGTGCCTGTACGAACAGCTCCAGGTCGTCCAGGGAGTTCTGCGGTTCGACGACGGTCGTGATGCCGAAGCGCGCCGCGTCGTCCAGGCTGCGCAGCAGCCGACGGTACTGCCGCTCGGGGGAAGCCCAGGGCACGTCGAGCGCGCGCAGCGCCCGATGGCCCTCGCGGGACAGGCCGCGCACGGCGAAGTCCTTCACGAAACCGGTCGGTTCGCGGGTGACGGGGTCGACCTCGGGCACACCGAAGGGCAACGTGCCGCAGTCGCGTGTGACGCCGAGCCTGGCCATCGCCGCGCTGTTGAGCCACATGGTGTGCACGTCGTAGCTGAGCACGAAGGCGGGCGTGCCGCCGGTCAGGCGGTCGAGGTCTTTTGCTCGGGGCATCCGCCCGCCGGGGAGGAGCGAGTAGTCGAAGCCCTCCGCCTCGATCCACCCGGCGCCGGGGTGCTGCTCTCGCCAGGCGGCGATGCGGGTGGCGACCTCGGTCAGGGAACGGGCGCCGGCCAGTTGCACGCACTCCTCGTCCGAACCCAGCCGGACGTGGTTGTGCGCGTCCACGAAACCGGGCAGGACCCTCTGTCCGCCCGCGTCGATCACTTCGGTTTCGGGGCCGGTCCACGCGGCGGCGTCCGCGTCGCAGCCCAGCCATGTGATGCGGCCGTCCCGGACGGCGAGGGCCTCGGCCGAGGGGAGGGTCGGGTCGACGGTGTGGATGCGGGCGTTGCGCAGGACCAGGTGGGCGGCGGAGGGGGGAGTCACGAGCTGTTCTCCAGTCGGGTGCCGGGTGGTGCGGGTTCGTTCCGGGCGGAGTGGTCCGCCGCGAGGCAGGAGTGCGGGGTCGAAGTCGGTGCAGGCAGGTCGCGGTCGGGGCGGCTCAGTCGCTGTCGTCGGGAGCCGCCACCTGCCATCGGTCGTGCGGATGCCGGCGCAGGTACAGGACGTAGTAGAGGGCCGCCGCCACGACGACGGCACCGGTGATGGCGAGGTCGCGTCCGGCCTGCTGGTACAGGACGTATCCGACCGAGGCGAGCACGACGACGGGCGCCAGGGGCCACAGGGGCATCCGCCAGGCGGGGCGGTCGCGCATCGGTGCGCGGCGAGCGGCCAGCGCGGCCAGCGCGAGCAGTACGTAGACCACGGCGAGGATGGCGCCGGTGGCCTCGTACAGCGTCGACAGGTCGGCGGAGCAGGCCAGCGCCGCCCCGGGCAGGCTGATGACGAGGGTGGCGACCCACGGTGAGCCGAAGCGGGGGTGAAGGCGGGTCAGGGCGCGGTTGACCGGTTCGGGCCAGGCCCGGTCACGGCCGGAGGCGTAGACGACGCGGGCGTTCTGCAGCACCATCACCAGGACCGCGTTGAGGATGGCCAGTGCGACGCACAGATCGATGATCGTGGCCGTGGTGTCGCCCGCCCATCCGCGCACCAGGTCGGAGAAGGTGCCGGTGGACAGTTCCTGGGTCGATCCGGTGCCCAGCACCGCCGCGACCGCGGGCACGATGATGACGGTGGCCCCGATGAACAGCGACCAGAAAACGGTGCGCGCCACGTTGCGGCGTGGATGGTGGATCTCCTCCGCGAGATAGGAGGCGGTGCCGAAGCCGTTGACCACGAACATCGCGGCGGCCAGCCCGGAGACGAGCAGGCCCATGGTGAACGTCGACTGCCCGGCGGTGGCCTGGGACACCTCGGGGTGGACGAGCACCGACGGGGAACGCTGGGCGTGGGCCAGGCCGAGGACCGCCACCACGACGGCGGCCACCACCTCGAGGACCAGGAAAGCCCCGGTCACCAGTGCGTTCGACTTGACGTCCAGCACAGCCGTGGCGATCGCCACGAGCATCACGCCGCAGCCGGCGACCTGCGGGTCCACCCGTACGAGGTCGGCGAGGTAGTCGGCCGTGCCCAGTGCGATCACAGGGGGGATGACCACGAGCATCGCGATGGTCATCGCGAAGGTCACCCAGCCCAGGAAGCGTCCGAGCAACGCGTCGACCATGGCGTACTCGCCACCGGAACTCGGTGTCAGCGTGCCCAGTTCGGCGTAGCACGCGCCCACCGCGACCGAGATGACGATGCCCACCGCGATGGTGAGCGGGGCGCCGGTGCCCTGCCCGGCGAACAACTCGGGGACGAGGATGAACAGCGACGAGGCGGGGGTGATGCAGGACAGCGTCAGCAGGACGGCGCCCACGGGACCGAGGACCCGGGCGAGGGCGGCGGGTGACGCCTCGGTGCCGTCGGAGGCGACGGGGGTGGACGTCGGTGGGGAGATGCCGTGCGGTGTGTCGGCAGGCGTGTGCGTCATGGAGGTGCATCCCCGGGATCGGGCGGCGAGCCGCAGGCGGAGGGGGCCAGAGAGAAGGGCTTTCCTTGAATGACATTCAAGGAAGTTTGAACGCCATACAAGATGTTGAAGGCGGTGCGGCCCTGTCAAGGGGTCGACGGAGAAGCTTCCAAATCTTGACCGGCATTCAAACTCGGCGGGATGCCCCGCTAGACTGATCGTCGTGACGGCACCGGTGGCACGACGGAGACGAGGCGGGGTGATCGCCCGCGAGCGCATGCTCGAGGAGGCGATGCGCGCCATCGCGCAGCACGGCCTGGCCGCGCTCACCATGTCCGGACTCGCGGAACGCCTGGGCACCTCCGGCGGGCACATCCTGTACTACTTCGGCAGCAAGGACCGGCTGCTCCTCGAGGCGCTGCGCTGGAGCGAGGACCGGCTCAACGAGGAGCGCCGGGCCCTGCTGTCGCGGCGCACCACCGTCCCCCGCCGCCTGGACGCCTTCCTCGAGCTCTACCTGCCCGACGGGCCCCGGGACCCCCGCTGGATGCTGTGGGTCGAGCTGTGGGCGCGGGCCGCGGGCAACGGCGAACTGACCACGGCGCAGGAGGAGATCGACCGGGCCTGGCAGGAGGACCTGGAGCGGTTGCTGGTCCGGGGGGTGCGCCAGGGGCGCTTCGGCCTGCCGGAGGAAGAGGCCCCGGCGGCCGCCGACGAACTTCTCGCTCTTCTCGACGGGCTCAGCACCAGGGTCGTCCTGGGGCTGCGCGGAGCCACTCGGGAGGTAGCCGTACGCACCGCGCGACGCGCCGCTCGTAACGTCACGCGCCCGATCGAATGACCACCTTCCCATGACCGCGGGCCGTCCGGTCCGGACGCGAGGACGTTCGGGGTCGGTGCAGATGGGGCCGGGTCAGGGGGGCGGCTCAGGTGGAGCCCGGTCAGGCGGGTCGGCTCAGCGTGGGCCGGTTCAGCAGTGGCCGGCCCGCAATCGGCGTCAGCTCAGGGAGCGGGCTGCGGGGGCTCTCCCGACGTCTGGGCCGGGCCCTCCCCGCTGCGGCCCATTCGCCCGGTGCCTTCGCCGTTGAAGTCGAAGTCGGCCTGCGGGACGGCGGTGGGCGAGACGGTCGCGTTGGCCGTCGAGTCGGGGGGCCGGCAGGCCGGCCCTCGCCCTGCTCGGTGCCCTACCGCGTCACTGCTGCGGGCGCCATTCGAAGACCAGGATGGTCAGGTCGTCCCGTAGTTGGTTGCGCTGGTAGTCGAGGATGGCGTGAATGAGCAGCCGCAGCACCTCGGCCGGGCGCTGTCCGGCGGCGGAGGAGCGGATGATGAAGTCGGTGAACCGGTCGAGGCCGAACTCGGCACCGTCCGCGTCGCGAGCCTCCACGACACCGTCCGTGTAGAGCAGGACGCAATCCCCCGGTTCCAGGGTCGTCTCGTGGACCTGTCGGGCTGCCGGGGCGAGTGGGCCGGCCAGGCCGATCGGCGGCTGCGGGGGGCTGTCCAGCGCCCCGGCGAGCACCCGCTCGGCACGGATCAGCAGCGGTGGGGGGTGACCGCAATTGACCCAGCGCAGCACCCCGGTCCTGGCGTCGAGCCGACACAGTACGCCGGTGCAGAAGTGGTCGGGCAGCCACTGGGCGAGCGCTCGGTCGACGCAGCCCACGACGTCGGCCAGACTGCCACCGCAGCGGCGGGCGTTGCGTGCCGCCGCCATGGCGACCGACGTGGTCAGACCGGCGGTCAGATCGTGCCCCATGGAGTCCAGGATCATGGTGTGCAGCACATCCTTGACCACCGAGTGGTCGAAGGCGTCGCCGGCGATGTCGTACGCCGGTTCCAGGACAGCGGTCGATACGCACCTGCTGCTGCCGACGGTGTGGGGTGGCAGGAAGGCCCGCAGCATCTCGGTGGGCAGCCTCATGGTCGCAGTGCGGGCGCGGGCGGCGAGCCAGTCGCTGTAGGCGCGTTTGGAGGTGATCAGCATGGCGAACAGATGGGCCAGCATCCGGCTGCGGCGCATTCGCACCCCGTCGAGCGAGGCGGTCCGCACTGCCAATACGCCGAGCCGCTCCGCACCGTCGACCAGAGGGAGCCAGACGATCAAGCCGTCCTCGATCTCGGCCACCTGCGGGAAGACGGTGCGGTACGCCCTGCCGGCCGGCGAGCGGTCCACCGGCAGCGGTTCCAAGGCCTCGTCGAGCGGGACGAGCAACCGCTGCTGCAGGTCGACGAGGTAGATCAGCGCGCCGTCCAGGCCGAGGGACGAGGCGCACTGATTCGCCAAGGGGGGCAGTTCGACCGGCAAGGCAGTCTGAGCCTCGATGATCAGCTCTTCCAGCCGATTCTCGTCGACGGCGGTGCCGGGACCGGAGGACGCGTGCGGTGGGTCCGACACGGGGATCACCCCTTCCGTGCCCAGTCTCACACCGATCCCGTCCTCTCTCACGTCAGACAAGCCCGCGGCGAGGGCGAGAGCGGCGGCGAGGGCGGTCAGCCGAGCTTGACCTTGCACACCTCATGCACCGGCCACGCGATCGGCCGGTCCGCAATCGAGATCACCGCGCTTGGGACTGTCGGGCCGCTCGTACCCGAATGCCGTCGACCCGCGGAGGACGCGGTGATCAAGGCTGCCCGCGAAGTCTTCGCCGGAGGGGTACGAAACGAAGACGGCGCGCCGGTGCGAGCAGTGGCCCGAGGCGACCGTACTCGACTGGCCATCGGCGCCGTCCGGTCCTACGTCCGAGGCTGCGGAACATCTGCGCCAGGTCGTGCGCCGAGCCCGGCCTGCTCTGAGGGCCGTTGACCAGGGCTGACCGTGCAGCGGAGATCGGGGCCGGTGCGTTCTGGCATCGGTTGTCGATCGAGACGCCGGAAGATGTCGGCGAGAACCGATAGCACCGTGTCGGCGTGTTGGTGATCAGCGGCATAGTCCGGGCCGTGGCTCTGAGAGCGGAGTTGGTGCTGTGACGGAAGTGGCGAAGGACGTGGAGGATGCCGGGCCGGAGTCCGATAGCCCGAGCCTATGGCGGCAGCGGGATTTCATGCTGTTGTGGAGTGGCCAGACCGTCAGTGAGATGGGATCGGCGGTCACCGAGGTCGCTCTGCCGCTGCTCGCGGTCGTCGCGCTCGAGGCGAGCACGTTCCAGGTCGGATTGCTGACCGCGGCCACCACGCTGGCGTTCGCGGTGATCGCGTTGCCGGCGGGTGCGATGGTGGACGGCGCTGCCAAGCGTTCCGTCATGATCGTCTGCAACGTTCTCCGTCTGGTGATCATCGGCTCGGTTCCGGTGGCGGGGGCGTTCGGCGTTCTGACGATGGCGCAGCTGTACGTGGTCGCGGTGGCGGCGGGTGTGTGCTCGGTGTTCTTCGACGTCTCGTACCAGAGCTATGTACCGTCACTTGTCCACGCCGATCACCTGATGAGCGCCAACGGCAAGCTCGGGACCACCCAGGCGTTCGCACAGCTCGGGGGACCGAGTCTGGGCGGCGGGCTGGTCGGGTTGTTCGGCGCCGCGGGGGCGATGACGGCCGACGCGCTCTCCTACGCGGTCTCGGTCCTGTCGATCCTCGGGATCAGGACCCGGGAGGAGCCGCCGCCGGCGCGCCCGACGGACGAGACCCTGCGACGCCGGATCGCCGAGGGGCTGAAGTTCGTGTTCGGACACGGCATTCTGCGCAGGGTCGTGGCGTGCACGGGCACCGCCAACCTGTTCAGCGGCATGAGTTCGGCGCTGGCGATGGTCTTCCTCATCCGGGTGCTGCACGTGCGTCCCGCGCTGACCGGGCTGATCATGGCGGGCGCGGCCATCGGCGGGATCGCCGGGGGAGCGTTCGCCGGCCGGCTCGCCAAGAAGGTCGGCTCGGCGCGCATCATCTGGGTGTCGATGCTGGTCTTCAGTGCGCCGCAGGTCATCGCGGCGGCCGCCTGGCAGGGCTGGGGAGTGCTGCTGTTCCCGCTGGGCTGGGGCATCGCGTACTTCTCCGGGATGGTCTACAACATCGCCCAGCTCAGCTACCGGCAGTCGGTGACACCGCCGGAGCTGATGGGCCGGATGAATGCGGCCGTCCGCTGGGTCGCGTGGGGCACGTTGCCGCTCGGCGGCGTCCTCGGCGGGGTACTTGGCACGCTGATCGGGGTGCGGCCCGCATTCTGGCTGGCGTTCATCGGTTCTTGGGCGGCCGGCTGGTTGGTGTTCTTCTCCCCGCTCCGCCACATGCGCGATGTTCCCCAACCCGCGCCCGCGTCCCCGCCGTTGTGACGAGTTGATGGGGCAGGGCAGGTGCCCCTCCAGCTTCTTCCCAGCGCCGTGCGGCGCCCGTGATCACCTGCCCCCGGGGCCGCCGCGCAGGCGCCCGCCCTTGATCATCGAGGCTTGTAGGCGGTGGCCAGCACAGAGACAGTGACCCGGTCGGGCAGGAGGCCCTCATCGCTCAACTCTGTTCGGCTCAAGTGGCGTGCGCTCGGCGTCATCCCGACCAAGTCCAGGGCCTCTGGCCCGAGAAGGGCCATGGGGTACGCCACCTGCTCGGTGACGACGGCCTCGAAGTAGGGGTCCATCGCCCGGTGCAGGCGCTGTTCCTTCGCCGGGTCGATGGTGACCATTTCGGGCACCCGGCCGCGCAGCTCGGCCAGGTGCCGTCCGGTGGGGCGGACCACGATCAGCCGGCCGGCCGGGCGGAGCACTCGGTGGAACTCGGCCGGATTGCGCGGGGCGAACACATCCAACACCACGTCGGCCACCTCGGCGGCCAGCGGGAAGGGACGGAAGACATCCCAGGTCGCCGCGGCGGCTCGTTCATGGGCTCGGGCTGCCGAACGCAGTGCCCGCACCGATGTGTCCAGGCCCAGACCTCGGGCGCCGGGCAGTTCGTCGAGGATGCCGGCCAGGTAGTAGCCGGTGCCGCATCCGACGTCCACGACCGTGCCACGGTCAGGCACGGAGTCGGCCGCCAGGCGGGCCACGGCCTGGCGGATCGGCGCGTACCTGCCAGTGGCCAGGAAGCGGTCCCGGGCCAGGACCATGGCCGCGTCGTCGCCGCTGGTGGCGCGGGTGCCCGTCAGAAGGCCGGCGTAGCCGTGGCGGGCGATATCGAAGGTATGGCCCGCCGGACAGCGCAGTGCGCCGCGGTCGGGGTGCAGGCAGCGCGTGCGGCACGTCGGGCAGCGCAGGAGGTCGAGGGACAGTTCGAGGGCAGGGGGAAGCATGACGGGCACGAGGCACTCCTGACAAGGCTGATGGGAGGGGACCGTGCCTGCACGCACAGGCAGAAGGCCACTGCCCTCAGCCAAGGAGCGGGCAGTGCCGGGAGCGTGGTTCGCGCAGCAGGCACACCGAGGAGGGCGATGTCGTCCGACATCGCCCTCAGCGCCTTCCGGTCAAAGGAAGCAGCAGTGCGGGGTGCTCATGAATGCCACGCCATGAGTTTACGAGCTTCGACGAAGCCCTTCATGCCCGCCGAAGTCGAGAGACAGGGCCTATTGCCGGACGCTTCGCTCGCGGCGCGGATGCCGGATGCGCTTGGTGCGCGACGCGCTGCCGCGCGCACTCATTCCCTTGGCGGCGGCCTGAGCGATGTTGCGGGCCATGCCGCCGAAGACGACCGCATGGAAGGGGAAGACGGACCACCAGTAGACCTGGCCCGCCAGGCCGCGTGGGTGAAACAGGGCACGCTGTCGGTAACGGGTGCCACCCTCGGGGTCCGTCTCGACGTACATCTCCAGCCATGCCAGGCCCGGCAGCCGCATCTCCGCCCGCAGTCGCAGCAGGTGAACGGGCTCGATCTCCTCGACCCGCCAGAAGTCCAGCGAGTCGCCGACCCGCAGGCGCTCGGCGTCGCGTCGTCCACGGCGCAGGCCCACACCGCCGACGAACCGGTCCAACCAGCCACGGACCGCCCACGCCAGAGGAAAGGAGTACCAACCGTTGTCGCCGCCGATGCCCTCGATCACCTTCCACAGCGCCTCCCGGGACGCGCCGACCGGCAGGTGCCGCTCGTCCAGGTAGAGGCTGCCGCCGGCCCAGTCCGGGTCGGTGGGCAGGGGGTCACTGGGCGCCCCCGGGACCGCGGCGGACGACCAGCGGGTGGCGACCCGGGCCTCCCGCACCCTTCGCAGGGCCAGGGCCAGCGCTTCGTCGAACGGCGCCGGCCGACCCGGTGGGTCGGGCACGTACAAGGCGATGTCGTGTTCGCGGCAGACGACCTCATGCCGCAGCGACTCCGTCAGGGGCCGGGCGATGGAGGCGGGCACCGGGGTGACGAGGCCGACCCAGTGGCTGGAGAGATTCGGAGTGAGCACCGGTACCGGCAGGATGAGCCGCCGCCGCAGCCCCGCGACGGCGGCGTAACGGCACATCATCTCCCGGTAGGTCAGGACGTCCGGCCCACCGATGTCGAATGCCCGGTCGACACCGTCCGGCATGGTGGCCGAGCCGACGAGGTAACGCAGCACGTCGCGGACCCCGATCGGCTGCGTGCGGGTCTGCACCCAACGGGGGGTGACCATGACCGGCAGCCGCTCGGTCAGATAACGCAGCATCTCGAACGACGCCGATCCCGAGCCGATGACGACGGCTGCCCGCAGCACGGTGGCGGGCACCGGGCCGTCGAGGAAGATACGCCCGACCTCGGCCCTTGAGCGCAGGTGCGGGGACAGAGAGTGCTCGGGTACGCCCCGCGGCGTGAGGCCGCCGAGATAGACGATCCGCCGTACGCCGGCGGCGTGCGCCTGCTCGGCGAAGATCCGGGCCGCGCGGCGATCGGTGTCCTCGAACCCGGC
The DNA here is from genome assembly GCF_002154505.1 of Streptomyces carpinensis. GTDB lineage: Bacteria > Actinomycetota > Actinomycetes > Streptomycetales > Streptomycetaceae > Streptomyces > Streptomyces carpinensis. The sequence goes on along the minus strand of NZ_MUBM01000033.1, from coordinate 10,830 downwards.
GCCGGATCCGAGGGCGTGGACCAGGTAGTAGGCGACATCGATGCCGCGCATGGCCGCAGCGACCGACCTGGCGTCCGTGACGTCCCCGCCGACCGTCTCGGCGGCGTCTGCCCATGGATGGTCACGTAGTTTGTCCGGTGAGCGGGCCAGGCAACGGACGCGACAGCCGGCCTCCAGCAGTTCCGGTACCAGGCGCCCGCCGATGTACCCGGACGCTCCGGTGACCAGGCAGTGCGGCCGCTCCGTGTTCCGCTGTCCGTCCGTCGCCACGACCGTCCCTCCATACGCTCCAACCGGCGTCGCTCCCTCGTCCTGCCCTTCGATCATGGCGGAAGTCTCGTGCCCGTGCTCGTCGCGGCAACCCGGTCGGCGACCGTGATGAGAGCGCACCACCGGCGCAGCCCCGGCCCGTGTCGCCGTTCGTCCCGGTGCGCACGAAGACTGCGCGCGGACAGGTGGGTGAGCCCACGACACGGTGGGTCCACGGTCCGGTGATCACGGAGTTGCGGCGCTCTGTGACCACTGAGGTGAGCCCTGTACCTGTCCTTCCAGCATGGCCGACCGACCCGCCATGGACCAATCCACGGCAGAGCCGTCCCAGCCGCCCTACAGCGGATCTGGCCCACCCGCTGGGTCGTCACCGCGGCCGTATCGGCTGGGGCGGGGCGCTCACCGGCCTGGACAAGGCCGAGACCTCGACGCTCATGCTCCAGGGGAACGACCGCTGCCGTGCCGCGCCCCCGCACGGAGACCACCGAGCGGCCCGCAGTGTGCGGAGGGGCCGCGCTTGCCGTTGCCCGGTCGTGCGGCGGTCCACCTGCGGTGGCCATGCGACGTCCTGCGCGCCTGGCACCGTTCGTCCGGTGGACGACGTGACGCAACCGCGGCCCCACACGCCGCGAGGGCTGCTCGGGCGCCCTGACGCCGCAGGCGGCGGCCGACAGGGTGTCGGCCGCCGCCCGGCGGAAGGGATTCAGGTGCGGATGCAGAGTGGCGTGGCGTCAGTGGGTCGCGCTCCCCGCGACCCACTCGCTCCACGGCATGTTCCAGTCGCTGAGGCCGTTGTCCGGGGCCAACGTGGTCTTGTCCGCCGAGTTCTTGACGATCACGACGTCACCGGTCAACGAGTGGTCGAAGAACCACGCGGCGGGCAGCCTGTCGTCACCACCGCCCCTGACGTCCTTCAGGCCCACGCAGCCGTGGCTGGTGTTGACCTTGCCGAAGACCGAGTCGGCACCCCAGTAGTTGCCGTGGATGAACGTGCCGGAGTCGGTCAGGCGCATGGCGTGCGGTACGGCCTTGATGTCGTACGAAGGCTTGCCGTCCTTCTCCGTGAGGCCGACGGTCGCGGCGTTCATGTGGATCTGCCGGAACTTCTCGGAGATGACCATCTGACCGTTGTACGTCGGGTGCTCGGGGCTGCCGGACGAGATGGGGATGATCTTGATCGTCTTGCCGTCCCGTACGACGGTCATCTGCTTGGTCTTGGCGTCGACCGTGCTGATCTGGCTCCGGCCGATCTTGAACGTGACCGTCTTCTCCGTGCCGTGGAGGTTGAGCTTGGCGGTGACGGTGGAGCCGGGCTTCCAGTACGTCTTGGGACGGAAGTCCAGGCGGTGGTCGTTCAACCAGTGACCGACGACCTGCTGGCCGCTGCTGGAGCTGACCTGGATCTCCGACTCCACGGCGGCCTTGTTGCTGATCGCCTTGTCGAAGTTGACCGTCACCGGCATGCCCACGCCGACGGTCGAGCCGCTCTCGGGGGACAGGTGTCCGATGAAGTCGTTGGCCGGGGAGACCGTGGTGATCGTGGCGTTCCCGGTGACGGAGCGGCCCTTGGCGTCCTCGGCCTCCGCGGCAACCTGGTACCTGGTGGCCCGCTCCAGATGGCCGTTCGACTTCCAGGACGTGCCGTCCGCGGACAGGGTGCCCGGAATCTCGGTGCCGGTCGCGGTGGCGGTCATGGTCACCTTGGTGAGCTTGCCGTTGCTGACGGTCACCTTGACCGGGTCGTTGATCCCGATGTTGTAGGCACCTTGCCCGGGCGTGATCTTTATTCGGGCGTCGGAAGCATCCTGGGCGGCCGCCTGATCCACCCGTGCCTGCGATTTCGGCTGGTTCCCGGCGCCGTTTCCGCTGGTGGCAGCGTAGCTGTTACCGCCGAGGGCCGTGAGTGCGAGCACACCGCCGAGTGCGCCGGCCGCAGCCACCATCCCGGTGCGTCGTGTACGTACCGTGATCAAATGCTTCTCCCAAGTCGCTGGTCGTCGAATCCCTGGAACTGGTTGCCGGGGGAGTGCAACCAGCTCTAGAACCACTTATACGCAGTCATCCGTCCTGAAATGGACAATTTGTGGTGAAGGCCACGCTCCGGCGAGCGCGTCACCGAGGCCCTGCTCGACGGCCGGATGGCCCGTGGCCGCCTGCCCGGCCGGCACGCTCCTCGCCCGTACGGCGTCGGTGCCTGACGTCAGCGCTCAGCGCGTCTCGCTTCCCTCGCTGTGCGTGGTCACCAGCAGCTTCACACTGCTGCTGGAGCTCGGCCTGATCGTCGGGACGGTGATCAGGCTGTCGGCGTCGTACGGGCCGTCCGCCTTTGCGGCAGGCTGCGGTGCGTGTCGGGACGGGGTGTGCTGCGGTCCAGCGCGCCGTGCTGGGCGGCTCGGGCTACTCTGCCGTGCGGGGGCGGCCACCTGCACCACGGAGTCACCCATGCCGAAGCCCGCGAGGCCGAAGAACCGGTCGTCCCTGGCACACCAGGTCCACTACGCCCTGCGCCACCCCGGGCGGATCGGTCCCCACCTGCGTCGTGCCGCCCGCGACGCTTGGCTGGGACTTCGGCACCATGACCACGTCGCCTACTACCGGGCGGTGATGGCCTCCGACAGCGCACGCAGCCCCGAGCATGCCGTCGGCAGCGCATCACAGGCGCGCTGGCTGGCACTGGGGCAGATGCAGTTCGACTACCTGCTGGAGCACGGTCTGAAGCCGCAGGACCGGATGCTGGAGATCGGCTGCGGGAACCTGCGCGCCGGATGGCACTTCATCGACTACCTCGAGCCCGGCCACTACTACGGCATCGACATCTCGCCGGACATCCTCATCGAAGCACAGCGCACGCTCGCCCGCCGAGGCCTGCAGGACCGGCTTCCCCATCTGGCCCTTGTCGGCGACCTGAAGCTCGAATTCCTGCCGACGGGCTGGTTCACGGTGGTGCACGCGCACAGTGTGTTCTCGCACTCGCCGCTGGAGGTGATCGACGAGTGCCTGTCCCACGTGGGGCGGGTGCTGGCCCCGGGCGGCTTCTTCGACTTCACCTTCGACCGCACGGAGGGCGAAGAGCACCAGGTGCTGCGCGAGGACTTCTACTACCGCACCGCGACCCTCGTCTCGCTGGCCGAACGTCACGGGCTGACCGCCCGGTTCATGGACGACTGGGAGCAGCGCCCGCACGGCCAGTCGAAGATCCGTGTCACGCACCCGGCAGCGGTGTAGGGACGGGCCCGCGCCGCGGGGCCCGCCGGCCCTTCCCGGTCCCCGGTCGCTGCAGGGGCGAGGGGCCGGCGGACCGGGGTGTCGAAGTCGAGGACCTGACAGCAGCCGCTGAAGGGCCGTCAGTTGAGGTTCCTCCTCGCCCAGCACGCGGCGCAGCGTGTCCGGTGCAGCTCGGACAGGGCGAATCCCCGAACCGTCCGCTCGCGGTCCTCGACGGTGACCGTCCCGGCGCCGCGTGCGCCGTGCGTAGGCCGGCCAGGTGCATCGTAAATCCAACAGACGAGCGTCTGGGGTAGCTTGCGCAGATGACGGTCTATCTCCTTTGGCACGTAGGACACCAGAACGAAGCCGGTGCTGGCGGTGCAACCGTGCACGTCGATGGTCAGACCGTGTACATCGATGAGCAGGACGGCGACGATGCGAAGCTGCTCGGCGTCTACTCCACCCTGGAGAAGGCCGAGGAACGTGTGCGCCGAGCACGGCTCCAACCAGGCTTCGCTGACGAGCCGGACTGCTTCGTCATCGACGAGTACACACTCGACGAGGACGAGTGGACCGAGGGATTCGTGCGCGTCCTCCCTGTTTCCTAGCTCTTTCCAAGGGGCAACGGACCGAGCAGAGGAAGATGTCCGCCGTGAGGAGCTCGGCGTGGTAGACAGTGACGGGCTTCTCATCGGCCCGAGTCGCCTCACGCTGAGCTGTGCCGCCGGCCGGCGACCGGTCAGGGTGGTGGCGGTGCGGGCCGTCCCCGGGACGTACCCCGCCTGGACGGCTCGACGCCGGCGCTGAACGCCGGCGAGCGCATCTGTCGCAGCGCATCCGTCGACGGGTACGTACGGGCGCGAGGAACCGGTGACGCCGCGGGCGCCCCTTCCCGGGGCGCCCGGCCACCATTCCGGCCGCGATGAATCGGTGAAGCAGTGGCACTCGACTCGGGTTGGTGGCGGGTGCCGCAGAGCTCTCGACCCCTGCGTGCGACGGGCCGATCACCGTCTCTGCGGCACCCGCGTGACTGCTACTTCTTGTGGCAGCCCCACTTGCCGTTGACCTTCGTGTAGTGCTCACCCTTGGGGCACTTCTTGTGCTTCGGCGTCATCGTGGGGTCGGGGGGCTTGGGCGCGACGTGATGGCTTGTTGCGACCGTGGAGTGCGCGGGTGCTGCAAGAGCGGCGCCCATGGAGGCCACGGTTGCCCCACCGGCGAAGACGCCTGCAGCCACGGCAGCGGCCAGAGTGCGTGTGATCGTGCTTCGCATGATCGTCATGCCTCTCTGTGAGTCGGCATTGCCTCTCGGGTTCGATTCTGGGCATCGCTCGTCGCTGAGTGCATCTCGATCAACAGTGCAGGAGTCACTGATGGCCCGAGGACGGCGACCTGGAAGGAGACAACAGCCCTTCGAGGAAGGCCCCGACGCACGCCAGGGCAAAGGCTGTTGTGCCACCTGTGATGCGCAGTACATCCTCGGTCGCCTGTCACCTGGCCAACTGGAAAGGACGGGCACGTTGATACGTGACGGCCGCGGCTGGAAGACCGGCCATCCGCGCCGTCGACCGGTAATGGTAGAGCTCAATTGGCCGCAGCTGGCCATGACTTGACGTTGTGAGGGCTGTGAGTCCCCAATGCGGTGCGTTCGGAGCAGCACTCTGTGCGTGGGGTAGCGGAGTCCCGGTCGGGAGGCCCGCGATGCAGGCTTACGTCGGGATCGATGTGCATCTCAGCCGGTCGCGGATCGCCGTGACGGACGAGGGTGGCCGGACGACGGTGAACTGAAGGCGGAGCCACAGGTCAAGGTCCTGACCGTGCGGCCTGGGGTCGGCCCGCTCACTGCTTTGATCCTCATGGAGGAGATCGGCAACATCTCCCCCCACCTCGGTCCGCAAGCTCGCCTTCTCGGCCGGACTCAGGCCGCTTGTGCGCGCCTGCGCGCCGGCCCACCTTTCTGCTGTGAAACGGAAGGTGCGCAGGTGGCTGTGGTGAAGATCTCCGCATGTGGACCACACTGGGGGACGGGATCGACGGCTGCTGCTGCGACCCGCGGGGCCCGGCGTCGTGATCCCCTGCATCACCTGGCGGGATGCCATCCACACAAGCGGCGCAGAACCACACTTCCGCTGTCGCTGACAGTCGCGGTGCGGTCTCGGAGGGCAAGCGCCCTGGCCGGGCGAATCGGCTGTTGGAGGAAGGTTTCGGCAGGCGATCGCGTTGTACGTAGTCGTACTATGTCGGAGGGTGTGTTGCGCCCTCGTTCGACGTGACCGCTGCCAGCGCGAGGAGGTGAACGGGATGAGTTCCTGCAGCAGTAGTCCCAGCTCCCATTCCGTTGCACCCGGGGCGCCCGGCGGTCACCGTACCGCTGTCTGACGGCCTGCCTCGACGTGGGAACTGCCGGGCAGTGATCGTGTTCGCTGCCGGCGGGCCTCGGGTGCCGATCAGTCGGAGGTGCGTCATGACGATCGCCATCACGCTGCCCCGTTTCCCTGTTCCCGAGCTGGCCGTTCCCGAGCTGGCCGTGCGTGGTCTGCGGCTGCTGCCGGTCGCCGAACCGGCGATTCTCGTCCTGGCGGACGTCTGCGGCATCGGGATGCCGGTGAGCCTGCTGTGGCTGAGCGTCAAGCTCGTCCGGTCGGCCGCGCAGAACTGATCGACAGTGCGGCCCCTTGGAGGCAGCCAGTGAACGGTCTGCGGGAAGAAGCGCGCCTGGCGGTGTGCCGGGCGGGGCGACGGCTGACCGAGGACGCGGCTGCCTTGATGGCCGCGTCCGGGGAGGCCGCCGAGATCGGGTTGGAAACGCGTGCGGAGGAACTCCGACGCGCTGTTCTCGTTGCCTGGAGCGCCGGCGTGGCGCCCGAGGACATTGCCCACGACGCCGGTGTGGAGGTCGGTGTCATCCATGACTGGGTCGGTCTGGGCGACACGCCCCTGGGCTCGTAGTCGTGTCAAGAATCCATCGTTGATTTACTCAGGCTTTCAGAAGTCATCTCATTTGGCTCGGTATGCTATTGGCCGTGGTGCGGATCGTTGAGCGGCTGGTGCCGGATGAGTTGTGGGCGCTGTTCCAGCGGGTGGTGCCGGAGGCGCCGACGCGACCTCAGGGTGGTGGCCGGCGGAGGCATGGTGACCGTGAGGTGCTGGCCGCGATCGTGTTCGTGGCCACGTCGGGCTGCACATGGCAGCAACTGCCCTCGGCGTCTTTCGGGCCGTCGGGGGCAACGGCCCACCGCAGGTTCAGCGAGTGGACGAAGGCCCGGGTGTGGGCGCAGCTGCACCGCCTGGTCCTCGACGAACTGGGCTCGCGCGGGGACCTGGACTGGTCGAGGTGCGCGATCGACTCGGTGAGCATGCGGGCCCTGAAAAAGGGAACCTGACAGGCCGGAATCCTGTGGATCGGGGCGGACAAGGGCTACGACTACAACCACCTGCGGCGATGGTCATCCCAGCGAGGGATCCGGCACCGCATCGCCCGTAAGGGCATCGAGACCTCACAGTGACTGGGACGACACCGGTGGACCATCGAGCGCATCATGTCCTGCCGCCTCCACCGACACTACGAACGCAAAGCCGGCCATTCCTGGCCTTCACCAGCAGCGCCTGCACCCTCACCTGCTACCGCGGACTCACCCAAACGAGGTGACTTCCGACGTGACGACACCCGCCGAGGGGCTGACTGCCTGTCGACGGGTGCCCCTCGCCCTTCGGGGGCGCGGCCGTAGGACCGTCACCGGCGCGGCTCCGCCCGTGGCGGCGGGCGTCAGGCGAAGGTTCGGCGCAGATGCGCCGCCAGGCGTTCCGGCACGGCCGGGTGGAAGCGTCCGGAGAGGTAGCCGTCCGGGCGGATCAGGAGGGCCTCGCCCTCACGCGGCGCATAGGCGTCGCGGAACTCGCCCGCTGCGTCGCGTACCCGCGGCGGCCGCAGGCCGACCGGGCGGGCGTCCTCCGGTACCTCTGCGGCGGTGACCAGATAGGCGTCGAGCAGGCCGTGGGCGGCGCGATGCGCCTCGGCGGCGCAGGCCTCGAGCCGGGCGGCGCCGTCGCCCGAGGCGTACTCCGAGCCCGCGAACAGCAGCAGCACGTGGCGCGGGGTGCGCAGCAGGTCGAACAGCCGCCGCGGGTAGGCGGCGAGGTCGCTCAGCAGGCCGCGGCAGTCCGGTGCCCGGTCGCCGGGCGCGGGACCGGCCGCGGGTGTGCCGTCCGCCGCCCGCGGCTGGATCAACGGGCTGTCCGGGTAGGCGACCAGCAGCTGGGCCTGGCGCCGCAGCACCATCTCGCCGTCGTCCCCCTTGGTGTTGAGGCCGGAGCCGGAATTGCGGACGGTGCGGGCATGGCGGACGGTGCGGTCGAGCACCTCCTGCGCGATCGGGTGGCGTTCGGCGTGATAGCTCTCCAGCACGTCGTCCGTGGCCAGACCGCGGACGGTCAGGGCCAGCTTCCAGGCGAGGTTGAAGGCGTCCTGCACGCCGGTGTTCAGACCCTGCCCGCCGACCGGCGGGTTGATGTGCGCGGCGTCCCCGGCGACGAAGAGGCGGCCGTTCCGGTAGCGGTCCACCAAGCGGTGACTGGTCCGGAAGGTGGACGACCAGCGCAGCGTGGAGGCGGTCGTCACCTCCGGGGACAGCCGGTCGAGCACGGCCTGGATCTGGCCGAGGTCCGGTCCGAGGCCATCCCCCAGGCCGAGGCCGATCCCGTCCGGCGCGCTCGAGCCGTCTTCGCCTCCGGCTTGGGCGCGGGGGCGAAGCATCGACAGCCAGTACCGGCGAACGCCGGGCATCGGAATGCAGACGAGCATGTCGTCCATCACACCGTTCGCGTCCAGGTTCACGGCCCGCATGCTGTGGCCGGCGGGCAGTTCCCAGTCGAGTTCGACGTCGCCGATCATGTACTGCTCGGGGAGGGCGTCACCCCTGAAGGTCAGCCCGGCCGCCTTGCGGACCAGGCTGTGCGCGCCGTCGCAGCCCACGACGTAGCGGGCGTGCAGACGCTCGGTCCGGCCGTCGGGGTGCGCGAGGACGGCCTCGACCTCGTCCGGGCGCGTCTCCACCGAGCGGAGCTCGGTCGGCCGCTCGACCTCCGTGCCGAAGCGCGCAAGATGCTCGGCGAGCAGCCGCTCGGTCGCGTACTGGGGCAGCGTGGCGAAGAAGGGGTAGGGGATCTCGGACGGCAGAGTCATCTCGACCCGGGGGGCCGGCTTGCCGTCGATGAAGACCAGCTGGGCCAGGTGCGGCACTGCGTTGTCCAGCGCCTCGCGGACCAGGCCCATGGCGTCCCACACCTCCAGCGTGCGGGGCACGACGCCGATGGCCTTGGCATAGGGTTGCGGGGCGGCGAGCCGATCGACGATGCGGCAGCCCACGCCGTGCCGACGCAGCTCGGCCGCCACCGTCAGGCCCACCGGGCCAGCGCCCACCACGAGTACGTCGACATCGGCCATGATCAGACTCCCTCGTCGTCCGGATTGGTTCCCGAGCCACTGTGCTTCACCAGGTTGCGCCGATCCGAAAGGGTTGAGGTTCCTCCGCCATGCCGAGCCGGAGGAATCGAAACCTTTCCTTTGCCATTAGCCGACCGAGCCAAATGAGATGACGTCTTGAGCGCGCAGGGCCGTGGTCTCGTCGTTCTCGCGACGGGCCGGCGCCCTGCCGTGGGCCCCTCCGAGGCGCGGTGAGGCGCCCCGGAGGGGCCCAAGTCGGTCGTGACCGACTGCTTGCTGCCGGGTGGCGACAATACGGACGGCTCAGGTGGCGTCGGGGTCGAATGGCGGGCGGGCGGGAGCTTCTGCTGGTGCGGTCTTCATGAGGCGTACGCGCCCTGCCTCCGTGTCCGCCCGGGTCTCGGCGGCTGTATCGCGCACCGCGTCCGCGACCTGCGCCAGCTCCGCTCTCGGGTCGAGTGTGTTGCGGATCTCGTCGAGCCCGAGGCCATCCCCGTCAAGGACGTGTTTGCGCACCAACGCCTTCGGGTGGAGGTCTTCGAACTCGAAATCTTCCCAACCTGGCCCCAGCTCCGAGCGGATCTCCTCCTTGGCGCTCTCGGAGAACGCCCGTACCTTACGCAGGAACCCGGCCACGTTCTGAATGATCTCGGGCAGCTTGTCCGGGCCGAAGAGCAGGATGGCGAGCGCTGCCAGTGTCAGGAGCTCCAAGGGGCCCACATCGGAGAACATGTCCACATTTTAGAGGTTGCGCAAGCTGCAGACGACGATTGGCGGCAGCCAGTCGGTCAAAGCCTGGCGGCCGTAGGCAGGGTCGGACCTCTGATCCGGTCGGCCTCGAATGATGTAATGCGCTTGGGATCTGCTTGCCTGATTGCGCAAGTGATCGATGATAGTGTTCCGCATCGTCCCGGTTTCTGCGCGGTCCTCGAGCCGCGAGGAGAGCACAGGGTAAGGCGGCGGTGAGGATGCGTCACGTGGCGACTGCGGCGTACTGCTCCGGTGGTGTGCGGTGCTGACCGGGGCCGACCCGCTGGCCCGGTGGAGCTCCCGGCGTGCGGGGTGGCGGGCCCACCTGGCGCCGGGCTCGACGTTGCGGCGGCTGGACTGGCCGCTGCTCGGGGCGGCGCTGGCCCTGTCCGTGCTGGGGGCGGTGCTGGTGTACTCCGCCACGCGCGGGCGGACTCAACTGACCGGCGGCAACCCGTACGCCTTCCTGCAGCGCCATGTCGTCAACACCGTCATCGGTATCGCCCTGGCGGCGGTCGCCTTCCGCATGGGTCCGCGCCGGCTGCGCGACCTCACACCCGCGCTCTACGGCGTCACGCTGCTGATGGTGCTGCTGGTCCTGACCCCGGTCGGCGCCACCATCAACGGGTCGCGCCGCTGGATCATCGTCGGCGGCATGTCGATCCAGCCCGCGGAGTTCGTCAAAGTCACCATCGTGCTGGCCATGGCCCTGCTGCTGGCCACCAAGGTGGACACGGGCGATCGGCAGCGCCCGGACGCACGAAGCGTCGTCGAGGCGCTTGCGGTGGCGGGCGTGCCCGCCCTGCTTGTGCTGCTCACCCCGGATCTCGGGCAGTTCATGGGCATCGGCGTGATCGTGCTGGGGGTGCTGCTCGCCTCGGGCGCGTCCGCGCGGTGGGTGGTCGTGCTGCTGGCGGCCGGGGCACTGGGCGCGGTGGCGGTGTGGCAGCTGCATCTGCTGGGCCAGTATCAAGTCAACCGGTTCGCGGCGTTCGCCGATCCGGCACTGGATCCCTCCGGGGTCGGTTACAACACGAGTCAGGCCCGCATCGCGATCGGGGCCGGGGGGCTGCTGGGACAGGGACTGTTCCACGGGGCGCAGACGACTGGGCAGTTCGTGCCCGAGCAGCAGACGGACTTCGTTTTCAGCGTTGCGGGGG
>NZ_MUBM01000329.1 GCF_002154505.1 Streptomyces carpinensis | reverse complement strand
GGGATGTGTCCTCCCGCTGCCCCGCGACCTTCCTGTGCAGCTTCGCCGCCTGCACCTGCGCCTTCCGGTAGCCCTTCGATGCGGGCCGGCCCTTCGGGCTCCGGCGCCGGGCCATCATCCGCTGATAGCGGGCCAGCCCCTGAGCGGCCCGCTTGCCGTGCTCGGCATGCGGGAGATCGTAGGCGTCATCGGTGGTGACGGCCGTCTCCTTCACACCCCAGTCCACGCCCAGGACGCGGCCAGTCTCCACAAGCGGCTCGACCTGGGCCGGGGCGACGAAGGACACATACCAATGCCCGAGCGTGTCCTGGTACACGCGCACACTCGACGGCTCCGCCGGAAGGTCCCGCGACCACACCACCCTCACCACGATCTGGCCCGCGAGGTGCACACGACCGTCCTTCAGGCGGAAACCGCGCTTCGTGTAGTTCAGGCTCGGCCTGGCCTCCCGCTTCCTCTTCCAGCGGGGCATCCCCGCCCGGCGGTGCACCGGAAGCCCGTCCTTGATGTCCTTCAGCGCCTTCGCCCTCGACCTGGCGAAGTCCCGAATCACCTGCTGCTGCGGCACCGACGCACCCGCAGCCAGCCACGGCGTCACCCGACGCGCCTCGGTCAGCATCCTGTCCAACTGAGCCGGACCACACGCCAGCTTCTCACCGGACTCCTTGCTCTGCTGGTGGACCTGCTTCGACTTGGCCACGCACTCGTTCCAAAGCCACCGGCAGCGGTCCCACTCCGCTTCGAGCGCGCGCCGCGCGGTAGCAGACAGGCGCACACGGAAGGAGTACCGGGCATGCCCGGCCCCCTCCGTCGTCACGACTGGCGTCATGCATCCGAACATATAGGGGAGGACTGACAGTTGACGCCTCTTGATCGCCACGGGCTCACTCACCTCGTCGCGGGTGGACGGCCTTTCGCCCCGGAGGCGAAACCCCTACTTCCCGTCCTGCTCCGCAGAAGCCCGATTCCACCCCGGCCTGAAGGCCGGGGCATCCTCGGAGGAACCCGGTGACGGCCGCGATGGCGACCGCGGTCCCTGAACGTCGGCCGCTGGCCGTTCACATCGGAGCCGACAGCCGGCGGTTCGCCGTCTCCGGCTGGAGCCAGGGCATCGAACTCGTCTCCGGCTCCACATCCGACCTGGCCGACATCGTCAGAGCGGGCGTGGCGTGGGGGCAGGGCCACAGCCCGTGCACGATGCAGACCGAACTGGCACCGGCGCCGCGAGACGGCTCGCCCGGGCTCGTCGAGGAGGGCTGCAAAAAAATTTCGGGCGGAGATGTCGAGAACTCAGGACTGGCTCCGTCCCCGGGGTGAACGTGACCACAATGGGTCGCATCAGCACCGAGGAGAACCACGATGGCCAAGTATCTGCTGCTCAAGCACTACCGCGGCGCTCCGGCTCCGTGCAACGGCGCCCCGATGGACCAGTGGACGCCCGAGGAGGTCTCGGCGCACATCCAGTACATGCACGACTTCGCGGCCCGGCTGGAGAAGACCGGCGAGTTCGTCGACGGTCAGGCGCTCGCCCCCGAGGGCACCTGGGTCCGCTACGACGGCGAGGGGCGTCCGCCGGTCACCGACGGCCCGTTCGCCGAGACCAAGGACCTCATCGCCGGCTGGATGGTGATCGACGTCGACAGCTACGACCGCGCCGTCGAGCTGGCCGGGGAGCTGTCGGCCGCCCCCGGGGCGGGCGGCAAGCCGATCCACGAGTGGCTCGAGGTGCGCCCGTTCCTGGCCGCGACGCCCGCCACCACGGAGTGCCCCCATCGATGAACGAGGCCCTGCTGAGGAGTCTCACGCCGAGCGTGCTCACCGTCCTCGTCCGCCGCGGAGCCGACTTCGCGGCGGCCGAGGACGCCGTGCAGGACGCGCTCGTCGAGGCGCTCCGCGTCTGGCCGGCCGACCCGCCGCGGGATGCGAAGGGCTGGCTGGTCACCGTGGCCTGGCGCCGGTTCCTCGACGGCGTGCGGGCGGACACCGCCCGCCGCCGGCGTGAGGACCTCCTCGACGAGGAGCCGGTGCCCGGGCCCGCGCCCGCGGTGGACGACACCCTCCAGCTGTACTTCCTGTGCGCCCACCCGTCGCTGACGCCGTCGTCCGCGGTCGCGCTCACACTGCGCGCCGTCGGCGGGCTGACCACCCGGCAGATCGCCCAGGCCTACCTGGTGCCCGAGGCGACCATGGCGCAGCGCATCAGCCGGGCCAAGCGCACCGTCTCGGGCGTGCGGTTCGACCAGCCCGGCGACGTCGCCACCGTGCTGCGCGTCCTCTACCTGGTCTTCAACGAGGGCTACTCCGGCGACGTCGATCTCTCCGCGGAGGCCATCCGGCTCACCCGGCAGCTCGCGGCCGCCGTCGACCACCCCGAGGTGGCGGGGCTGCTCGCCCTCATGCTGCTCCACCACGCCCGGCGCGCCGCCCGGACCGCGCCCGACGGCAGCCTGGTGCCGCTCGCCGAGCAGGACCGCGGCCGGTGGGACACCGCCTCGATCGCCGAGGGCGTGGGGATCCTGCAGGCGGCCCTCGCCCGCGACCGGCTGGGCGAGTTCCAGGCCCAGGCCGCCATCGCGGCCCTGCACGCCGACGCGCCCACGGCCGAGGAGACCGACTGGGTGCAGATCGTCGAGTGGTACGACGAGCTCATGCGCCTGACCGACAGCCCGGTCGTCCGGCTCAACCGTGCGGTCGCCGTCGGCGAGGCCGACGGACCGCGCGCCGGCCTGGCGGCGCTCGCGGCGCTGGACGACTCGCTGCCCCGCCACGCCGCGGTGGCGGCGTACCTCCACGAGCGCGACGGCGACCTGGCCAGGGCGGCACGGCTGTATGCCGAGGCGGCCCGCAAGGCAACCAACCTCGCCGAGCGCGACCACCTGACCCGCCAGGCCGCCCGGCTCAACTCCGGTCGGCGTCAGTGAGATGCGGTGGCTTCGGATCGGCACGGTCCACGACGTCGTCGAAGAAGGACCAGCCGTCCACTGCCAGCTTCAGCTCCAGCGGCCGGGTCGTCAGAACAGGCGCCGCGGCATCGAGCAGGCGCCGGGCCGTTCCCGGCTCGTGGAGGTTCAGCCAACTGCGGTCGGGGAGGCGTACGACGGTGCCCGCCTCGAGGTACGTGTTCGAGACGATTCTGTCCGGCCCCGGGGCGAAGACCAACGCCAATCGGCGTCGAGCGCCCGGCAACGACGTGTCCGTGAAATCCTTGAAATCCGTGAAGAAGGAGAGCGTCAGGCGGCAGTCGGCGTAGTCGGGTCTCACCCGCTGCCGGACAGTCCAGTACCAGGCGGTCCCGTCCACTACGAGGCGGCGGACGCGTCGATCGTTGCCCAACGCGTCAGCCTAGAACGAGTGCCGAGGCCAGCGGCCCGCGGGCACGTTCCCGGCAGGCCCAGCCGGGAGGGGGCGGGCGGTCGCCCGCCCGCCCGCCGGGGTCACCTGCGTAGGAGGGTCACGTGCGCGCGGGGGAGCCGGGCGAGGACTGCCGGCGGTATCTGAAGGGTGCGGGCGGCGGATCCGGCGCCGCAGTAGACCGATGGATGCCCGGATTCGACGACCGCCGTGTCGATCAGGCACGGCACACCGGGCCGGTGGCTGATCGGCGGGATGCCTCCGGGGGCCAGGCCCTCGGCGGTGAGCAGGTCGGGTTCGGCCGTGCGCAGCTGCGAGCGGCTGGTGCCGGCGGCGGCCACGAGGCGGGTGAAGTCGACGCGGTCGTCGGCGCGCAGGGCCACGAGCAGGAGCGGGAACTGCGCGGTGGTGAAGGCAAGAGTCTTGACGGCCTGTGACCAGGGGAAGGGCAGTGCCTTGCGTTCGGCGACGCTGTGGGCGGCGGCGTGCTCGTGGACGGTGTACGCGCTGCTGTCCGCGTCGAGCACGGCCTGCCAGGATGCCTCACGGGTGACTCCGCGGCCGGGCTCCGCGGAGCTACCCGCGCGCGTCGCACGGCTCTCACGCCAGGGTGGCGTGATTCCGCTGCGGCGACCGTCTGACGTCGTCCTCCCGGGGCCGCCCTCGGGCTGCCCCGAGGGGGCGTATTGGCTCCCCCAGTCCGACAGCACGTCACCTGGCAGGACGTTAGGGGCCAGGTGCTCGGCTTGTCATGCGGGCCGGGGAGCCATGTGGCCGTCAGGTGGTGTGGGGGTGGACGTCGTGCCGGATCCATACGTTGGGTTCGACTATCGGGTAGGCGGGCCGGT
>NZ_MUBM01000328.1 GCF_002154505.1 Streptomyces carpinensis | reverse complement strand
ACGCCGTATGCCTGGCCGCACCGCCCGTCCGGCAGCCGACGCGCTGCCGGACGGGCGGTCAGGGCTGCCCCGGGGGTGGTGGCTCCCTGCTCACGAGCTTGCCGGCCAGGTCCGCGTGCAGCGACTGCAGGATCTCGGCGTCGCCGTCCCACGGCACGGCGACGATCACGATGTCGCTGTGTCGGGCGCACTCGGAGATGTCCGCCCTGGTCGCCCGTCGCGCCCAGCACCCCCGACCGCGAGATGGGACGCGTCCGGCAGGGCCTACGGGTCCTTGGGTGGCGGCCTTCGCCGCTGCTGGAGCAGAAGTGTTCGCGCCGTCTCCGGCGTCGGCAGCATCGGTCATGAGGCTACGGCCCGTTCGCGGATCTCCACCGCCGTCTCGAGCATCTGCCGAGTGCTGGTGAACCAGTCCTGCAGATTCAGGTCCATGATGAGCTCGTCTGCGCCCGCTTCTGCGGTCGTGTGGATGTCATCGATGATCTGGTCGAGAGTGCCGACGAACGCCGATCGGTCAGGGCCTGCCGGACGGTCGGTGAAGGTGACGTTTCCCACCACGACCATCTCCATCCGGCTGGTGTCCCGGCCGTACGCGGAAGCCATTTCCCGGATGCGGTCCCAGCTCGCGCGCAGTGCTGCGGCTCCGGCCGGCCCGGGTGTGGTGAGCAGCGGCAGCCAGCCGTCTGCGCGTCTGGCGATGCGCTGCACGGCCTTGGAACTGGTGCCGCGGCCCAGGTTGCTGCCACCGCCGCCGAGCAGCACGGGGATTTTCGATGCGGGTTTGGGCAGGACCGAGGCGTTGTCGATGACTACGCGAGGACTCCGGAAGGTCACTGGGTCCGGCCCCCACACGGCGTCGAAGACGTCCAGCGTCTCGTCGAGGAAGCGGCCGCGATCCGCTCGGGTGGCGCCAGTGGCCTGGAGTTCGTCGGTGGACCAGCCGGTGCTCATGCCTGCGACCATGCGGCCGCCGCTGATCTGATCGATCGTGGCCAGCGCCTTCGCCAGCTGGACGGGCGTGTGGAGTGCAGCGATCAGAACGGCAGTACCCAGGCGCACCTCTCCGGTCGCCACCGCCGCTGCCGTGAGGACCGCCAAGGGGTCGGCGGCCTGCCGCGAGGTTTCCGGCCACGGCACGTTCGGCGGGGCATATGGTTCGGCGGGCCTCTCCGGGAAGAGCAGCCGTTCGTACGTCCACAAACTGGCGTATCCGGCCGCTTCGGCCGTTCTGGCTGCTTCGACCAGGTCGTGTTGCAGGTCGACTCCCAATCTCTGGGGCAGACGAAGTCCGAGTTTCATTCGAAACCTTCGATGTAGTCGTGATGGTCCTGGCCGCCGCAGGAACTGAGTCGAGCCTCAGACATGCCCCCGCCACCCAGGCACAGCACACATTTCTGCTGTTCGCGGTCCACTCAGCGAGTCTTGAACACTCACATTGATGTGAAGGTCAAGTCGTAGGCTTGAGCACATGAGAATCGGAGAGCTCGCGGAGCGTACTGGCGTACCCCGTCGGCTACTGCGCTACTACGAGGAGCAGCGGCTGATCACACCCAGCCGCGCCTCCAACGGGTACCGTGAGTACACAGGGTCACACGTGGACATCGTGCTGCAGATCAAGGGACTGCTCGACGCCGGACTGCCGACGCGAATCATTCAGCAGCTCCTGCCGTGTCTGGACAAGTCGCAGACCATCTACGTCCCCAACGTGACACCCGAAATGATCGCCACACTGCAGCGCGAGCAAGTTCGGCTGTCCGAACGTATCGAGTGCCTGACCCGCAACAGGGACGCAATCGCCGACTACCTCGACACCGTTCTCAGCGTCAGGTCAGCGAACACCGAGAGCATGGCCACGTCATGCGAGAAGGTGTGAGCCGCTGGTCATCTCGTGAGCGCTGTGCAGCGTGCTGCTGGTGGCGATAGCAGGATGCGCACGCGGGATGCGGCTTCGCCGATGTCCCGATTCGCGTGGATCGCGACTGGACCAGGGTGGTGCATAGCGACTCGTGGGCGGCACCTTTGAGCGCAGGACGAGCACCGTCTACTTGCAACACGTGCATCGCCCAAGGGCAATCTTCCTCTTCGGTTCCCTTCAGGCACCGGTACTTGGCCTCTGTCCTGATCCGGAGCTGCTCTGCATATTCGCCCTGTTCCACGGTTGTCGCGAACTACGGCGTGCTTGAAGAACGCGGTTGCCTGGGCCTGAACGACGGCCAAGTGGATGACATGACGACGCGCGGATGATGACGGGACTGACCGTCTTGATGGAGTACATGCCCTGGCCAATGCATCGAGGTCGGCGTTGAGCCCGGAAGCCCAGCCGGCCTTGATGGCCATACATCGGACGGGCAGGAAGAGCAGCTCACACTTACGGAAAAACGGAAGGGACTGGAGCCATGGGCATATGGATCGTCTCCATCCCCACACGCCCGACGCACGGAAACACGGGGCGGCAGATGTTCGTGATCGATGCGGCCAGTCCCGAGCAGGCCACGCAGCGAGCCCTGAGGCAGGCAGACAGCGACTCCGCAAGAAGAAGCCGACGGGAAGCCGACTTGGATCTGTGGAGTCCAGCGACAGTCGAGGCCTACCGAGGGTTTTACGGAACGCTGGAATTGCTCGGCAGGCTCGGAATCGACAGCTGAGCGGAAAGGTTGGTCGGAAAGAGCATCGCCCGCAGCCGTCGTACTCACTGATCGGACGACGACCGGGTGAGGGCGGGGCCGGTGGAGCGAATGCCGGATACCAGGCCGCACGTTGCGGTTGCCGACAACCTTGACGATCGGAGCAGGATGTGCGCGTCGCGATCACCAGGACAGCACTGACGGAGAGACTTCGGCCCTGGCGCCGGCTGCCGGAGGCGATATGGCTGATATGGCCTGTCCTTCTGTTGGTCGCTGTCCCGGTGGCTGATGCCTTTTTGCCGCCCGACATCCACATCGCGCACCTGTTCGTCGTGGGCGTCGCAGTCACCGCTGCCCGCACGGGTCCCCGCGTCATGGCGCTTGTCGGCGGGTTGTCCGTACTCGCGCTCATCGCCGCCGGAGCGGAGCGGGGGACGCTGACTACGGAAAGTGTTCTGGTCGAGCTGGCAAGCCTGGGGGTGCTGGGCGCCCTGCTGGTGTTCTTCACCCACCTGCGCCAGCGGCGCACGGCCGAGCTGTCTCGGGCGCGTTCGGTCTCCGACGCGGCGCAGCGGGTGGTGCTGCGACCGCTCCCGGACAGAGCCGGGCCGCTGTCGTTCGCCTTGGAGTACCGCAGCGCCGAGGCCGACACGACGATCGGCGGCGATCTGTATGCGGTGGCCCGCACCGATCATGCCACCCGGCTGATCGTCGGGGACGTCCGTGGCAAAGGTATGGCCTCGATCAGCGACACGGCGATCGTGCTGGGCGCCTTCCGCGCCGTGGCCCACCGGAACATCGCGCTGCCGGAGCTGGCCGCCTATGTGGAGGACGCCGTTCGGTGGGGCCTGGCCGAATTCTCGCAGGGGGAGGAGGACGACGCCGAGCGTTTCGTGACGGCCGTGATGGTGGACATCCCGGACGATGAGCCGGTGATCCACGTGGTCAGCTGCGGACATCCACCGCCGCTGCTGCTGCACGGTGCCGGTGTCACCGCACTACGGGTGCGCGAGCCGGCACCGCCACTCGGCCTGGGCGTGGTCGCGGACAGCGCGTACGTGCCCACGACCTTCCCGTTCCGGACCGCCGACCGGCTGGTGCTCTACACCGACGGCTTCACCGAAGCCCGCAACGCCGAGGGCGTCTTCTACCCGCTGGCCGAACGTGTCGTGGCATGGGCCAATCTTGCGTCCAGGCCCCTGGTACAGCGGATCGCCGCCGATGTGCGCCGGTACGCGGGTGGCCGGCTTCACGACGACATGGCCATGGTCATCGCGCAGCGGGACCGAGCGCCGATGCCGCAGGCCCAGTGACCGGCAGCGGAACAGCAGGCCGCACAGATGCACGACAGTCTTCCGATGCAGGTGCTGGGCCGCCGGATGTACTCGGACCGTGTCCTGCGTCGCGCGGTCCCGCTGCGCGAGCCGGGCACAGGGGCCTGCCGGCGTCCACGGGACCGATGGGCAGGAGTGGTGGACTCTCCCACGGTGGGAGAGTCCACCATGGTGGCGTGCCTGACGAACTCCTCACCATCGGACGCTTCGCCCGCCTGTGCCGGCTCAGCGTCAAGCAGCTACGGCACTACGACGAGATGGGGCTGCTGGTTCCGGTGCGCGTGGACGCCGGCTCCGGCTACCGCTATTACGCACCCGAACAGGCCCGTGATGCCCTGACCATCGCCCTGTTCCGGGAGATGGATCTTCCCCTGGCCGTGATCGCCCAGGCGCTGGCTGCCCAACCGGAGTCCAGGGCACAGATCCTGCGCGCTGAGCGCGACCGGCTGGCCGAGCGGATCAGCAGGGACCAGGCACGGCTGGCGTTGCTGGGCCGGCTGGCGGAGAGAGGCCTGCCCGGCTATGAGGTGACGATGGGCCGAGAGCCGGAGCGGCGGCTGGCAGTGGTGCGAGCGTTCTGCACACCTGCGGAGATCGAGAAGAAGGTCGAGGAGTGCGTAGGCCGGCTGATGCCCGTGCTCGGCAAGGGGGGAATCGTGTGGGACCCGCGGCTGTGGGCGCTGTACCCGCTGGATCTGGAAGAGCGGATGGAGATCGCCGTCGGAGTGCAGACGCCGCAGGGGGAAGGCACGCCCGGTCTGGAGTTCGAGGCGCTGCCCGGGGGACCCGTGGCCGAGACCGTGCACGTGGGGCCCTATGCCCAGCTTCCCCTGGCCTACAACGCTCTCTTCGCCGCCGTCCACGAACGCGGGCTGCGCCCGCAGGCGCCCGTACGTGAGACCTATCTCGTCGGGCCGACTGAGGCGCCGCAAGAAGAACTGATGACCCGGCTGATCGTCCCCGTCCAGGAGAGCGTGGCATGACCACAGTGACGAACATCGAGGCCCGCGGTACGCAGCACTGCGAGACGACAGCTCTGGGGGTGCTGCTGCGGCACCAGGGAATCGACCTGTCCGAACCCATGCTCTTCGGCCTCGGCTCCGGTCTGTCCTTCATCTACTGGGACAGCAAGAACATGGGCTTCCCTTTCCTCGGGGGACGGGTCAAGCCTTTCGACCTGACCAGAAACCTGGCCACCAGACTCGGGCTGGAGCTCCTGGTCCAGGAGACCACCTCTCCCCGCAGGGCTTGGGAGCACGTGGTGGCTCCCATCGACGCCGGCCACCCCGTCGGACTGCAGCTCGACAGCTACCACCTGGACTACTTCGCGCCGAAGGTGCACTTCGGCGGCCATGTCGTCGCCATGTACGGCTATGACGACCGCGACGCCTACCTGGTGGACACCGACCAGCAAGGCGGAACGGTGTCCACCAGCCTGACCAGCCTCGCCCAGGCCAGGGCCGCACGCGGCCCGATGACCGCCAAGCACCGGTCCTTCACCCTCGCCGCTCCGAGGATCCGGCCCTCCCCCCAGGGCCGGATCGTTCCCGCCATCACCGCCTGCGCCGACGCCTTCCTCAACCCGCCCATCGCCAACCTCGGCCACCGG
Source organism: Streptomyces carpinensis (assembly GCF_002154505.1). Taxonomy (GTDB): domain Bacteria; phylum Actinomycetota; class Actinomycetes; order Streptomycetales; family Streptomycetaceae; genus Streptomyces; species Streptomyces carpinensis. The sequence goes on along the minus strand of NZ_MUBM01000328.1, from coordinate 15,069 downwards.
GGCGTCGAGAAGGCCGGCAAGGCGGTGCGCACATGGCTCCAGCGGACCGACGACCCGCAGCGGGACCTGCCGCAGGCTGCCCTCCTCATGGAGAGGGCCGGTACGGGCGGCGCCCTGTTCCGCAACCTCTACCGCGGCTTCCTCGCCGAATGCACCCAACACCTCGACAGCGGCCACCTGCGCACCGGCCACGAGCTGTACACCGAGGCAGCCACCCTCTGGACGGAGGTCGCGGCGCTGATCGCAAAAGCCGGTGAATCGGGCAATGAGCAGTGCCTCGTACAGGCAGGCACCCTCCTCGGCGAACTTTCACGCATGGAGCGCGAGGCCATGCAGGCGCTGAGCTGTCTGGGGGCCTGAGGCGGCCGGGCGCCGTGGCTCAGCGGTCGTCCGGGTGGGCCGAGTTCCGCCGCCGCTCGTCGGCCCGTCCGCCGGCACCCAACGGGCCGGTGGGCAGCAGCGGCTGCTCCGCGGCCATGCGCGGCAGCTCGCGACGGGCATAGCGCAGCACGACGGACGGCAGCGCGGCGCGCACGGGCTGCACCAGGCGCAGCCAGGCGGGCACGTACACGGCGGTGCGGCGGCGCTCCACGGCCCGGGCCAGCCGGGCGGCGACCAACTGCGGCGACTGGATCCGGTGAGCGGGGAACGGCATCCGGCTGCGCAGTCCGTGCAGCACCTGGTGCCGGTCACCGTCGCGGATCATGTCCGTGTCGGCCCAGTTGAGGTAGGCGACGCCGACGGCCACGCCCTGGTGCGCGACCTCGGCCCGCAGGCTGTGCGCGAAGGCCTCGGCGCCCGCCTTGGAGGCGCAGTAGGCGCTCAGCAGGGGCGCGGCGCCGATCGAGGCGAGCGAGCCGACCTGGAGGAAGTAGCCGGCCGTCCTCTGCAGGTCGGCGAGGAAGGCGCGTGCCGTGAGGGCGGTCCGTTGAGGTTCACGTCGATGACACGACGCCAGGACAGGGGGTCCATGGCGGCGAACGGACCGCCCTCGCAGATGCCCGCGCCCGCGACCACGGCCGAGGGATGCCCCAGGTACCGCCGGACATCCCGGGCGGCACGGTGCAGCGCGTCGTCGTCGGTGACGTCGACCTCGACGGCCAGTGCCGGCGTGGGCACGGCCTCGGCCAGGGCCTCCAGCGCGGACTTCTCGTGACCGAGCAGCGCGAGCCGCGCGCCGCGCCGGGCGAGCTCGTGCGCCAGGGCCGCGCCCAGGCCGCGCGCGGCTCCCGTCACCACGACGGTGCGGCCGTCGAGTGCGCTGTCCCGCACGGGTCGTCCTACCTTTCCTTTCGTTCGGAGCCCGGGTCCCGGCAGGCTTCGGCGGGTGCGTCCCGCGGGCCAGGAGTCGCCCCGCGGGCCAGGGGTCAGTCGCCCGGTTCCGTCCTCCGCCCCAACCGGTCGCGGCTCGCCAGCACGCGCTGCGCCAGGGAGAGTCCCGGGGGCAGGTGGCGCCGGAGTGCGCTGCGTGCGGCGTTGGCGCCCGGCGCACCGTGCACACCCCCGCCGGGGTGGGCGCCGGCGGAGGCGAGGAAGAGGCCGGCGACGGGCGTCTCCGGGCGTCCCGTGCCGGGCACCGGGCGGAACACGAGCTGCTGGTGGATGGCCGTGGTACCGCCGTTGAGGGAGCCCGTGTCGAGGTTGCGGTCGAGTGACTGGAGCGTGGGAGGGGCCAGGATCCGACGGGCGCGGATGGTGGCGCGGAAGCCGGGCGCGAAGCGTTCGACCTGCCGCTCCATCCGGTCGGCCATGATCTCCTGCTCCTTGGTGTCCCAGACGCCGGTCAGCCCCTCGTCCGCCGCGTCGCCCGTGATCTCCCGGGGGACGTGGGTGTAGGCCCAGGCCGACTCGGTACCGCGCGGTGAGCGGGTGCGGTCGGCGGTCGTCATCTGGCCGAAGAGCGCGAACGGCCGGTCGGGTACCTGGCGCATGGCGATCTGGGCGGCGAACCGGGTCATCTCGTCGAGGCCGTCGGCGAGGTGGACGGTGCCCGCCCGTGCCGTCTCCTCGGTCTGCCAGGGCACCGGTTCGTCCAGCGCCCAGTCCACCTTGAAGGTGGCGAAGTCCCACTGGAAGCGCCGCAGGTCGTCCAGCAGCTGTGCGGGCAGGTGCTCGGCGTCGACGAGCCTGCGGTACAGGTCGAGCACGGACACGTCCGCGAGGACCGCACGCCGCGCCGTCACCGTCTCACCACCGGCCGTGCGGACGCCGACCGCGCGCCCGTCGCGCACCACGACGTGGTCGACCCGCTCACCACAGCGCAGGGTGCCGCCCACCGCGCGGAGCCGGCGGGTCAGGGCCGCGGTGAGGACACCTGATCCGCCGACCGGCACGGGAAAGCCGTTGGTCTGGCCGAGCATGGACATGAGCCAGCCGAATCCGCCGCTGCCCGCGGACTCCGGCGCGAGGTCGGCATGCAGCGCGTTGCCGGCCAGCAGGAGCCCTCCGCCCTCGCCGCGGAACTCCTCCTCTCCCATGCGGCGCACGGGAAGCAGCATGGTGCGGGCCAGCCGCAGCCCGCCCGCGCCCCGGACCCGGGTGGCGAGCCGGGCAGCGGCCCGCACCGGCGGGAACGGGGCGAACAGCGAGTGCATCAGATCGGGGCCGAGGCGTTGCCACACCTCGTGCAGGCGGCGCCAGGCCGCCCCGTCGCCGGCCGCGAAGGCGTCGAGCGAGTCCGCGGTGACGTCGATCCCGCGGTCCAGGACGGCGCATCTGCCGTCGGTCAGGGGGTGGGCCAGCACATGGGGGGCGTGGCTCCACCGCAGACCGTGGTCCTGGAGCCGGAGCCGGGCCAGGACAGGGGACGCGGCGGCGAGAGGATAGAACGAGCTGAAGAGATCGCTGACGAAGTCGGGATCCACGCCCCGGTCGTGGCGCACCGCGCCGCCGGGTTCGGGCTGTTCCTCCAGCACCTGAACGCTCCAGCCGGCGTCGGCCAGCAGGTTGGCCGCCACCAGACCGTTGGGGCCGGCCCCGATCACCACTGCGTCAGGCATGACCGCCTCCTGGTTGTCTCAGGCCCACGGTGCCCTGAGCGGTCGACTGCGCGGCGCGCCGCCCGGGCTCGCCGTCCGCGTAGGCGTCGGCCTCGCAGACCTTGGCGAGCCGGGCGAGCATGGCCCGGTGCCGGATCTGGATCAGCGTCTCCACGCCGACGTTGTGCATCAGGCTGCCCGCTCCCTGAAGCGGATGCTCGTCGACGATCGCCAGGCAGTACGTACCCCACGGGCGCAGTTCGACCGCGATCCGCGCGGTGCCCAGGAAGCCCGCGTGGGCCTCGAGCTCGAGGACCGTCCCCTCCTCGCAGCGCCGCACGATCGTCTGGTTCGTCAGCAGCACCGGACCCAGTCTGACCTGGTACTCGATGGCCGAGTCGACTTCCGGCCACCGGCCACGCACGGGCTTCGACGCAGCGGTCCCCACCACCCATTCCGCATACCGGGTCCCGTCGGCCAGGACGGTCCACACCGCTTCGCGACTGGTCTTGATCAGACGGTGACGTCGTGCCACGCGTGCCTCCCGTGAGCCGTGCTCCGCCGACCGGTCGTCCCCGAGTGCCCCGGTCCGGGGCAGGCCAACCGACGGCGATCAGCGCGACCGGGCCCGCCCGCCCCCGCGGCTTCACGGAGGTCGGTCCGGCCCGGTGGGCAGCGTCAGGTGCGCGAAGGTCCAGCCGGGCACCGTCACCGGCGCCGCACTGGGGGTCTGGCTCCCCTTCCGGTGGGCGAGACGGGACCTCAGGCGCCTGCCAACTGCGCGTTCGCACGCTCCGTGATCAGTGCCAGCACGCGGCCCGCGATCGCAAGGTCCTCGGCCGGAATACCGGCGTACAGCCGGGCGGAGATCTCGGCCGTCTCGGTGGTGGTGCTCTCGTACAGCTCCCGTCCGGCGTCCGTGAGGCGCAACCGGGACGCCGCCGGGTCCCCCTCCAGCAGCTTCGTGGCCGTCAGCTCTTCGATGACGCCGCGCACGACCGACTCATCGGTCTTCAGGGAGCCGGTGACGTCGCCGACGAGCTCGTCCGGGCCGATGGACCCGCCCGCGGCCACGACGGCCCGAAGTGTCACGCTCTGGTGGAACGTGGCGCCGTGGCGGGCCAGTACGCCCTCCAGGAGAGCACGCCCGGCATAGTGCGCCAGCGCTATGACCCGGCCGTTGACCGGGGGTGCGGTGGTGGTCATGTCTGCTCCTCGTCGTTCTCGGTGTGCGGATCAAGAGGTGCGTCGAGCAGGGCCGCCAGCTCGCGGGTGAACTGCCGTGTGCGCGGGCTGTCCTGCCCTCCGAGCGGCTCCAGCAGCTGGTCCAGCAGGCCCTGGACCACCTTGATCGCCCGGCGGGTGACGTCGCGCCCCTGCTCGGTGAGCGACAGCTGCATGGCGCGCGGGTCGCTCGGGTCCCGGGTGCGGGCGACGAGTCCGGCGGCCTCCAGGGCACGGGCGAGCTTGGAAACGTACAGCGGTTCGAGCCCTGTGCGGTCGGCGAGCCGACGCTGGCTGGGCCGCAGCCCGGAGCGCGACATGCCGTACAGCGACGCCATCAACGCGTACTGGGCGTGGGTCAGGCCCAGCGGCGCGACCGCCCGGTCCACGGCTACCCGCCACTTCATCGACAAGCGCCAGACCAGGAACCCCGCGGTGGCACTCTCAGCTGCTGAACTCACAACCGATACAGTACATGGCTACTATGTACATGGCTACTATTTCCGCGGCGCAGAGAATTTCGGCCTGCGGCCCCCGTCTTCAGGAGCAGGAGGTAGCGTCCTGGGAGAAGCGCGGTTCCCGGAGTGTGCCTTCGTAGCACTCGGGGACCGCGCAGGTGGTCTGGTTCCTGCCGGGGCGGTGACGTGATGGACTCGTTGGTGTTCGACAGCGACGACTTGGAGACGACGGAGGACTTCCTCAGCCGCGCCTATGCCCGGATGCGCATCCGCAGCAGCAGCCCCGGGGCCGGAAGGGCACACATTCGCCGCGACGTCATGCCGTCGGTCAGCGTCGACGAGCTCGATCTGAACTTCGACATGAGCTACGCGGTGACACCGCTGGGGAGGATCTGCCTGTGCATGGTGCACGGGGGAACCGTCGAAGACCATGTCTTCCAAGGCGTTCGGGATTCCTTCGGCCCCGGGGACGTGGTGATGTTCGCGCCACCGGACCTGCCGTACGCGGGGCGCATCTGCGCCGCACGCTACAACATCACGATGTTGGACCCCGCCCTGCTGGACCAGGTCGCCGCCACGGGTGACGAGGTGCTGCGCGAGCCCGTACGGCTGACCGGGCACCGGCCGCACTCCGCTGCCGCGGCCCACCACTTGAAGCAGACCATCGTCTATCTGCGGGACCACGTGCTGGGCCCCCCTCCGGGCAGCCCCTGATCGTCTCGGCCGGCAGTCAGCTGCTGGCCGCCAGCCTCTTGGCGGCCTTCCCCAACACGGCACGCACGGATCCCACCGCGCAGGATCGCACCGACGCCCACTCCACCACTCTGCGGAGGGCCGTCGCCTACATCGACGACCACGCCGATCAGCCCATCACCGTCGCCGACGTGGCGGCCGCGGCCCATGTCACCGTCCGTGCTCTGCAGTACGCCTTCCGCCGCCATCTCGACACCACGCCACTCGCCTACCTGCGCGGGACGCGTCTCGCCCACGCCCACCGCGACCTGAAGGCTGCCGACCCTCTGGGCGTGGTCACCGTAGGGATGATCGCCGCACGCTGGGGCTTCGCCCACCCCGGCCGCTTCGCCGCCCTCTACCGCGACGCCTACGGCACCAGCCCGTCCAGCGCACTTCACAACCGGGCCCCCGAACGCCGCACCGTCGCAGACGTGGAACCTGCGCGAGGCGAGGCCCGCACCCGGCAGGCGCCGCCTTCACCGGCCGAGATCGCACCCCAGGACGCCTGAGGCGCCCCTCTGGCACTTCGCCCCGGTGAGCGGCGACCGGGGCCGCACCCGTATGGGTACGGCCCCGTATCAAGGGTTCACCTGAACTTGCGGCAGTCCGCCGGCCGCCTTCACCGCACCAGGCAGGGCCGCTTGGGATCGAAGGCCCAGTCCGGGATGAGGTAGCGCATGGCCAGTGCGTCGTCGCGGGCGCCGAGGGCCTGGTCCAGGTAGAGCTCGTGTGCGGCGAGCAGTCGGTCCTGGTCGAGGGTGATGCCGAGGCCCGGTGCGTCCGGCAGGGCGATCTCGCCACCGACGATGCGCAGGGGATCTTTGGTGAGCTGCTCTGTTCCTTCCTGCCAGATCCAGTGGGTGTCCAGCGCGTTGTAGGGTCCCGGCGCCGCTGCGCCGCAGTGGGCCACCATGGCGAGAGAGATGTCGAAGTGGTTGTTGGAGTGGCACCCCCACGTCAGGCCCATCGCGTTGCACAGTTGGGCGACGCGGACCGAGCCCTGCATGGTCCAGAAGTGCGGGTCGGCGAGCGGGATGGAGACCGACTGCAGAGCGAGTGCGTGGGTGAGCTGCCGCCAGTCGGTGGCGATCATGTTGGTGGCGGTGGGGAGGCCGGTGGCGCGGCGGAACTCGGCGAGTATCTCCCGCCCGGAGTAGCCGCCCTCGGCGCCGCAGGGATCCTCGGCGTAGGCCAGGGTGCCCACCAGCGGCGCGCACAGTTCGACGGCCTCACGCAGTGACCAGGCGCCGTTGGGGTCCAGGGTGATGCGGGCTGCGGGGAAGCGGTCCTTGAGGGCGCGGATGGCGGCCACCTCCTGGGGGCCGGACAGCACGCCGCCCTTGAGCTTGAAGTCCTGGAAGCCGTACCGGCGTTCGGCCGCCTCGGCCAGCCGGACGATTGCTTCGGGGGTGAGCGCCTCCTCGCGGCGCAGCCGGTGCCAGTCGTCCTCGGCGTCGGGCTCGCGGACGTAGTCGAGGTCGGTACGGTCGGGGTTGCCGACATAGAAGAGGTAGCCGAGGACGCGCACGCTCGTGCGCTGGCGGCCGTCGCCGAGCAGGGCGGCGACGGGGACTTCGAGGTGCTGGCCGAGGAGATCGAGGAGGGCGGATTCCACGGCGGTGACGGCGTGCACGGTGGTGCGCAGGTCGAAGGTCTGGGCGCCGCGGCCGCCTGTGTCCCGGTCGCCGAAGCGGGCACCGATCTCGCGCAGCACCCGCTTGTAGTCGGCGACGGCCGAGCCGAGGACGAGGGACGCCGCGTCCCGCAGGGTCTGGGTGATGGCCTCGCCGCCGGGGACCTCGCCGAGGCCGGTGCGGCCCTCGGAGTCGGTGAGGACCACCACGTTGCGGGTGAAATACGGTGCGTGCGCGCCGGAGAGATTCAGTTCCATGCTGTCCCGGCCGGCGACCGGGTAGACGGCGAAGTCGGTGACGGTGGGGCGGCTCATGCTGGTGCTCCTTGGGTGGTGCGGTGCCGTCGCGAAGGTGCGGCGCCGACCGGCCGGATACGGCCGTGGCCAGTCGGGGGTCAGAGGCCGACGGCGTTGAGGGCGAGGACGCCGCCGAGGCCGAGGACCGCGAGGACGGTGGTGTAGGTGGTGCGGGCCTTGATGGCGTCCAGCACGGACAGGTTGAAGTACTCCTTGAACATCCAGAATCCGGGGTCGTTGACATGCGAGAAGGCAATCGATCCGCACGAGACGGCGAGGACCATCAGCTCGGGAGAGACGCCGCTGCCGGCGGCCAGTGAATGCGCGACACCGGCGGCGGTGACGACGGCGACGGTCGCGGAGCCGAGGGCCACCCGAAGGATCACCGCGATCAGCCAGGCCAGGATCAGCGGGGAGACGTCCCAGGAGGAGGTGACGTGCTTGATGTAGTCAGAGACCCCGCCCTCGGTGAGGACCTCCTTGAACGCGCCGCCGGCGCCGATCACCAGCAGGATCATGGACATGGCCTGGGCGGCCGAGACGCAGGAGGATGCCACCTCCGGCAGGCCGCGCCCGATGCGCGGGCCGAACGCCCAGCCCGCGAGCAGCAGCGTGAGAAGGAGCGCGACGGGAGCGGAGCCGACGAACGTGACGAACGGCAGTGCGGGATTGTCGTCGGGGACGCACATGTCGTATACGGCGGCTCCGGCGATCAGCACCACCGGCACCAGTGCCACGGACAGTGCCCAGCCCAGACGCGGCATCTCCTCCTCGGTGAACCGCCGGTCGGAGACCAGTCCCTGGGGGATCGGCGGGTCCATGCGCCGCACGAACGGCAGTCGCGGCCACACCAGTGCGATGAGCGCGGCGATCGGGATGGTGAACAGCAGGCCGATGGCCAGGGTCTTGCCGACCGATGCGTGGAAGGTGCCGACGACGGCGGTCGGGCCCGGGTGCGGGGGCAGGAAACTGTGCATGGTCGACAGGGCGATGGACATGGGCAGGCCGATCCACAGCAGGCGGCTCCCCGTCCTGCGCACCAGGGTGAAGGCGACCGGCACGATGATGACGAAGGCGACCTCGTAGAACATGGTCACACCGATGATCATGGCTGTGACGACCATCGCGAGCTGAACCCAGCGTTCGCCGAATGTGTCGACAAGGCTGTCCGCGATGCGCTGGGCGGCACCGCTGTCACCCATGACCCGGCCGATCATGGCGCCGAGTCCGATGGTGATCATCGAGTCGCCGATCTGACCGCCGATGCCCTTGCTGAGGACATCGGGTATCTCGGCCATCGGTATGCCCCGCACCAGCGCCACCGCGATGGAGACGAACAGCAGGGCGACGAAGCCGTTGATCTTGAGCTTCGTCATGAGGAAGAGCAGAACCAGGACGCTGATTCCGACGACAACGAGGGGCATGCGCTGTCCGTTTCTCCGTCGAACCGGGACAGAAGGTATGGAAGCCTGACGGGCCGTCGGGCGGTGACTGGCGAGAAAGCGGGGACCTCGAACAGGCCACGACGGCTGGGCAGAGACGTTAGACCTGCCTACGATGCCGGTCCATAATCAAATTTGTATCGACCGATACCTGATGTGCATCACTGGTTGCCGACTTCGGCCATGCGGACCGGTACCGGAAGCACCGCGGCTGTCCGCGGCCCCGTGCCCGCACCGAGTCAGCCGGTCAGCCCGGGGCCGGCTGCGAGCGGCGCAGTGTCATTCCGTCGGAGATTCGGCCGAGGAGGGCGTGCAGAGCAGGGTTGTCGTTGTCCCGCCGCCAGGCCAGGCTCAGTTCGACCGGCTCCGGGTCACCGGGCAGCTCCACTGGCCTGAAGGCCACGGTGGCATACCGCAGCTGGCTGGCGGCGGCCGGCACCAGCGCAATGCCCCAGCCGCCGCCGACCAGGGCGAGGATGCTGTGTACCTGGCTGAGGTACTGGGTGTAGACGGGGACGACCCGCGCGGCGCGAAAGACGCTGACCAGCAGGTCGTGGAAGTAGCGGGCCTCCACCGGTGAATACATGATCACCGGCTGGCCGTCGAACGCGGCAAGGTCCAGAGGTCCCCCGTCATCGGCCAGCGGATGCCCCAGAGGGAGCGCGGCCAGCAGCGGTTCGCGCAGCGCCGACCGGGCCTCCAGGTCGACGGCGGTGACCGGCGGGCGGACCAGGCCCAGGTCGAGGCCGCCCTCACGCAGTTGCTCCAGCTGGTCGCGGGTCACCATCTCCTTCAGTGTCACGTCCACCTCCGGCAGTGCGTCCCTGATCAGCTCCAGCAGGGAGTCCAGGACGGCATAGGCGCCGGCAGCCGTGAAACCGACGGCGAGGTTTCCGGCACCGCCCGCCGCGACCCGGCGCGCGGACAGGGTGGCCGTATCGGCCTGCTTCAGCAGACGCCGGGCCTCGACCAGGAAGGCGCGTCCGGCCGGGGTCAGACGTACCGCTCGGTTGGTTCGGTCGAGCAGGCGCACCTGCAAGTCGTTTTCCAGGAGCTGGATCTGCCGGCTCAGCGGTGGCTGGGTCATGCGCAGCCGCTCGGCTGCCCGCCCGAAGTGCAGCTCCTCTGCGACGGCCACGAAACCCGTGAGCTGAGCTAGCGTGAACAATGATGCCCTCCCTGTATTGCAACATCCAAAATCTATGTTGGACGGATATCAAACGCGAACGTAGCGTCGACCGTATTCGACACGGCGATCTCCGCATCACGCACCGCCCCCCACGGCGGCGGGGAGAGCCAGGGAGTTACGCACCATGTTCAACCAGACCGCGCACGGGACCGATCGACGCACATCGCTCCTTTCCGGAAGCGGCCCGCAGCAGGACCGAACTGACGGCCCATGAAGAACCGACGGCGGACATCCCCCCGGCCTGCTGGACACCTCACCGCCGCAGGGTCGCCCGGCAACCGCGACTCTCACCGAACCCACACGACGCCTACCGCGGGACAAACCAGGGACATGAAGTGGTGACCACGACGAACACGACAGCTCACGCCGCGCACGCCACAGGCGAAGCCACCCTCGATCGCATCGCCTGGCTGCGCCTGTCCTCCATCACGCTGCCGCTGGCCACGCCGATCAGCGACGCCAAGGTCTTCACCGGCCGCCAGAAGCCGATGACGGAGGTCGCCTTCCTCTTCGCGGAGATCGTCACCGAACAGGGACACGAGGGCATCGGCTTCAGCTACTCCAAGCGCGCGGGCGGACCCGGCCAGTTCGCCCACGCCCGGGAGATCGCCGGCGACCTGATCGGCGAGGACCCCAGTGACATCGGCAGACTCTGGACCAAGCTCGTCTGGGCCGGAGCCTCCGTGGGCCGCAGCGGCCTGGCCACGCAGGCGATCGCCGCCTTCGACATCGCCCTTTGGGACCTGAAGGCCAAGCGCGCCGGTCTGCCGCTGGCCAAGCTGCTCGGTGCCCACCGGGACTCGGTGCGCTGCTACAACACCTCCGGCGGCTTCCTGCACACCCCGACGCAGCAGGTTCTGGACAACGCCGACGCATCCCTGAGCAGAGGCATAGGCGGCATCAAAATCAAGGTCGGTCATCCTGACGGCGCCCACGACCTGGCCCGCCTCGCCGCCGTGCGTGAACACATAGGCGACGACGTCCCGCTCATGGTCGACGCCAACCAGCAGTGGGACCGGCCCACCGCCCAACGCATGGGCCGCGCCATGGAGCAGTTCAACCTGGTCTGGATCGAAGAGCCGCTCGACGCCTACGACGCTCAGGGCCACGCCGCGCTCGCCGCGTCCCTGGACACCCCCGTCGCCACCGGTGAGATGCTGGCCAGCGTCGCCGAGCACGTCGAGCTGATCCGGCACAACGCCGCCGACATCATCCAGCCCGACGCGCCCCGCATCGGCGGCATCACTCCGTTCCTCAAGCTCGCCCATCTCGCCGAGCACCACCAGTTGCAGCTCGCACCGCACTTCGCGATGGAGATCCACCTCCATCTTGCCGCCGCTTACCCGACCGAACCGTGGGTGGAGCACTTCGACTGGCTCGAGCCGCTGTTCAACGAGCACTTGGAGATCAGGAACGGACGTATGTACGTCTCCTCCCGCCCCGGCCTCGGCTTCACCCTCAGCGATCAGGCACGGGCCTGGACGACCGCCGAGCACGAGGTGGGCTCCCGCCCCTGACATCCCCCGTCGCGGCCGCCACGTTCCGGCCATCACCCGGTCCCGACACGGGCAGCGCTGCAACGGACAGCCGCGCTGCCCGAGCCGATCCCACCCGCGCCCACCGCTCGCCATCCCACCGGCCGGCCGGCGCCCCTTCCACAACCGCCCCATCGACCTGCGACCTTCAGGAGCACCCAACCCATGACGTCCTTCACCCCGGCCGAACTGCGCAGCCGCCTCGGATCCGGACTGCTGTCCTTCCCCGTCACCCACTTCAACGACGACCTGTCCTTCAACGAGGACGCCTACCGGACGAACATCATCCGACTGGCCAAGTACGACATCGGCGGTCTCTTCGCGGCCGGCGGCACCGGCGAGTTCTTCTCCCTGACCCCCACCGAAGTCGAGCGAGTCGTAGCCGCCGCCGTAGACAGCGCCCCCGACCACACGCCGATCCTGGCCCCGGCAGGCTACGGAACCGCGACCGCGACCGAGTTCGCCGCCGCGGCCGAACGGGCCGGCGCCGACGGCATCCTGCTTTTCCCGCCCTACCTCACCGAAGCCGGTCAGGAAGGCCTCGCCCGCCACGCCGAAGCCGTCTGCCGCTCCACCTCCCTCGGCGTCATCGTCTACAGCCGCGCCAACGCCGTCTACTCCGCCGACACCATCGCCCGCCTCGCGGAGACATGCCCCAACCTCATCGGCTACAAGGACGGCGTCGGCGACATCGACACCACGACCCGCATCTGCACCCGCCTCGGCGAACGCCTCACCTACATCGGCGGCCTTCCCACCGCCGAGACGTTCGCCCTGCCCTACCTGGAACTCGGAGTCACCACCTACTCCTCGGCCATCTTCAACTTCCTGCCCGAGTTCGCCCTCGACTTCTACACCGCGGTCCGCAACCGGCGCCACGACACCGTCACCCGCCTGCTCACCGACTTCGTCCTGCCCTACACCGAAATCCGCAACCGACAGGCCGGCTACGCCGTCAGTATCGTCAAGGCCGGTATGACCGCGACCGGGTACAGCGCAGGCCCCGTCCGCCCGCCGCTCACCGACCTGACCGCGCCGGAGCTCGAGGAACTCACCACACTGATCGCCAAGTTCCGCGCCCCAACCGCCTGATCCCTTCGTTCCCGCGGGAAGACACCCATTGACCGTCCACGCAATCCAGGCTGCCATCGCCCAACAGGGCCTGCCCGCCGACGCTTGCTCACTCATCGTCGGTGACGGAGACACTCCGGGCACCCGGCTCATCACCGCCCCCCATCCAGGCAGTCGGATTCACCTCCCGCACCGCCGGCCTGGCCCTCGTATGCGCAGCGGCCAGCCGGCCCCGGCCCATCCCCGTCTACGCCGAGATGAGCAGCATCAACCCCGCCGTCCTCTTGCCCGGGGCCCTCGCCGAACGGGCCGCCAACCTAGGCGAATTAGTCGTCTCCCTCACCCTCGGCGCCGGCCAGTTCTGCACCAACCCCGGCCTGCTCCTGCTTCGCGACGACAACCCCTACAACATCCCGCCGCGTCGACGGCACCCTCCACGCCCCCGCTGACGGACCCGCTGCTGCTTCATGTCCAGCGCAGGCCGATGGCGGTGAGCTGTTCGATCCGTTCCGGTGCCGGTGTTGCGGCTCTGGAGCGGTGGTTGCCGATCCATGCCCGAGCCGCAGCTCCGGCTCCTCTTGTCCCTCGCCGCTGCCGCCCTCTCCACCGCTGACGGTCTCGATGCTGCTTCCTGGGCACCGCAGGTGTCCTTCGCGTTGCCAATGGGTGGTGCTGAAGGCCGTGATCAGGGGATCTCCCCTGTATGAGTGGGGGTTGAGGGCGAGCGAGTGGGGGGCGAGACGTTCACCGGCTTGCGGTCTGATCGGTTCGGTCCGCTGCTTGGGTTTGCAACGCCCACAGCATCGACCCCTCATGCTTCCGGCTCGCCCGCCGTCCGCCCCTTGCGCAGCGCGGCGATCTCCCGCTCGTCGTGCACGGTTGGTCGCGGGAGCAGAACAGATAGGCAGCGCCTATACGGGGTATCGATTTTTGGTCGTGGACCCCCTGAGCTGTGGCCCGGTTCACTGTGGCGAAAGCTGGCGCGTACCGATCGGGCTCGGTGGCGCGCGATCAGGAGGCCGCAATGACGCATACCCCAGACAGCGGACGAGCCGTGCGGACCGCACGTATCGCGGTGACGCCGTGGTACCGGCAGTTGTACGTGCAGGTGCTGGTGGCGATCGTGACCGGTATCGTGCTGGGCTGGCGGTGGCCGGATCTCGCCACCGATATGGAGCCGATCGGTACGACGTTCATCACCGCGATGAAGATGCTGATCGGTCCGATCGTCTTTCTGACGATCATCGGCGGCATCGCCGGCGTCGCGGACCTGAAGAAGGTCGGCCGCACCGGCGTCAAGGCGCTGGCCTACTTCCAGATCGGCACGCTCGTCGCCCTGCTGACCGGTCTCGTGGCGATCAACATCGTCCGGCTCGGCGATGGCGTGCATGCCGACCCGTCGGCCCTCAAGGCATCGGGCGACGCGAGCCAGTACATCTCCCAGGGCGAGCACCAGCACTGGTGGGAGTTCCTCACCAACATCGTGCCGAACAGCTTCTTCGGCCCGTTCGCCGACGGGGACATCCTCCAGGTCATCTTCCTCGCCGTGATCTCCGGCATCGCGATCAAGATGGTGGGGAAGACCGGCGAGCCGATCATCGCAGCCGTGGGAAGGCTGACCGAGGTCGTCTTCAAGGCCCTGTCCTTCATCATGAAGGCCGCGCCGCTGGGTGCCTTCGGCGCGATGTCGTACGCCATCGGGAAGTTCGGCCTGTCCACGCTGACCAGCCTCGGCTCGCTGATCGTCCTCTTCTACGTCACCTCCGCGCTGTTCGTCGTCGCCGTGCTCGGCGGTGTACTCGCCCTGTACGTGCGGCTGAACATCTTCCAGCTCTTCCGCTACTTCAGGGAGGAGTTCTGGCTGATCCTCGGCACCTCCACGGCCGAGCCGGCGCTGCCCGGGCTGATGCGCAAGCTGCAGTTCATGGGCGCGGAGCGATCCACGGTCGGACTGGTGGTACCGACGGGCTACAGCTTCAACCTGGACGGGGCGGCGATCTACCTCTCCCTTGCCACCCTCTACATCGCCCAGGCCACCGACACCTCCCTCTCCATCGGCCAGCAACTCGGGCTGCTGGCAGTCATGCTGCTCACCTCCAAGGGCGCGGCAGGCGTCGCGGGTGGTGGTTTCATCGCGCTCACCGCGACGCTGTCGACAGTCGGCTCGGTCCCGGCCGCCGGCATCATGCTCATCTTCGGCATCGACAAGTTCATGTCGGAATGCCGGGCGCTGGTGAACTTCTTCGGCAACGCCGTGGCCACCCTGGTCGTCGCGAAGTGGGAGAACGGCCTGGACCTGGAGCGGACCCGCGCGGTGCTCGCCGGCAAGGCGGGCGAGCTGCCGACGACGACCGAGGACGTCCGTCCGGCCGTCGCGTCGCCTGCCACCCAGACCGCCGAGGTGGCGCCCTGATGGTGTCCGTGCTGATCGCCCCGGACAAGTTCAAGGGCTCCCTCACCTCCGACGAGGTCGCCCGCGCGCTGGAGCGCGGGCGACCTCGTCGGAG
>NZ_MUBM01000327.1 GCF_002154505.1 Streptomyces carpinensis | reverse complement strand
CGCACCCGGGTGCGGGGTGCGCAGATCGTCGTTTATGCCCGCAAGGGCCACTGCGGGCGGTGACCGTGGCGGAGCGACCATGTTTTGAACAGGATCGAATGTCCTATGTCTCGCGGATCCAACGGGAAGTAAATTGACGTGTGTCTGATTTGTTCACCCTGCAGGGTGTGCCGGATGCCGGAAAATGGCCTTGTGTACGGCTGACCGCTGCGTGAGGGTTGAACCGCTTGCTGATCACTGACCAGTTCGGCGGCGTGCCGGTGCATCGAGGTGGGGGGACAAGTGATATCCATTCGCTTGGGTTGTGACGCTCTTGTCGGTGCGAGATTCGTGATTTCACCCCTCGCCCAGTTGGGCTTCATGCTCGATTTCGGCCTGACGGCTGTGGGCGGCGGGCGTCGGATGGAGCGGGTGGGCGGCGAGACACTCATGCGTCGCGACATGAAAATACTCGGGGCGATGCGGCGCGAAGCGCGCACCTGTGTTCCACCGTTCATGTTTCCCAGTGCGGACGTTCACGCCTCGGTGGAATCGGAACTCCAGCAGGTCTCTTCGACGCCGTCCGGCGTGATAAAGCGACAGATGAACACGTTCCTGAAGTCGGCGCGAACCGGGGGGCGGCCGGATTCCGCGGAGTTGCGGACGATCGTCGCGTTCCTGGAGTCGGGGGAGCGCTCGTTCGCGCAGCGGGTCGCCCGGGAGTTGGGGCAGTTGTGGTCGGCATGTCTGTCGGCCAGATGGAACGCCGTACGACGTTTCATGGAGGCCGACATCCAGCACCGGGCCGCCGCCATTGCGCAGCGTGGGCTCGGTGCCACACTCAACTCCCTTCATCCGGCCCTCTCCTACGACGCCGGCACACTTCGCATCGAGGACGAGCGCACATGGACGGTTGCCGAATCCAGGAAGATCGTTCTGCATCCTTCGCCTCTGGCGAAGACGTGGGTGGTCCGCGACGACCCGGCGGGTGAGGGCGG
>NZ_MUBM01000326.1 GCF_002154505.1 Streptomyces carpinensis | reverse complement strand
CCCCCGGCACCTCCCCGGACGCCCCCGCCGTACGCCCAACCCGGCCTTCCGCCGTCGTCCCGCTCGCCGTGTCCGCTCGCCGCGCCGACGCCCTCGGCGCGCAGGCCGCGCGGCTTGCCGAGTGGCTCGACGCCGCCCCGGACCTGCGGCTGACCGACATCGGCTACTCGCTCGTCACCTCCAGGGCGGCCCTGGAGCACCGCGCCGTGGTCGTCGCCGCCGACCGGGACGAGGCCGTACGCGCGTTGCGCGCCCTCGCCGGCGGCACCCCCGCGCCCGCCACCGTCACCGGTACGGCTCGCCCCGACGCGCTGACCGGGTTCCTGTTCACCGGGCAGGGAGCCCAGCGCACCGGCATGGGCCGCGAACTGTACGCCGCTCACCCGGTCTTCGCGCAGGCGTTCGACGAGGCGATCGCCGCGCTCGACGCCCACCTCGACACCCCGCTGCGCGACGTGATGTGGGGCGAGGACGGCGACCTGCTCGACCGCACCGAAAACGCCCAGCCGGCCCTCTTCGCCATCGAGGTCGCTCTCCACCGGCTCGTCGAGTCCTGGGGCATCCGCCCCGACTACCTCGCCGGCCACTCCGTCGGCGAGCTCGCCGCCGCGCACGTCAGCGGCGTCCTGTCGCTGAACGACGCGGCCCGGCTGGTCGCGGCCCGAGGACGGCTGATGCAGGCGCTGCCCCCCGGCGGGGCCATGGCCGCCCTCCAGGCGGGCGAGGACGAGGTACGCGAACTGCTCACCGGGGACGGCGTACTGCTTTCCGACGACGGTGAACCGCTTACCGACGCGGTCGGCATCGCGGCGATCAACGGTCCGCAGGCCGTCGTCGTCTCCGGCGCCGAGGCGGCCGTCACCGCCCTGACCGAGCACTTCCGGGCGCAGGGCCGCAAGACCAAGCGGCTCACCGTGTCGCACGCCTTCCACTCGCCTCTGATGGAACCGATGCTCGACGAGTTCCGGACGATCGCCCGGCAACTCGATTACGGCACGGCGAGGATCCCCGTCATCTCCACGGTGACCGGCGAACTCGCCGGCCCGGAGGAACTGGCCGACGCCGACTACTGGGTGCGGCACGTCCGCGCCACCGTACGCTTCCGCGACGCGGTACGGGTGCTGGAGAACAAGGGCGTCCACACCTTCCTCGAACTCGGCCCGGACGCCGCGCTCTCCCCGCTCGGCCCCGACTGCCTGACCGGCCCGCCCGAGGAGGCCCCCGCGTTCGCGCCCGCGCTGCGCCGGGGCCGTCCCGAGGAACGCGAACTGGCCACCGCCGTCGCCCTCGCCCACGGCCGGGGCGTACGGGTCGACTGGACCGCCTTCTTCGACGGCACCGGCGCCCGCCGCACGGACCTGCCCACCTACGCCTTCCAGCGCAGGAACTACTGGGCGCGGCCCGACGCCGCCCCCGAAGCGGCCACGACTCCGCCGGGCCCCGGGGACGCGCAGTTCTGGGACGCCGTGGAGCGCGACGACAGCGCCGGCCTCGCGCAGCGGCTCGGCATCGAGCCGGCCGCCCTGGCGCCCGTCCTCCCCGCACTGTCGGCCTGGCGGCTCCGCCGGCGCGAGGCCGCCGAGGTCGACGCACTGCGCTACCGGGTGAGCTGGCAGCCCGTGGCCGAACCGGACACCGCGCCCCTCGACGGCACCTGGCTGATCCTGCACCCCGAGGCCCACGCCGAGTCCGCCGCCGTACTCGCCACGGCCCTGAGCGAGCGCGGCGCCCGCCCGCTGACGGTCGAGCCCGGTGGAGAGCGGAACCGGACCGCCCTGGCCGCCCTGCTTCCGGAGGAGGAGCCGGCCGGTGTGCTCAGCCTGCTCGGCCTCGACGACACACCGCATCCCGCCCACCCGGCCGTCTCCCAGGGTCTCGCGGACACCGTCGCGCTCGCCCAGGCCCTGGCCGACCGGGCGTACCGGGCCCCTCTGTGGCTGGTCACCAGCGGCGCCGTCGCCGTCGACGACACGGACGCCGCCGCCCGCCCCGTCGGCCCGTACCAGACGGCGCTCTGGGGCCTGGCCGGCGGACTCGCCCTGGACGCCCCCGGCACCTTCGGCGGCATCGCCGACCTCGCCGACCCCACCGACATCGGGGCCGCGCGACGGCTGTGCGACACCCTCGCCGGCGCCACCGGCGAGGACCAGATCGCCGTCCGCGACTCCGGGACGCGCGCCCGCCGCATGACCCGCCCCGAGCGACCCGACCCGGAGCGGCCCTGGCAGCCGCGCGGCACCGTCCTCGTCACCGGCGGAACCGGCGGACTCGGCGCCCATGTCGCACGCGCCCTCGCCGCCGACGGCGCCGAACACCTGGTGCTGACCAGCAGGCGCGGTGCCGAAGCCCCCGGGGCCGCCGACCTCGCGGCGGAGCTGGAGAAGTCGGGCGTCAGGGTCACCGTCGCGGCCTGCGACGTCGCCGACCGCGAGGCCGTACGCGCCCTGCTCGCCGGAGTGCCCGGCCTGACGGCCGTCGTGCACGCTGCCGGCCTGCCGCAGCGCATCGCCCCGCTCACCGACCTGGGCCTCGCCGAGTTCGCGGAGGTGGCCACCGCCAAGGCCCTCGGCGCCCTGCACCTCGACGAACTCCTGCACGACACACCGCTGGACGCGTTCGTACTGTTCTCGTCCGGCTCCGCCGTGTGGGGCAGCGCCGGGCAGACCGCCTACGGCAGCGCCAACGCCTTCCTGGACGGAGTCGCCCACCGCCGCCGCGCCCGCGGCCTGGCCGCCACCTCCATCGCCTGGGGCTCCTGGGACAGCGGCATGGTCGACGCCGAACTCGCCGCCATGATGCGGCGCGTCGGCGCCCCCGCGATGCCGCCCCGGCTCGCCCTGGGCGCACTGCGCCGGGTCCTCGCCGGCCGCCCCGCCCACGCCGTCGTCGCCGCGTTCGACTGGGAGCCGAACGCGGCGACGACGGCGT
>NZ_MUBM01000325.1 GCF_002154505.1 Streptomyces carpinensis | reverse complement strand
GCCCACGCCCAGGATGCGCGCGTACGGGGCGCCCTTGCTGGGCTTGATCTTCGACATCGGCATGTTCGGTCGGCTCCTTTGGGCGTCAGGCGTTCGCGTGCTCGGCGATGAGCTCGCGGGCCGCGTCGAGGTCGTCGGGGGTCTTCAGTGCGAGCGTCTTCACGCCCGGCAGCGCCCGCTTGGCCAGACCGGTGAGCGTGCCGCCCGGGCACACCTCGATCAGGGCGGTGGCACCGAGCTCCTTGAAGGTCTCCATGCACAGGTCCCAGCGGACCGGGTTGGCGACCTGACCGACCAGCCGCTCGACGACCTCGGTGCCGCCCGGCACGGCCCGGCCGTCCTTGTTGGACACGTAGGTGACCTTCGGGTCGGCGGGCTCCAGCGCCTTCGCCGCCTCGGCCAGCTTCTCGACCGCGGGGGCCATGTGGTGGGTGTGGAAGGCGCCGGCCACCTTCAGGGGCACGACCTTGCGCACGCCCTCGGGCTTGTCCTCGTTCAGCGCGGCGAGCTGCGCCACGGTGCCGGCGGCCACGATCTGGCCCGCGCCGTTGACGTTGGCCGGGGTGAGCCCCAGCTTCTCCAGGTGCGCGACGGACACCTCCGGGTCGCCGCCGAGCAGCGCCGACATGCCCGTCTCGGTGACCGCGGCGGCCTCGGCCATGGCCAGACCCCGCTTGCGTACCAGCGTCAGCGCGGCGATGTCGTTCAGGACGCCCGCGAAAGCGGCGGCGGTGATCTCACCGACGCTGTGCCCGGCGACGGCATCCGGTGCCACGTCACCGAGTGCCGCGGCCGACAGCAGGCCGGCGGCGACGAGCAGCGGCTGGGCCACCGCGGTGTCGCGGATCGCGTCCGCGTCGGCCTGCGTCCCGTAGTGGACGAGGTCCAGTCCGATGGCGTCCGACCAGGTGGTGACGCGGTCTGCGGCCCCGGGCAGTTCGAGCCAAGGGGTCAGGAAGCCGGGCGTCTGGGCGCCCTGGCCGGGAGCGACGAGTACGAGCACTCTCACACTCTCTCTTGGGGACGGCCGAAGCCGCCCGTGGGGACAGGGACGAAGAACACGAAGGGGTTTTGTGGGGCCCCGACAAAAGCCTAGGCCTGGGGATCTCCATCGGCCAGACGCCCGAGGATCAGTGCGATCCTCAGCGTGAACGCGGATCGTACATCGGAAGGCGACCAGCCGGTGACGTCAGTCACACGTCGGAGCCGGTAGCGGACGGTGTTCGGGTGAACGAAGAGCATCCGGGCGGCGCCCTCCAGGCTGCTCGCCTGCTCCAGATAGACACTCAGGGTCTCCAGGAGCGCGGACCCGGCCTCCTCCAGCGGTCTGTAGATCTCCTCTACCAACTGCTCCCGGGCACTCGGATCACCGGCGATGGCACGCTCCGGCAGCAGATCGTCCGCGAGCACCGGACGTGGCGCGTCCTGCCAGGCGAAGCACGCCTTCAGCCCGGCCGCGGCGGCCTGCGCGGACCGGGTCGCGGCGAGCAGATCGGGCACGACGGGGCCGGCCACGACCGGCCCGGCCGCGAACGGCCCGATCAGCGACTTGGCCACGGCCAGCGGGTTGTCGCTGCCGCCCGCGATCACGACCAGCCGGTCCCCGAGGACCCCGGTGAGCACCTGGAGCTTGGCGTGCCGGGCGGCCCGCCGGATGGCCTCCACGGTCAGCTCGGAATCACCGTCCGGCGCGGTTCCGAGCACCACGCACACGTGCTCGGGGGAGTTCCACCCGAGGGCGGCGGCCCGCGACACGGCGCCCTCGTCGGCCTCCCCGCTGAGCACGGCGTTGACGACGAGCGACTCCAGCCGGGCGTCCCAGGCACCGCGTGCCTCGGCGGCCTGGGCGTAGACCTGGGCGGTGGCGAAGGCGATCTCCCGGGCGTAGACGAGCAGCGCCTCGCGCAGCACGGACTCGTCGCCCGGCGCCGCCACCTCGTCGATGGCGCACTCCATGACCTCGATCGTGGTCCGCACCATCTCCACGGTCTGGCGCAGCGTGATCGCCCGCGTCAGCTCGCGGGGAGCGGTCCCGAACACGTCGGTGGAGATGGCCTGCGGGGCGTCCGGGTGCCGGAACCACTCGGTGAAGGCCGCGATGCCGGCCTGGGCCACCAGCCCGATCCAGGAGCGGTTCTCAGGGGGCATGGCCCGGTACCACGGCAGCGTCTCGTCCATCCGTGCGATCGCCTGGGCGGCCAGGGAACCGGAGGACTTCTCCAGCCGCTTCAGGGTCGCGGCGTGCGGATGGGCGGGGTGCGCTGCGGCGTCGGCGTGACGGGATTCGGGTTCGGGCACGGGGACAAGACTGCCTTATCCGGACTCCAGTGCGTGCCGCCGGGTCTCGGGTGGGCCCCTCGGCGGCCCGCCGGCCGGGGTCTACGGTGGTCTCCGTGACGACGGACGTACGGCGCGCGGCAGAGCGCTACCAGGGCGGCGACCCGGCCGCCGGGATCACCACCCGGCACGCCTTCTCCTTCGGCCCGCACTACGACCCCGACAACCTCCGCTTCGGTGCCCTGATCGCCTGCAACGAGGAGCACCTGGCCCCCGGCGCCGGCTTCGACGAGCACCCGCACAGCCACACCGAGATCGTCACCTGGGTCGTCGAGGGCGAGCTGACCCACCGCGACTCGACGGGCCACGAGGCGGTGATCCGCCCCGGCGACGTCCAGCGCCTCAGCTCGGCGGCGGGCGTCCGGCACGTCGAGCGCAACGACGCCGAGGCTCCCCTGACCTTCGTCCAGATGTGGCTGTCCCCGCTGGAGCCGGGCGGCGACCCGTTCTACGAGATCGTCCACGGCATCGCCGACTCCACCCCGTACGCCCTCCCGGAGGCCTGCGCCATGCTCCACGTACGGCGCCTCGCGGCGGGACAGCGCACGGCGGTCCCGGAGGCGGCATACGTCTACGTCCATGTCGTACGCGGTGAAGTCCGGCTGGATGGGGAGCGGTTGGGGCCCGGGGACGCGGCCCGGATCACGGGCGCGGCCGAGGACCTGGAGGCGGTCGGCGTGACGGACGCGGAGCTGCTGCTGTGGGAGATGGGCGGGACCGGGCGGGGAGACGCTGGCCGACCGTCCGTCACCACCCAGGAGTGAGCCGGACCATGTTCGAGTGCGTGTGCCGGCGGTGCCTCAGCGCAGTTCGGCCAGCACCCCGTCCGTGAACGCCGGCCACGCCTCGGTCGCCCACGGGCCGAAGGCGCGGTCCGTCAACGCCACGCAGGCCGCGCCCGCGTCGGGGTCGACCCACACGAACGTGCCGGACTGGCCGAAGTGGCCGAAGGTGCGCGGGGAGGACGAAGCCCCCGTCCAGTGGGGTGACTTGGAGTCGCGGATCTCGAAGCCGAGGCCCCAGTCGTTGGGGTTCTGGTGGCCGTAGCCCGGCAGGACGCCCTTGGTGCCCGGGTACTGGACCGTCATCGCCTCGGCGACCGTGCGCGGGTCCAGCAGACGCGGCGCCTGGAGCTCCGCGGCGAAGCGGAGCAGGTCCTCGACCGTCGAGACGCCGTCCTTCGCCGGGGAGCCCTCCAGGGTCGTCCGGGTCATGCCCAGCGGTTCCAGGACCGCCTGGTGCAGGTACTCGGCGAAGGGGATGTCCGTCGCCTTGGAGACGTGGTCGCCCAGCTGCTCGAAACCGGCGTTGGAGTACAGCCGCCGCTCCCCGGGCGGGGCCGTCACCCGGTGTTCGTCGAAGGCCAGGCCGGAGGTGTGGGCGAGCAGGTGGCGGACGGTCGCGCCGGGCGGGCCGGCCGGCTCGTCCAGTTCGATCGCGCCCTCCTCGTACGCGACGAGCACCGCGTAGGCCGCCAGCGGCTTGGTGACCGAGGCGAGGGGGAAACGCCGGCCGGCCGGGCCGTGGGTGCCCGCGACCGTGCCGTCCGCGCGGACCACGCCCGCCGCGGCGGTGGGAACCGGCCAGTTCTCGATCGACGCCAGGCTGTTCAACGACATGAGGTCGAGCCTAAGCGCTCAGAGCCACAGCTCCAGCAACGGGTCGGGCTTGGGCCGGAAACCGAGGGAGGTGTAGAGGGGCGCGCCATCGGCAGACGTGGTGAGCTGCACCCGGTCGGCACCGCGCTCGCGGAACCACTCCAGGAGCGTGTCCATGCAGGCGCGGGCGTACCCGCGCCTGCGGGCGCCCGGGTCGGTGGCCACGCTGAAGACGTAGCCGACCGCGCCGATCGGGTTGCGCGCCCGCCCGATCCGGTAGTCGATCGTGCCGGCCACCAGCGCGGCCAGCGCACCCGGCCGCTCCGGGTGGTCCACCACGAACGCCGCGAAGGTTCCGTCCGGCTCGGCCAGCCTCGCACGCAGGGTGGGCAGGGACTCCGCGTGCCAGTCGGTGGAGGTGTCGGCCTCGAACACCGAGTCGATCATCACCTGGCGCAGCCGGAGCACTTCCTCGGCGTCCGAGGGCTCGGCACGTCGTACGAGACTCATGACCCGCACGCTAGCGACCGAGCCCGCGAAGCGTCCTGTCGTTTTTCGCCGCCGTACCGGGCCCGGCTTGCTTCGAGCGCACTCCAACGTCATAGCGTGGAGGCCATGACGGTGATGCAGACCACGGTCCTGGACGCCGGGGACACCGAGGACACCGAGG
>NZ_MUBM01000324.1 GCF_002154505.1 Streptomyces carpinensis | reverse complement strand
GTTCCCGCTGGACGGGAACACCCCGGCCACCCCCCGCGTTGATCTGCTGCGGCAGGAACGGAGGCCCAGGCAGTGCACGGTGAGTACAAGGTGCCCGGCGGCAAGCTCGTCGTCGTGGACGTGGAGATCGACGACGGAGTGCTGCGCCACGCGCGGGTGGCGGGCGACTTCTTCCTGGAGCCGGACGAGGCCCTGGACGCCGTGAACGGCGCGCTGGAGGGCGCCCCGGCGGACACCGACGCGGCCGGGCTTGCCGTCCGCATCGACGCCGCGCTGCCCGAGGGCACGGTGATGTACGGGCTGACCTCCGAGGGCGTCGGCATCGCGGTGCGCCGCGCGGTGGCGCACGCCACCGACTGGACGGACTACGACTGGCAGCTGATCCACGACGGCCCCCAGTCCCCCGCGCTGCACATGGCGCTGGACGAGGTGCTGACGGCCGAGGTCGCCGCGGGCAGGCGGCCTCCCACGCTGCGCGTGTGGGAATGGGCCGCCCCCGCGGTGATCATCGGCAGCTTCCAGTCGTTGCGCAACGAGGTGGACGCCGAGGGCGCCGCCCGGCACGGCATCGAGGTGGTGCGCCGGATCTCCGGCGGCGGCGCGATGTTCGTCGAACCGGGCAACACGATCACGTACTCGCTGTCGGTGCCCGACGCACTGGTGCAGGGACTGTCCTTCCAGGACAGCTACGCCTACCTCGACGACTGGGTGCTCTCAGCGCTCGGCGACATGGGGATACGGGCCTGGTACCAGCCGCTGAACGACATCGCCACCGACCAGGGCAAGATCGCCGGAGCCGCGCAGAGGCGGATAGTGGGTCCCGGCGGAGGTCCCGGCGCGGTGCTGCACCACGTGACCATGTCCTACGACATCGACGCCGACAAGATGCTCGAGGTGCTGCGGATCGGGCGGGAGAAGCTGTCCGACAAGGGCACCAGGAGCGCGAGGAAGCGGGTGGACCCGCTGCGCCGGCAGACCGGCCTCCCGCGCGAGACCGTCATCGAGCGGATGATCGAGTCCTTCGACGGCCGCTACGGGCTGTCGGAGGGCAAGGTCACCGACGAGGAGCTGTCCCGCGCGGAGCACCTGGCCCGGACGAAGTTCACCGCACCGGAGTGGACGGCGCGGGTGCCCTGACCGCGTAACCGCCCGTGCACGCAGCGAGTTGGCACTTTCGCCCCACAGGGACTCGTGTGACACTGGCGTCCCGTCCATACTCTGGACGGCCCCGCATCGTCCCCCACACGAGAAGTGCGCCGTGCGTGATCTTCCCCTGCCGCTCGCGCTCACCGCGCGGCTGAGCCCGGTCGTCGTACTGGCCTGTGCGGGCTGGGCGCTGACGTCCGGGCCGTTCGCGGCGTCGTCCGCCGACGGGCACCGGGCCGCCGGACAGGAGACCCAGACCACCGACACCCAGGCGTCATCGTCCTCGTCCTCGGCCACGGCGCCTTCGTCGACCGCCGTGTCCAGGGCGTACGCCTCCGCTCCGGCGCCGTGCACCGCCATCGCCAAGAAAACGATCACCTCGCTGGTGCCGGGTGCGAAGACGGCGGGCAAGGAGATCCCCTCCACGGACACCAAGGTGCGCCGCACCTGCTCCTGGAACGCGCTCAAGGGGTACGACTACCGCTGGCTCGACGTGTCCTTCGAGATCACGCAGTCGCAGGCGGCGGCGCAGAAGTCGTACCAGCAGCGCACCACCGAGAAGAGCGGCGGCGGTGCGGTGCCCGGGCTCGGTGACGCCGCGTACTCCGTCGTCAACCTCACCACTCAGGACAAGCAGGAGACCCGCGAAGGCGTGGTGATGGTGCGGGCCTCCAACGCCCTGGTGGTCGTCACGTACAACGGCAGCGACTTCGAGACCAAGAAGGCACCCGGTACGGACGAGATCAACAAGGGTGCCATCAAGGCCGCCCGGGACGCGGTGGCCGCGCTGGAGGGCGGCCAGAAGAACTGACCCCCCCGCCTTCCGCCGCCGGTCAGGCGACGGTCCGCTCCCGGGTGCGCGAGCCCGCCGACATGAGCAGCAGGTACAGCACCATCGACGTGCCGAGGCCCACCGCCCAGCCGTAGTCGGCGAGCGGCTTCAGGGCCGGGATCGGGCGGCCGTCGATCAACGGGTGGAAGTCCGCGCCGCCGATCGCGAGCACACCGCCCGCCACGAAGGCCACCACCGCCCGCCAGTTCCAGCCGGCCGCGTACCAGTAGCGGCCGCCCGTGCGGTAGAGGTCGACGAGGTCGAGCCGGCTGCGGCGCAGCACCCAGTAGTCGGCGACGAGGATGCCCGCGACCGTGCCGAGCAGCCCGCCGACCAGGCCCAGCCAGGTGAAGATGTAGCCCTGCGGGTCGGAGTAGAGCTTCCACGGGCAGATCACCACGGCGAGCACCGCGGTGACGAGGGCGCCGGTGCGGAAACTGATCTTGCGGGGCGCGATGTTGGAGAAGTCGAACGCCGGCGAGACCAGGTTGGCGGCGATGTTCACCGACAGGGTGGCCACCAGCACGGTCACCAGGGCGTAGAGCAGGCCGACCACATTGTCCGTCTTGGCCGCCAACTGCACCGGGTCCCACACCGGTTCGCCGTACACGGCCTGCGAGCCGGAGGTGACCAGCACCGACAGGAAGGCGAACAGGGTCATGGTCGTGGGCAGGCCGAGCGCCTGGCCCCGGGTCTGCGCCTGCTGGCTCTTTCCGTAGCGGGTGAAGTCGGGGATGTTCAGCGACAGCGTCGACCAGAAGCCGATCATGCCCATCAGGGAGGGCGCGAACAGCTTCCAGAAGTCCGCTCCCCAGCCCAGTTTCGACGGCTGGTCGAACAGCGGGCCGAAGCCGCCGGCCTTGCTGCTCATCCAGCCCAGCATCACGAAGGCGCCGACGAGCACGAACGGCGCCGCCCAGTTCTCGAACCGGCGGATCGTCTCCATGCCCCGGTAGATCACGGCCACCTGGATCACCCAGAAGATCGCGAACGACAGCCACATCGTCCAGGCGTGGCCGCCGAACTCGGCCGCCTTCGACCAGCTGTCACCGATCAGCTTCCCGGCCAGGAAGTAGATCGCCTCGCCGCCGATCCAGGTCTGGATGCCGAACCAGCCGCAGGCCACCAACGCCCTTACCACGGCGGGCAGGTTGGCGCCGCGCACCCCGAAGGAGGCGCGGGCGAAGACCGGGAAGGGGATGCCGTACTTGGGTCCCGCGTGCCCGGTGAGCAGCATCGGGACGAGGACGATCAGATTGGCCAGGGCGATGGTGAACACCGCCTGCTTCCAGTCCATGCCGACGGCGATCAGACCGGAGGCCAGGGTCCAGGAGGCCGTGTTGTGGGCCATGCCGACCCACAGCGCGGAGAAGTTGTACGTGGTCCAGGTGCGCCCCGTCACGGGGACCGGCAGCAGGTCCACGTTGGCGTAGGGGCCGCTGGGCGGCGGAGTGCCGGGGGCGATCTCCACGCGCCCGTCGGCGAGGGTGACCTGGGCGGACGGCGATATGCCCCAGGGAGCGGTGTCGGTCATGGGCAGCCCAATCGGATGGCGACCGGTTATCTGGAGTTGACGACGGGAATGACCTCTCGGCCGTACGCGTCGATCACGGCTTCCTGCGCGTCGTGCATGTCGTACACGGCGAACTGGTCGACGCCCAGCTCGCGCAGCGCGTTCAGCTTCTCGATGTGCTTCTCGACCGGTCCGATCACGCAGAACCGGTCGACGATCTCGTCGGGCACGAACTGGGTGTCCGGGTTGCCGCTTCGCCCGTGGTGGGCGTAGTCGTAGCCCTGGCGGGCCTTGATGTAGTCGGTGAGTGCGTCGGGTACGGCGGCGGAGTGTTCGCCGTAGCGGGCGACCAGGTCGGCGACGTGGTTGCCGACCATGCCGCCGAACCACCGGCACTGCTCGCGTGCGTGGGCGAGCGCCTCGGGCGAGTCGTCGGCGGTGACGTACGCGGGGGCGGCGACGCAGACCTTCACCGCCGCCGGGTCGCGTCCGGCGGCTGCCGCGGCGTCCCTGACCGCCTTGACCATGTACTCGGTCAGATAGAGGTCGGAGAGCTGGAGGATGAACCCGTCGGCCTCCTCGCCGGTCATCTTCAGCGCCTTGGGGCCGTAGGCGGCCATCCAGACGGGGAGTTCGGCGCCCGGCCTGACCCAGGGGAACCTCACCACCGTGCCGCCGAGGTCCGCCTCCTCTCCTCGGGCCAGGGCCCGGATGACCTTCATGGCCTCGCTGATCCGGGCCAGCGTGTTGGGCTTGCGGCCCGCGACCCGCATCGCGGAGTCACCGCGGCCGATGCCGCAGACCGTGCGGTTGCCGAACATGTCGTTGAGGGTGGCGAACGTGGAGGCGGTCACCTCCCAGGTGCGCGTGCCCGGATTGGTGACCATCGGGCCGACCGTCAGCCTCTCGGTGTTCGCGAGGATCTGGCTGTAGATGACGAACGGTTCCTGCCAGAGCACGGCGGAGTCGAAGGTCCAGCCGTAGCGGAAGCCGTTGCGTTCGGCCCGCTGCATCAGGCTGATGACGCGGGAGGCCGGCGGGTCGGTCTGCAGGACGAGTCCGAAGTCCATCAGCGCCACTCCTAGTTGAGGTACTGGCAGGTGGAACGCGGCGTGTAGACGCCGTGGCCGGGACGCCCGGTGTACTCCCGTTCGGTGATCACGGGCTCGCCGCGGGAGAGCACGGTCTCCACCCGGCCGGTGACGCGCCGGCCCTCGTAGGCCGAGTAGTCGACGTTCATGTGGTGGGTCTCGGCGGAGATGACCTGCTCGGCGTGCGGGTCGTAGATCACGACGTCCGCGTCGGCGCCGGGGGCGATGGTGCCCTTCGTGGGGTACAGGCCGAACATCCGGGCCGGGGTGGCGCAGGCGATCTCGATCCAGCGGCGGCGCGAGATGTGCCCGTCGACGACGGCCTGGTGGAGCAGGTCCATGCGGTTCTCCACGCCCGGCATGCCGTTGGGGATCTTAGAGAAGTCGCCCCGGCCGAGCTCCTTCTGGCCGCTGAAGCAGAAGGGGCAGTGGTCGGTGGAGACCACCTGGAGGTCGTTGGTCCGCAGTCCCCTCCACAGGGCCGCCTGGTGGTCCCTGGGGCGCAGGGGCGTCGAGCACACGTACTTCGCCCCTTCGAAGTCGGGCTCGGCGAGGTTGTCGGTGGACAGGAACAGGTACTGCGGGCAGGTCTCGCCGAACACGGGCAGTCCCTCGTCCCGCGCCCTGGCCAGCTCGGCGACCGCCTCGCGCGCCGAGACGTGCACGACGTACAGGGGGGCGCCCGCGACCTGGGCCAGCCGGATGGCGCGGTGGGTGGCCTCGGCCTCCAGCAGGGCCTTGCGGACCTCGCCGTGGTAGCGCGGGTCGGTCTCGCCGCGGGCGAGGGCCTGCTCGACCAGGACGTCGATGGCGATACCGTTCTCGGCGTGCATCATGATCAGCCCGCCGTTCTCGGCGGCGCGCTGCATGGCCCGCAGGATCTGGCCGTCGTCGCTGTAGAAGACCCCCGGGTAGGCCATGAACTGCTTGAAGGAGGTGACTCCCTCCTCCACCAGCAGGTCCATCTCCTTCAGCGTCTCCTCGTTCACATCGGAGACGATCATGTGGAAGCCGTAGTCGATGGAGCAGTGGCCCTCGGCCTTGGCGTGCCAGGCGTCCAGGCCCTCGCGCAGAGAGCCGCCGACGCTCTGGATGGCGAAGTCGACGATGGTGGTCGTACCGCCCCAGGCGGCGGCCCGGGTGCCGGTCTCGAAGGTGTCGGACGCGTAGGTGCCGCCGAAGGGCATCTCCATGTGGGTGTGGCCGTCGACCCCGCCGGGGATCACGTACTTGCCGGTCGCGTCGATGGTCCGTTCGGCGGTGAACGCCTGGGCGGCCGGGCTGCCGGAGGCGGCGAGCGCGGCGATACGGCCGTCCTCGATCAGGACGTCGGCGTGGATCTCGTCGGCGGCGGTGATGACGAGGCCACCGCGGATGACGGTACGGCTGCTCATGCTCCCTCTCCTGCCAGGTGGACGGTTGCGGTCACGGGGCGGTCAGCGGCGTGTACGCGCCCGGCGCGCGGTCGCGGTAGAACTGCCAGCGGTCGCGGACCGCGCGCAGCTTGGCCAGGTCCAGGTCGCGGACGACGAGCTCGGTCTCCTTGTCGCTCGCCACCTCGCCGACGAACTGCGCCTCGGGGTCCACGAAGTACGAGGTGCCGTAGAAGTCGTTGTCCCCCAGCTCCTCGACGCCGACCCGGTTGATCGCGCCGACGAAGTACTCGTTGGCCACGGCCGCCGCCGGCTGCTCCAGCTGCCACAGGTAGCCGGAGAGTCCTCGCGAGGTGGCCGAGGGGTTGAAGACGATCTCGGCGCCGGCCAGGCCCAGGGCGCGCCAGCCCTCCGGGAAGTGCCGGTCGTAGCAGATGTAGACGCCGATCCGGCCGGCCTTGGTGTCGAAGACGGGCCAGCCGCTGTTGCCGGGGCGGAAGTAGAACTTCTCCCAGAAGCCGCGGACCTGCGGGATGTGGGTCTTGCGGTACTTGCCGAGGTAGGAGCCGTCGGCGTCGATCACGGCCGCGGTGTTGTAGAGGACGCCGGGCTGCTCCTCCTCGTACATCGGCAGGACGAGGACGATGCCCAGCTCCTTGGCCAGCGCCTGGAAACGCCGGACGGTCGGGCCCTCGGGGATCTGCTCGGCGTACTCGTAGAACGCCGGGTCCTGCACCTGGCAGAAGTACGGGCCGTAGAACAGCTCCTGGAAGCACAGGACCTGGGCGCCCTGCGCGGCGGCGTCGCGGGCGGCCTGCTCATGGACCTGGATCATGGATTCCTTGTCGCCGGTCCAGGCGGTCTGGAAGAGGGCGGCTCGGATCACACGGCTCATCGGGACCTCCGCTCGTTCGGTGTGGGGGATGTGCGGTGTCCGGTGAGCGTAGGAAGCCGGCGGGTCGGCTTTGAGGTGCACCGTGTCACGTCTGCGGGGGCGGGGCGTGCCACTGTGTCACTCCGGCTCCATCCCATGTTTCACCGCCGTTTTCCCAGGTGATCGCAGGTTTCACTGCTGTTGCGCGTCGTGCGCGAGGAGGGCTATGTGCACCGAGGCGGCCTGTTCGAAGTCGTCGAGGTCCACCCCGAGGCGGCCCTGTATGGCCTCCAGGCGGCGGTAGAGCGCGGGCCGGGAGACGTGGTGGAGCTGGGCGGTGCGGGACTTGTTGCGTCCGGTGGCGAGGTAGGTGCGCAGTACGGCCAGCAGCTCGCGGTCGGTCCGGCACAGCAGCCCGTTCAGCTCCCGCTCGGCGAAGGACTGCACATGCGGGTCGTCCCGCAGCAGCCGGATCAGGCCGCGCAGGTGCACGTCCTTCAGCCGGACGACGGCCGGGAGGTCGAGGGCGGGGGCGGAGTCGGCCACGGCGTCGGCGACGTGCCGGGCCTCGCGCAGTCCGGCGGGCACGTCGTCCCAGACGGTGCGGGCGTCGGCGGCGGCGACGACCGTGCGGGCGCGGTGTGACTCGGTGCGCAGCCGGGCCGCGAAGTGCTCGGTGAGGGCGTCGGCGTCCTGGTCGCGGGCGAGGCTGAGCAGAACGGCGGTGCCGCCGTCGGGCTGCCCGCCGATCTCGGCGACGAGCCCGCGCAGCCCCAGCAGCCTCAGCAGCCGGTCGAGCCCGGCGGGCTCGCCGCCCTGGACCACGAGGGGCACGAAGGTGCGCCGGTTGACGGGCAGTCCGGCGGCCCGCGCCCGGGGCAGCAGCTGCCGGGCCGGTACGACCCCGCTGAGGAGGTCGGTCAGCAGTCCCTGCGCCGACTGCTCCTCCCAGGAGCAGCCCGCGTTGCCGCCGAGCATCCGGTGCAGCACGAGGGCCTCGGCGGCGCGGTCGGCGAGCAGCCGCCCGGTGGCGGCGTCCCCGCGGTACCCGCACAGCACGATCCGGCCCCACCGCTCCCCGCGCCCGCCGAGTTCGGCGCGGATCCAGCCGTCGCCCTCGCTGCCGCCGGCCTGCCGGGCGATGCGTTCCCAGTCGCGCAGCACGTCGTCCACCGCCGACCGCTCCCCCGCCGTGGCGAGGACGCGGTGGGCGAGATTGGTGACGACGACGGGGCAGGCGCTGTGCTGGGCGATCTCGTCCAGCAGCGCCTGCAGCGGGGCGCCAGCGGTGATCAGCGCGGTGAGGGCGGTGCGTACGGACTCCGACAGGCTGACGGAGGCGAACTTCCGCCGCACCAGCCGGGACTGGACCTCCTCGGTCAGTTCGGTGAACGGGAACGGGCGGTGCAGGACCACGAGGGGCAGCCCGCACCGCTCGGCGGCCCGCCGCATCACGTCCGGCGGTCTGGGGAACGCCCGCCCCAGGCCGAGCACGACGGCCGCGGCCTCCGCGCGGTGCAGGGACCGGATGTACTCGGCCTGCTTCTCCTCGTCGCCGGCGAGCAGCACCCCGGTGGTGAGCACCATCTCGCCGCCGTTGAGCATCACGCCGACGTCCGCCGCCTCGGCGACGTGCACCCAGCGCACGAGCCGGTCGAGCTGGCCCGCGCCGGCCACGACCTCGGGCTCCCCGGCGAGCACCCGCTCCAGGGCGAGCACCTGACGGACCGACAGGGCCGGTTCCGGGGAGCTCCGGGCGGCCGGCTCCGCGGCGCTCCAGGTGGTCGGTTCAGGGGACCTTCGGGGGGTCAGGGGTCGGCCCGAGGCGGTGGTCATGGCGACGTTCCCCTCTTTGTTCCGGGCTCTGTTCGTCTCCGGGGCGCCGCGGTGCCGGATGTGCGGTTGCCGCCGCGTGGCGGTCCGCACTCCTCAGTAGGCGGCGCGCAGCGCGCGTTCCAGGATCGCGGCGCCCTCCTCGGCCTCCGCGACCGTCAGGGACAGCGGCGGGGCGATGCGCAGGGCGCTGGTGTTGTGGCCGCCGCCCTTGCCGATGAGCAGCCCGCCCTCGCGGGCCGCCTCCAGCACGGCGGCGGCCGCCTGCGGATCGGCCTCGTCCGTGCCCGGCTTGGCCAGCTCTACGCCGATCATCAGCCCGCGTCCGCGCACCTCCCGTACGCCGGGCAGCCCGGCGGCGACGGCCCGCAGCCGCTCGATGAGCATGCCGCCGACCCGCCGGGCGTTGCCCTGCAGATCGTGTTCCACCAGGTAGTTGAGGTTGGCGAGGCCCGCGGCCATGGTGATCTGGGTGCCGCCGAAGGTGGAGATGCTGTTGGCGTCCAGGCAGTTCATGATGTCGGCGCGGGCGACGACACCGCCGATGGACATGCCGTTGCCGATGCCCTTGGCGAAGGTGAGCATGTCCGGCGGACCGCTCTGCCCGTGCGCCTGCCAGCCCCAGAAGTGATCCCCGGTGCGGCCCCAGCCGGTCTGCACCTCGTCGGCGATCCACAGGATGCCCTGCTCGCGCAGTACCTCCCGGAAGGCGGCGTACAGCCCGTCGGGGGGCGAGGTGAAGCCGCCGACGCCCTGGACGGGTTCGGCGATCAGCGCCGCGGGCGGGCGGGTGTGGCCGAGGAGGTCCTTCAGGTCCTCGACGCAGGCCGCGACGAAGGCGGGGTCGTCCAGGTGGGCGAACGGGCCGCGGGTGCGGACGCCGCCGTGGACGTACAGCGTCTGCAGCGGGGACAGGGAGGTCGGGGACCAGCCGCGGTTGCCGGTGATGCCGACCGCGCTGAAGGAACGGCCGTGGTAGCTGTTGCGCATGGCCAGGATCGTGTTGCTGCGCCGGTACGTCGTCGCCAGCAGCAGCGCGGTGTCGTTGGCCTCGGTGCCGGAGGTGGTGAAGAAGACCCGGGCGTCCGGGATGCCGCTCAGCTGGGCGATGCGCTCGGCCAGTTCCACCATGGGCCGGTTGAGGTAGAGCGTGGACGAGTGGATGATCCGGCCGGCCTGCTCGCTCACCGCCTTGGTGACCTCGGGCAGCGCGTGGGCGGTCATCGTGGTCAGGATCCCGCCGAAGAAGTCGAGGTAGCGCCGGCCCTCGGCGTCCCACACGTGCCGGCCCTCGCCGTGGGTGATCTCCAGCGGGTCCTCGTAGTAGAGGGCGAGCCAGTCGGGCAGGACGGCCCGGTGACGGTCGTACAGGTCGTTCACGGCTTAACCAGCCCTTCGTAGGCGTCGGGGCGGCGGTCGCGGTAGAAGGCCCACTGCTGCCGCACCGCTTCGATGAGGTCGAAGTCGAGGTCGCGGACCACCAGCTCCTCCTTGGAGTCGCCGGCGACGTCCCCGACGAACTGACCGCGCGGGTCGACGAAGTAGCTCGTCCCGTAGAAGTCGTTGTCGCCGTACTCCTCCCGGCCGACGCGGTTGATCGCGGCGACGAAGTACTCGTTGGCGACGGCCGCCGCCGGCTGCTCCAGCTGCCACAGGTAGGAGGACAGGCCGCGGTGGGTGGCGGAGGGGTTGTAGACCAGCTGGGCGCCGTTGAGGCCGAGCTGGCGCCAGCCCTCCGGGAAGTGCCGGTCGTAGCAGATGTACACGCCGACCCTGCCGACGGCGGTGTCGAAGACGGGCCAGCCGAGGTTGCCGGGTTTGAAGTAGTACTTCTCCCAGAAGCCCTTGACCTGCGGGATGTGGTGCTTGCGGTACTTGCCGAGGTAGCTGCCGTCGGCGTCGATCACGGCGGCGGTGTTGTAGTAGAAGCCGGACTGTTCGACCTCGAAGACCGGCACGACGATCACCATGCCGGTCTCGCGGGCCAGGTCCCGCATCCGGCGCACCGTCGGACCGTCCGGGACCGGCTCGGCCCAGCGGTAGTGCTCGGGCTCCTGGACCTGGCAGAAGTACGGCGAGTTGAAGACTTCCTGGAACCCGATGATCTTCGCACCCTGGCGGGCCGCCTCACGGGCGTGCTGCTCGTGCTTGGCGACCATGGACTCGGTGTCACCGGTCCAGGTGGCCTGTACCAGGGCCGCACGGACGACGTTGGCCATGAGCTGCTCCTTCGACGTACGTCAGAGCCTGTGTCACATCCCCGGCCGGATCAGCGCGCGGCGTCTGGTGCGTGCGATCGCAAGGCGCCGCAGCACCCTCGTGGCGGAGCCACGTGGGCGTTTCGGCAATGCGGCGAGCGTGCGTGCCAGGCGTCGCGCACCCGGCCGGGGATGTGACACGGGCTCCCAGCCTCTACGCCCGTAGAACGAGCCTAGAGGCACGAACGTAAGCCTCCGGGACGGCCTTGCCAAGACCATCGTCGTGAACCCGCGGAGTCGATCGTGTTTCACACTCCTGTGGGTGAGCGCCGGCCGGCCGCCGGATGCGTGCCGCCCCGCCTCACACCTCGGCCGGTGTGCAGCGCCCGACCATCTCGTCCATCGACAGGCCGAGGGCGCGGGCCAGCGCGGCCACCGTGAAGAACGCCGGGGTCGGGGCCCGGCCGGTCTCGATCTTGCGCAGGGTCTCCGCGGAGATGCCCGCGCTCGCGGCGATCTCCATCATGCTGCGGTCGCCGCGCGCCTCGCGCAGCAGCCGCCCGAGCCGCTCACCGCGTTCGCGCTCTTCGGGAGTGAGTGGGGTGCGCACCATGCCGTCATTCTACGGCGATGACCGTGATTCAAATACCGGTATAGTAATTGGCATGGTGGAACTGAAGACGGACACATCGATCGATGCCATGTACGAGGCCGGTCAGGTCGTGGCGCGGGCACTGACCGCCGCGCAGCAGGCGGCGGACGTGGGGGTCTCCCTCCTGGAGCTGGACGAGCTGGCGCACGACGTGCTGCGCGAGGCGGGCGCGACCTCCCCGTTCCTCGGTTACCGGCCCACCTTCGCCCCGACGCCCTTCCCCGCGGTGCTCTGCGCCTCGGTCAACGACGCGATCGTGCACGGCATCCCCACCCGCTACCGGCTGCGCGACGGCGACCTGGTCTCCCTCGACTTCGGCGCCGAGCTGGGCGGCTGGGTCGGCGACTCGGCGATCAGCTTCGTGGTGGGCCGACCGCGCCGCGCGGACCTGAGGCTGGTCGAGACCGCCGAGCGGGCGCTCGCGGCGGGCATCGAGGCCGCCGTCGTCGGCAACCGCATCGGCGACATCGCCCACGCCATCGGCTCGGTGTGCCGCGCGGCGGGCTACGGCGTCCCGGACGGCTTCGGCGGCCACGGTGTGGGCCGCCACATGCACGAGGACCCCGCCGTGCCGAACGAGGGCCGCCCGGGCCGGGGACTCCCCCTGCGCCACGGCATGGTCCTCGCGATCGAACCCATGCTGATCGCCGGCGGCACGGACGGCTACCACGCGGCCCCGGACGGCTGGACCCTCCGCACGGACGACGGCTCCCGGGCGGCCCACGTGGAGCACACGGTGGCGATCACGGACTCGGGACCGCGCGTTCTCACGCAACGCTAGAGCCGCCCGCCCAGGGGCGCAGGGCCGCACCGACATGCGGCTCCACCGCGTGGGCGCGGGCGACCACGACGACACCGCGCCCGCGCGACAGACCCAGGTCCCGGGCTCACAGGCGCTCGACATGCCCGAAGAAACGGAACATGCAATCGTGGCATGAGCCCCACCCATCCCGGTTACCCGGCGGGAGCAAGTCGTCAGCGAAGGAACGGAAAACGATGACCAGCGGCTTCATCGGTCCGGAGGGCGACCCCTTCGGCGAATTCTTCGCCCGCTTCTTCGGCGGCGGACCACGCCCCGGCCCCCGGCACGTCGACATCGGCAGACTGCTCAGCCAGCCCGCCCGGGAGCTCGTCAAGGGCGCGGCGCAGTACGCCGCCGACCACGGCAGCCGGGACCTGGACACCGAGCACCTGCTGCGGGCGGCGCTCTCCACCGAGCCCACCCGCAGCCTGCTCAGCCGGGCCGGCGCGGACCCGGACTCGATCGCCTCGCAGATCGACGAACGGTCGGGCCCCGTCCACAACCCGCCGGGCGAGGCGCCCGCGCCGACCTCCCTCTCCCTCACCCCGGCCGTCAAGCGCGCCCTGCTGGACGCGCACGACATGGCGCGGGCCAGCGGCGCCGGGTACATCGGCCCGGAGCACGTGCTCAGCGCGCTCGCCGCCAACCCCGACTCCGCGGCCGGGCACATCCTGAACCAGGCCCGCTTCGCCGCTTCCGGCCTGCCCGCCGAGGCACCGGAGACCACCGCGCAGCCGAGGGCCGAGCGGCAGCGGACCACGGCGACGCCCACCCTGGACAAGTACGGGCGCGACCTCACCGACCTGGCCCGGCAGGGACGCATCGATCCGGTGATCGGCCGGGACCAGGAGATCGAGCAGACCATCGAGGTACTCTCCCGGCGCGGCAAGAACAACCCCGTGCTGATCGGCGACGCGGGCGTCGGCAAGACCGCCATCGTCGAGGGCCTGGCCCAGCGGATCGCCGACGGGGACGTGCCCGACATCCTGATCAACCGCCGTGTGGTGGCCCTGGACCTGACGGGCGTGGTCGCCGGCACCCGCTACCGGGGCGACTTCGAGGAGCGGCTGAACAACATCGTCACCGAGATCCGGACCAACTCCGAGCGGCTGATCGTCTTCATCGACGAGCTGCACACCGTGGTCGGTGCCGGCGGGGGCGGCGAGGGCGGTTCGATGGACGCGAGCAACATCCTCAAGCCCGCCCTGGCCCGCGGCGAGCTGCACATCGTGGGCGCGACCACGCTGGAGGAGTACCGGCGGATCGAGAAGGACGCGGCGCTGGCCCGGCGGTTCCAGCCGATCCTGGTGCCCGAGCCGTCCGTGGCGGACGCCATCGAGATCCTGCGCGGGCTGCGCGACCGCTACGAGGCGCACCACCAGGTCCGCTACACCGACGAGGCGCTGGTGGCCGCCGTGGAGCTGTCGGACCGCTATCTGACCGACCGGCGGCTGCCGGACAAGGCCATCGACCTGATCGACCAGGCGGGCGCCCGGGTACGGCTGCGGGCGCGGACCAAGGGCACGGACGTACGGGCCATGGAGCGCGAGGTCGAGCAGCTCACCCTGGACAAGGACCAGGCGGTCGCGGACGAGAGCTACGAGCAGGCCACGCAGTTGCGCGACCGAATCTCCGAGCTGAAGCGGCGGATCTCCGAGACCGGCGGGGAGGAGGAGGCCGACGAGGGACAGCTGGAGGTCACCGCCGAGTCCATCGCCGAGGTGGTGTCCCGGCAGACCGGCATCCCGGTCAGCAGCCTCACCCAGGAGGAGAAGGAGCGGCTGCTCGGCCTGGAGGAGCACCTGCACCGGCGGGTGGTCGGCCAGGAAGAGGCCGTCGGCGTGGTCTCGGAGGCGGTGCTGCGCTCCCGTGCCGGGCTGGCGAGCCCGGACCGGCCGATCGGCAGCTTCATGTTCCTCGGCCCCACCGGCGTCGGCAAGACGGAACTGGCCCGGGCGCTGGCCGAAGCGCTGTTCGGCAGCGAGGACCGGATGGTCCGCCTCGACATGAGCGAGTACCAGGAACGGCACACCGTCAGCCGCCTGGTGGGCGCCCCGCCCGGCTACGTCGGCCACGAGGAGGCCGGTCAGCTCACCGAGGTGGTGCGCCGGCACCCGTACTCGCTGCTTCTGCTCGACGAGGTCGAGAAGGCCCATCCGGACGTCTTCAACATCCTGCTCCAGGTGCTCGACGACGGACGGCTCACCGACTCCCAGGGCCGCACGGTGGACTTCACCAACACCGTCATCGTGATGACCAGCAACCTCGGCTCCGAGGCCATCACCCGGCGCGGCGCGGGCATCGGGTTCGGAGCGGGCGGCGCCGACGCCGACGAGGAGGCGCGGCGCGAGCAGATCCTGCGCCCGCTGCGGGACCACTTCCGGCCCGAGTTCCTCAACCGCATCGACGAGATCGTGGTCTTCAGGCAGCTCACCGCCGAGCAGTTGCGGCAGATCACCGACCTGCTGCTGGAGAAGACCCGCCGCCTGATGCACGCACAGGGCGTCACAGCCGAGTTCACCGACGCGGCCGTGGACTGGCTGGCGCAGCGCGGCTACCAGCCGGAGTACGGCGCCCGCCCGCTGCGCCGCACCATCCAGCGCGAGGTCGACAACCAGCTCTCCCGTCTCCTGCTGGACGGCCGGGTCCGCGAGGGCAGCCGGGTCACGGTGGACGTGGAGGACGGCCGCCTGGTGTTCCGCACCCAGGACCGGGAGCCAACGGTCGCTCCCACCGAGTAAGGAGAGCTTCCGGGCATCGGGGCCGGCTTCCGGGCATGTGCCCCGGCACCCCGATGCCCGGGTCGTTCTACGGTGCCGGGTGCACCACCATCGCCGAGCCGCCGCCGCGCCGTACCTTCTCCGCCGCGGCCAGCCACTCGCCGTTCGGCAGGCGCTGCACGCCGGTGGCCGCGCCGATCTCCGGGTTGAGTTTGAAGGAGTGGCCGATGGCCTCCAACTGCTTCCTCAACCCGCTGTCGTAGAGGCCGGGTTCGAGTTCCGTCTGGGCCGCGTTGCGCTGGCTGGCGCGGGGGGCGGCGATCGCGTCGACCAGCGGCAGGTGCCGGTCGAGGAACCCGGTCAGGGTCTGCAGCACGGTGGTGATGATGGTCGCGCCGCCCGGCGAACCGAGCGCCACCACCGGCCGGTTGTGGGCGTCCAGCACGATCGTCGGCGAGATCGAGGAGCGCGGCCGCTTGCCCGGGCCGGGCAGGTTCGGGTCGTGCACGGCCGGGTTGGCCGGGGCGAAGGAGAAGTCCGTCAGCTCGTTGTTGAGCAGGAAGCCCCGGCCGGGGACGGTGATGCCGCTGCCGCCGGTCTGCTCGATGGTGAGCGTGTAGGAGACGACGTTGCCCCACCGGTCGGCGACCGTCAGATGCGTGGTGTTCTCGCCCTCGTACGTCGTCGGTGCCGCGGTGCCCCCGGTGGAGCAGGCCGCGGGGTGGCTCGGGTCGCCGGGCGCGAGCGGGCTCGTGAGGACCGCGTCGTCCTTGATGAGGCAGGCGCGGGAGTCGGCGAACCGCTGGGAGAGGAGTCCCTTCGTGGGCACGTCCTCGAAGGCGGGGTCGCCGACCCAGCGTCCGCGGTCCGCGAAGGCGATGCGGCTCGCCTCGATGAAGTGGTGCAGGTACTGGACCTCGCTCGCCTTGCCGAGGTCCGTCTTCTCCAGGATGTTGAGCGCCTCGCCGACGGTGGTGCCCCCGGAGGAGGAGGGCGCTATGGAGTACACGTTGAGGCCGCGGTACGAGACTCTGGTGGGCGCCTGGAGTTTGGCCTGGTAGACCGCGAGGTCCTTGTCGGACAGGCCGCCCGGGCGCGCGTTCCAGCCGGAGGCCGGGTCCACCGGCGGGTGGTTGACGGTCTTGACGATGTCGTCACCGATGTCCCCGCGGTAGATCGCGCCGACGCCCTTGCGGCCCAGTTCTTCGTACGTGCGGGCGAGTTCGGGGTTCTTGAAGGTGGAGCCGACGACCGGGAGCCGGCCGTCCGGCAGGAACAGCTTCGCGGTGTCCGGGAAGTAGCGGAAGCGGGTCTCGTTCGAGGCCGTCTGCGAACGGAAGGTGTCGTCGACGGTGAAGCCGTCGCGGGCGAGCCGCTCGGCGGGCTTCAGGACCGTACCGAGCCGCCTGGTGCCCCACTCGTCCAGCGCCGTCTGCCAGGTGGCGGGCGTGCCCGGCGTTCCCACGCTCAGGCCGCTGCTGACGGCGTCGTTGAAGGCGAGCGGCTTGCCGTTCTCGACGAAGAGATCGGAGTCGGCGCTCAGCGGCGCGGTCTCGCGGCCGTCGATGGTGTGGACGGTGCGGGTACGGGCGTCGTAGTAGACGAAGTAGCCGCCCCCGCCGACGCCGGCGGAGTACGGCTCGGTGACACCGAGGGCCGCCGCGGTGGCGACGGCCGCGTCGACGGCGTTGCCACCCTTGCGCAACACCTCTATGCCTGCCGCGGAGGCGTCCTGGTCCACGCTTGCTACGGCGCCGCCGTAGCCGACGGCCACGGGTACCTTCGCGGCCGGTTTGGGCTTGGTGTCGCCCGGGTGCGCGGTCGGTGGCGCTGCGGCCCCCACCGAGACCACGGCGGCCGAGACCGCGAGGACCGCCAGTTTCCGTGCCACAGGGCGACGCATCCGCACCTCCAGGAAAGGGCCGTTCAGGCAGCCTATTCCATCACCATGGTCACGTCAGGTGGAGCGCGGAAACCGGTTTCGAACACGGGTTTGCGTTCGCCCGCTACCATGCGCGCCCATGAATGACGACGTGCGCAACATCGTCCTGGGCGTGATCGCGGCCGGCGTCAGTGCCGCGTTCGGCTGGCTGACCCGCACCTACCTCTGGAAGCGCAAGCTGCGGCGCAAGCAGGCGTTCTTCGGGCTGCCCGAGAACTCCGAGTCGCTGCTCGTGGTGAACCGGGACGCCGGCAGCCCGGACCTGGCCGTGCACCGCTACGACGTCTTCGCCCTCCTGGAACTGTCCGCGCTGATCAAGGACTGCGGCGCGAACGCCCAGGTCGTCACCCAGGACGCGGCACAGCAGGGCTTCGGCGAACGGACCGAGTTCTGCGTGGGCGGACCGGGGTCGAACCGGCGGATGCTCGCGCACATGTCGGTCATGCTGCCCGGCGTACGGGTCGACGTCGACAGCGAACCTGGCCCGGACCGGGGCGCCTTCCAGATCGGCGGCGAGCGCTACCGCCTGGACGCCGGCGTCACGGAATACGTCCTGCTGGCCCGGATCACCGCGGGCCAGTCCCGGCCGGTGTTCCTCTTCTGCGGCCAGCGTGCGATCACCAACCAGGCCGCGACCCGCTATCTCGCCCGCAACCACGAGCGGCTGGCCCGCAAGTACGGAAACGGTTCGTTCGTACTGCTGCTGAAGGTGGTCAACTCCCAGGCGTACGGCCCGGACGTGGTGGAACTGGAGGGGGACGTGACCCGGGCGGCCCAGACCCCGCTGCCGGCGCCGGAGGCCGGTTCGGCACCGAGCACTACCCGTCCGGCGCGCAGCTGACCTTCTGCTCGCCGGCGGGCGGGCACGTCGTGGCGGTCCGTCCCGCCGCGCGAGCAGTGATCTCCGGCTGCCGCCGGCCGGGTATGGCTCTGTGAACCGCTGTCCCCCTACGAACGGCCGTGAACGGCACATCGTAGTCGAGGTTCGGGGCGCCGCGTCCGGGCGTTGCCCCGATTCGCACCGGAGGACGTCACGCGGGACGCGCACCACGAGTCCGCGCGGGGCCCGGCGCCGGAGCCCTCAGGTCTCCGCGACCTCGGCGTACAGCTGGGAGAGTTCGGGCACACCGCTCTCGGCCCACGCGTGTCCGGCCTCGACGACGTCGAACTCCCGCCCGGAGGCGAGCCGCACGACGGGCCTGCGGCGTGGGCGGATCTCCCAGGCCGCGCCGGGGACGGTGCGCACGATGACCGTGCCCAGATACAGTCCCGCGTCGTTGCCCAGCCACGATGCCTTCTCCGCGTCGTCCCGCCAGCGCGGCAGGAGCTGGTCGAGCGCCTCCAGCGAGGCCGCCGACTCGTCGAGCCGGACGTCCGCCTCGGACGCCTGCGCGCGCAGCAGCTCACAGGTGGACAGGAGATCGGCGACACCCTCGAGGTCCGGTGAGCCGTCGTCGGCCGCGAGCACCGCGACACCCAGGGTCGACGCCTGCTTCTTGCGCCAGTTGCCCACAAACGGGATGTTCATGGCTCCAGCGTGACACCGGTACCGTGACACACACCACAGGGCGGACGCCGGTGTCGTGTCTACACGTCCAGGTCGACCACGACGGGAGCATGGTCCGAGGCCCCCTTGCCCTTGCGCTCCTCACGGTCCACGTAGGCGTCGGTGACCGCCTTGGCGAAGGGCTCGTTGGCGTACACCAGGTCGATGCGCATGCCGCGGTTCTTGGGGAAGCAGAGCTGGCGGTAGTCCCAGTAGGTGAACGGGTGGTCGTACTTCAGGGGCCGCGGGACCACGTCCGACAGGCCGGTCTCGCGCAGGGCGGTGAGGGCGGCACGCTCGGCGGGGGTGACGTGGGTGGCGCCCTCGAAGACGGCCGGGTCGTAGACGTCGTCATCGGTCGGCGCCACGTTGTAGTCGCCGAGGACGGCGAACGGGCGGCTGCCGCCCGCGTCGCCCGCGACGGCCGCCCTCAGCGCCTCGAACCACTGCAGCTTGTAGACGTAGTGGGGGTGCTCCACCTCACGGCCGTTCGGCACGTAGACCGACCAGACGCGGACCGGGCCGCAGGTCGCGGAGATGGCGCGGGGCTCCTGGACGCCCTCGTAGCCGGGGTCGCCGGGCAGGCCCTTCACCACGTCCTCCAGGCCCACGCGGGAGAGCACCGCCACGCCGTTCCACCTGCCGGTGGCGTGCACCGCCGCCTCGTAGCCGAGGTCGCGCAGCCGGTCGAACGGGAACTGGTCCTCGGCGATCTTGGCCTCCTGGATGCAGAGCACGTCGGTGCGGCTGGTCTCCAGCCAGGCCAGCAGCCTCGGCAGGCGGGCGGTGATCGAGTTGACGTTCCAGGTCGCGATGCGCATGCCTCACAACCTACCGGGCGGGACTGACAACGCGTCCCGCCCGGCCCGGTGACCGCGGCGGTCAGACCTCGGCGGAGGCCCCCGGCGTCAGCCTGAGGTGTTCCGCGCCGCCCAGCGCGCCGATCTGGTTGTCGTAGATGGGGCGGGCCAGGTCGGTCAGGAGCGCGTCGTGGATGTCGTAGGCGCGCTGCGGCTTGACCTCGCGGACGTACTCGATCACTTCGGCGATCTTGTTCCAGGGCGCCATGACCGGCAGCATCAGCGTCTCGACCGGCTGGTCGGGCACGGTGAGCGCGTCACCGGGGTGGAAGACCTTGCCGCCGTCGATCAGGTAGCCGACGTTGGTGATGCGCGGGATGTCCGGGTGGATCACCGCGTGCAGCTCGCCGTGGACCTGCACGTCGAAGCCCGCGGCGGTGAAGGTGTCGCCGTGCCCGACCGTGTGGACCCGGCCCGGGAACGCCGCCGAGATCTTCTCCGCGACCGACTTCAGGGTCCAGATCTCGGCGGCCGGGTTGGCCTCCATGCCGGCCCGCAGCCGGTCCTCGTCGAAGTGGTCGAGATGCTCGTGCGTGACCAGGATGGCCTCCGCGCCGACCGCGGCGTCCTCCTCGCTGAAGGTGCCGGGGTCGATGACGAGCGTGCGCCCGTCCTTCTCGAGGCGGACGCAGGCGTGGGACTTCTTCGTGAGCTTCATGCGTCCCATCCTGCC
Organism: Streptomyces carpinensis; assembly: GCF_002154505.1. Taxonomy (GTDB): domain Bacteria; phylum Actinomycetota; class Actinomycetes; order Streptomycetales; family Streptomycetaceae; genus Streptomyces; species Streptomyces carpinensis. The sequence goes on along the minus strand of NZ_MUBM01000324.1, from coordinate 1,542 downwards.
GCGCGGGACCGCCGCGGGAGCACCATCAGGCTGGTGCCCGTGGTGCCCGGTTGACGATCACGGCTCTCACTCCGCGGGGGTCGTCTCCTCGCGTATGACCTGCTGGGCCACCCGGAAGGCGCTGCCCGCGGCGGACATGCCGCAGTGGACCGCCGTCTGGAGCAGGACCTCCTTGATCTCGTCCGGGGTGAGTCCGTTGCGCAGGGCGGCCCGGGTGTGGGCGGCGAGCTCGTCCAGGTGGCCGCCGACGACCAGGGCGGTGAGGGCGACGCAGCTGCGGGTGCGCCGGTCCAGACCCGGGCGGTCCCAGATCTCGCCCCAGGCGCAGCGGGTGAGGAACTCCTGGAAGTCGCCGGAGAAGTCGTCGGCCCCGGCCAGCTCCCGGTCGACGTGCGCATCGCCCAGCACCTCGCGGCGGATCTTGAGACCGACGTCGTAGGCGTCCGGCCGGCCGGTGGGCCGGGCCGGCACGGCCGCCGGGGCGATCTCGGCGATCGGCGCGGAGCGGGGCGCCTGCACGGGCGCGGCCAGGACCGGCTTGGGCGGCACCGCGACGATCGCCATCTGCCCGGTACCGGGCTCGAAGCCGGGCTGCCAGGCGGTGGAGAAGTGCCGGACCAGCAGATCGGTGACGGCGGCGGGCTGCTCCACCGGGACCAGGTGGGAGGCGCCGGGTACGACGGCGAGGCGGGCGTCGCGGATGCCGGCGACCAGGGTGCGGGCCTCGGCGGGGCCGGTGACCTGGTCCTCGGAGCCGACCAGGACGAGCGTGGGCGCGCCGACGCGGCCGAGTTCGGCGCGGACGTCGAAGGCGGCCAGCGCCTCGCAGGCGGCGATGTAGCAGCCGGGGTCGGTGGTGCGCACCATCTGCACGGCCCACTCGGTGATCGCGGGCTGGGCGGCGGCGAACCCCTGGGTGAACCATCGGTCCGGTGACGTACGGGCGATGGGGTCGAGCCCGTTGGTGCGGACGATCACTCCGCGCTGCCGGAACTCGTCGGCGGTGCCGAACCGGGGCGAGGCGGCGATCAGCGCGAGGGAGGCGAGGCGTTCGGGGTGGCGCAGGGCCAGCTCGACGCCGACGGCACCGCCGAGCGCGCAGCCCGCGTAGCCGAAGCGCTGCACACCCAGCGCGTCGAGGGTGGCGAGCAGCCGGGCGGTCAGGTCGGCGACCGAGCCCGCCGGGTGCGCGGGTGCGCCGCCGTGGCCCGGCAGGTCGTACCGGAAGACACGCCACTGCTTCGTCAGCTCCGGGACCTGGCGGTCCCACATGTGCCATGTCGTCCCGAGTGAGGGGCCGAGGATGAGGACCGGGGCGTCTTCCGGGCCGTCGAAGCGGTACTGGAGGGCAGGGGTCGTCGTCTCACTCACCGCTCCACGCTAACCGCCGGTCCGGAGGCGTCTGTCCCTGGGCCCCCACTCTCCACACCCCACTCCCTAGGATCGCCCGGGAGCCCTTACAGGATCTTCACTGTTCCTGGCGGTGGCCGGTCACCGTCCCTGGCCGTCCCTGGCCGTGGCGCAGGCGGCAGGCGGCAGGCG
>NZ_MUBM01000323.1 GCF_002154505.1 Streptomyces carpinensis | reverse complement strand
CGCATCCACTGCCCCGACCGATTCACCCTGCCGTAGCCCTTGACGGGCCTTCCTCGAAGGGTTTAACTCACGTCCTAAATTAAGCCGTGAGGGCGCTTCAAGAGTCGAACGCTCCCTCGGCTTCTCGACTCCCGGAAAGGGACCCCAGGAGCCATGCGCAGCATCCGAGCCGCGGCCGTAGGCGCCGTCACCATGTCTCTCGCCCTTGCCGCCTCGGCCTGCGGAGGCGGTTCGTCGACGGGCGGCGGGTCCAACGACTCGCCGAAGACCCTCACGTACTGGGCCTCCAACCAGGGCGCAAGCGTCGAGATCGACAAGAAGGTCCTCCAGCCCGAGCTCGACAAGTTCGAGAAGCAGTACGGGATCAAGGTGAAACTGGAGGTCGTGCCCTGGTCGGATCTGCTCAACCGGATCCTGACCGCGACCACCTCCGGGCAGGGACCCGACGTCCTCAACATCGGCAACACCTGGAGCGCCTCCCTCCAGGCCACCGGTGCGCTGCTGCCGTGGGACGCGAAGAACTTCGCGAAGATCGGCGGCAAGGACCGATTCGTCGACTCCGCCCTCGGCTCGACCGGCGTCCAGGGCCAGGACCCGGCCGCCGTGCCGCTGTATTCGATGGCGTACGCGCTCTACTACAACAAGAAGATCTTCGCCGACGCCGGGATCGCCAAGCCGCCCACCACCTGGGCCGAGCTGGTCGCCGACGGGAAGAAGATCCAGGCGAAGGGCAAGCAGGTCCTCGGCGCCGAGGGGTCCAA
>NZ_MUBM01000322.1 GCF_002154505.1 Streptomyces carpinensis | reverse complement strand
GCCACCACCCCCGGGGCAGCCCTGACCGCCCGTCCGGCAGCGCGTCGGCTGCCGGACGGGCGGTGCGGCCAGGCATACGGCGTCCCTTGGACTGGCCGCACTCCGGGGCAGGTCAGGCGAGGCCGCCCTTCAGGGCGGCGGCGACCTGAACCACGCGCTCGGCCTGGTGGCGGGCGGCGTTGCGGGTCTCATCGCCGACCGGGTTGTTGCCCTGGGCGTCGACGTGCGAGGTGCCGTAGGGGTTGCCGTCGACGAACTTGACGGGGTCGGTGTAGCCCGGGGACACGATGATGCCGCCGAAGTGGTGGATCGAGTTGTACAGGGCGAGCAGCGTCGACTCCTGGCCGCCGTGGGCCGTGGCGGTCGTCACGAAGCCGCTGTAGACCTTGTTGGCCAGCTTGCCCTGCGCCCACAGGCCGCCCAGGGTGTCGATGAACTGCTTCAGCTGGGACGAGATGTTCCCGAAGCGGGTGGGGGTGCCGAAGACGATCGCGTCCGCCCACTCGACGTCAGCGGTCGTGGCCTCCGGAATGCCCGCGCTCGCCGCGGCGTGGGCGGCCCACGCCTCATTCGAGGCGATGGCGGCCTCGGGGGCCAGTTCCGCGGCCTTCAGCAGGCGCACCTCGGCGCCCGCCTTCTCGGCCGCCTCCGAGATCTCCTTGGCGATCTCGGCCGAGAATCCGGTGGAGGAGTAGTAGATGACGGCGAGGCGGACAGGGCTGGTCATGGAAGTCGTCTCCGATCCTGAGGATGCGTACGGTGCGCCACGCGTGGTGCACCGGCGTCGGACACGACGCGCTGCGCGAAGCGGCGTCGATCACCGACGTATGGATGAAGATTAAACCATCTTGTTTAATCGTCAACCACATCGCTGTGCGGATCTCGGTCGATGACAGGGCGCGGTACCGGAGGCGGCCGCGGTCAACGGGAGCACGCACCCACCGCCCGCACCCCTGGAGTCGGCGCGGTTCCCAGGGAGCGGTCGGCCGACCACGACGACCAGGCGTGTGTCGGCGTCGACCACGACCTGGTGGTTGGTGGAGTACCGGTCATTCTTCGACTGCCCGGCGACGGTGTGGTCGCGGGTGCGTACGAGAGAGCCGTCGACGACGAGTACAGCGTCCTCGCGGAATCGCTTGCATGGCTGGAGCGAGAGCCGAGGTTGTCGACGACGCGGTCAGCCGCGGACTTCGAGACGCCGAACAGCGGGGTGATGAGCTGGGCGAGGCGGTGCAGGGTGTGGGTCATCTCCTCGACCGGGGCCGCGAGACGGTCCCGTTCGGCGCGGAGCATACGCACCTGCGGGGCGAAACGAGGTCGCGCTGGTCACGGGCGCGAACCGGGGTGTCGGGCACAGCTTCGTCGCCGAGTTGCGGCGCAGGGGGGCCAGAAGGTCTACGCGGGCGCGCGCCGACCGGAGACCGTCCCGGAGCTTCCCGGTGTCGTCCCGCTGATGCTCGACGTCACCGATGACGCATCCATTGCCCGGGCCGCCGCCACGGCCGGCGACACGACCCTGCTCGTCGCCAACGCCGGAGTGTCGACCTTCGCCCGGCTCACCGACGGCACGGAGGAGGACATCCGGCTCGAGACGGAGACCAACTTCTTGGCCACCCTGCGCTGGTGCGCGCCTTCGCGCCGGTCCTGGGCGCCAACGGCGGCGGTGCCGTGCTGAACGTGTTGTCGGTCATGGCGTGGATGGCGTACGAGCACTCCAACACCTACGGCGCGTCCAAGGCTGCCGCCTGGGCCCTGACCAACGGCGTCCGGTACGAACTCGCCGCGCAGGTGACCCAGGTCACGGCACTGGCCATGGCGAGCGTCGACACCGGCATGATGGCGGGCATCGAGGACGCGAAGTCGGACCCGGACGTGATCGCCAGGGCGGCGCTGGACGGCCTTGAGGCCGGTTCGCTCGAAGTGCTGGCCGCGAGGGGAGTTCTCAGGGCGAACGGCCCAGACCGGCATCGCGTGCCCGGACGATGGCCTGGCTGCGCTGGGTGAGGTGCAGCTTGGCGAGGATCGCCGAGACGTTGTTCGCCACCGTCTTGCCGGACAGGTGCAGGCACCGGCCGATCTCGGCGTTGGACAGTCCGGCCGCGAGGTGGTCGAGGATGTCCCGCTCGCGTGGGGTGAGTTCGGGGAACGGGCGATCCGGCGGCGGTGGCGAGACGAACCAGGTCCGCAGCCGGCCTGCCAGTGCCGCGCCGAAGACCGGCTGCCCGGCCGCGGCGGCGTGGATGGCGGCGGCGATGTCCGCTCCGTCGACCACCTTGACGAGGTAGCCGAGTGCGCCGGTCTGGACGGCGGCGAAGACTGTCGTGTCGTCCTCGACCATCGTCAGGACCGATACAGCCGCGTCCGGCACCCGGGTCCGGATCTGCCGGGTGGTCTCGATGCCGTGCGGTCCGGGCAGCTGCAGGTCCATCACGATGACGTCGGGCAGCAGTTCGATGGCCCGGCGGACGGCTTCGAGGCCGCCCCCGACCTCACCGGCCAACTCGATGTCGGCGACGGTGTCGAGGACCGCTCGCATTCCCTGGCGCACCAGGGGATGGTCGTCGGCGAGCAGGACGGCGTGCTGCTCATCCTTCCCTCGGTTCCGCATCAGGCTTTTAGAGGTCCCAGCAAAGGCGTTGGACGTGGCGGTGGGTGATCAGGCAGACGGCGAGACCCAGGAACGCTTCTGGAGGTCGTCGCGACGTTCCCATCGGATCCGAAGCCGGCGGAAGCCATGGAGCCAGGCGATGGTGCGTTCGACGACCCAGCGGAAGACGCCCAGGCCGGTGCCGTGTGGCTGGTCTCGTGCCGCGATCGCGGGCCGGATGCCGCGCTGCCGCAGGAGAAATCGATCACCGCCCGCGACCGGTCCACCTTCTGCTTCGAGCGCAGCTCCTTCAGCAGCAGCACCGCATGCAACTGGTCCCAGACACCGGCCTCGTTCCAGGCTGCCAGGCACCGCCAACACGTCATCCCCGAGCCGAGGCGCAGCTCCTGCGGCAGGTACTCCCACTGGATCCCGTGTGCAGCACGAACAAGATCCGCACAGGGCCTGCCGGTCCGGCACTCGAGGTCGTCCTTCGACCTGCTTCGGCGCCGGTTCCGGCAGCAACGGCTCGATCAGCGATCACAGTTCATCCGCCACGATGCACGGCCGCAGCTGTCTCTCCCCCACGATCAGAGCAACGAGCGAACAAGCCGGCAGCCACATGATCAACGGCTTTTGGTAGAGCCGGCAAGACCGGTGCAGCATGATGAGCCTGTGGACTTCGAGCTGTACCGGGGTGAGTTGGTGGCGTTCTGCTACCGGATGTTGGGTTCGGTGCACGAGGCCGAGGATCTGGTGCAGGAGACGCTGCTGCGTGCCTGGAAGGCCCGTGATCGGTACGATCCGGTGCGCGCGTCGGTGCGGACCTGGCTGTACCGGATCGCGACCAATGTGTGCCTGACCGCGCTGGAGGGGCGCGGGCGGCGTCCGCTGCCGTCCGGGTTGGGGGTGGCGAGCGACGATCCCGAGGCGCCACTGATGCCGGCGCTCGATGTGCCCTGGCTGGAGCCGTTCCCCGACGCGCGGTTCGATGTGGAGGTCAGGGCCGATCTGCGGCTCGCGTGGGTGGCGGCGGTGCAGGTCCTGCCGGCGCGGCAGCGGGCGGTGCTGGTATTGCGCGACGTGCTGGCGTTCACCGCCGCCGAGGTCGCTGAGCAGTTGGGGACTACGGTCGCGGCGGTCAACAGCGCCTTGCAGCGCGCCCGTGCCGCCCTCGCCAACGTGGGCGATGCCGGTGCGGTCACCGAGCCGGACGATCCGGAGGTGCGGGCGGTCATCCAGCGGTACATGCAGGCGTTCGAGGCGGCGGATGTACCCGCTCTGGTGCGGCTGCTGGCCGACGACGCGGTGCTGGAGATGCCCCCGGTACCGCTGTGGTACCGAGGCAGCCGGGACTACGGCCGTTTCCTGGAGCGGGTGTTCCAGATGCGCGGCACGGACTGGGCCATGCGGGAGCTCACCGCCAACAGGCAGCCCGCACTCGCCGCGTACGCGCCGGAGCCCGGCGGCGGGCGCCGTCTGCACACCGTGCAGGTCTTCACCGTCACCGACGGACGGGTCGCGCACAACGTCGTGTTCGCCGATCCGCGCGTCTTCGACGCCTTCGAGTTGCCGGGAGAGATTCCCGACAACGAGTTCCGCCGGGAGCGATGAGTCGGGGCGGTGTGGCCGGTACGTACCGATGAGCACCGTACCGAAGGGAGTCTCATCGTGAGCGTCATCGTCATCGAGTTCATCACCCTGGACGGGATCGTGTCCGACCCGGACGGGTCCGCCGGCACGCCGCGGGGCGGCTGGGCATTCCGGCACGGCCCGGAGGCGGTCGCCGGGGACAAGTTCCGGCTCGGCCGCACGCTGGACGAGGGCGTACTGCTGCTCGGGCGCGCCACCTGGCAGCTGTTCTCGCGGCTCTGGCCGGGCCGCGACGACCCGTTTGCCGCGCAGATGAACGCCGTCCCGAAGCTGATCGCCTCTCGCACCCTGACCCACGCCGACACCTCGGTGTGGGCGAACTCCCAGCTCCTTGACGGCGATCTGGTCGACGCCGTCAAGCGCGAGCGGCGGGACGTGATCGTCGCCGGGAGTCTGGGCGTCGTGGACCGGCTGATGGCCGCGGACATGATCGACGAGTACCGGCTGCTGACCTTCCCCACTGTCCTCGGCACCGGCCGGCGGCTCTTCCCGACCGATGGCCCCCACGCCGAGCTGGAGTGCCTGGCCGTCGAGCGGGTCGGTGCCGCCGTCCTCACCCGCTACCGGAGGGCCGCCTGATGACCGCCCGTTTCATCGCCCTGTACGAGACACCCACCGACCCCGCGGCATTCGATCGGCACTACCACGATGCCCACATCCCGCTCGCACGCCGCCTCCCGGGGCTGCGCCGCTACACGATCGGCCGCGACCTGGTCGCTGTCCGCGGCGGCTTCCCGTACTACCTGGTCGCCGAACTGGAATGGGACTCGATGGATGAGCTGCACGCCGCGTTCGCTTCGCCCGAGGGACGCGCCACCGCGGCCGACGCGGCGCACCTCCAGGAACTCTCCCCGGTCCGCAGCATGATCTTCGCTGTGGACGAAAGTGTGCTGTAGGCAATCTTTACCGTGCGCGTAACGAACGAACGAGGCTGAGGAGCCCGTCCTTCGGATCGTCAAGCGCCAGCGCCGGCCCGCGCCACCGACCATCCCGAAGCCGAGGCCATGCTGCTCCCGGACATCGCCCTGCACGCCGCCAGCTGGCAGGGCGAGGCCGCTGGCAAGCCATCCTGACGGACAATCAGGTCACAATGCCTGGGAAGGTCTTCGACTGACGAGCGACACCACCCCTCGTAACGGCAGCCACCTGTTTCGTCAGGCCGTCACCGCCTCCACACAGGTTTCGGGGCGGTCTGACAAGGAGTGAACTCGTGGGCCGGATCCAGAAGGCTGGAGCCGGTCAAGCGGGAGCCGAACAACGTGGTCGTACCGTGCGCAGTGGTCGTACGCGCCTCCACACGCCAGGGTTGAACACCGCACCTCCCTTCAGCGACCGCCCGCCACCAAAAGGGCTGCCAGTCAGTTGATGATCTGCTCGGGTGCCACGGCCGATGCGGCCCGTCAGTCGTCCGTCGGGTCCGTCTCTTCCTGGAGGCGTTCGGCGAAGTCGTCGGCCCACTCCTGGGCCCAGCGGCGCAATGCACCGATGGCGGCGTCGTCGAGCCCGTACGCGGCGAACTCGGTGTCATCGATCCAGTCGGCACCGGCGAGGCGGGCCTGGTTCCTCGGGCAGGGCCGGGGCCTGTGGAAACGTCACGGTCGGTAATTCCTTCGTGGGCCGCGGTGGGCGCCGATAGGCTCGGCGGATGATCAATATGGCGGTGCGTGGTGACAGCGGGAACGTCGTGGCTCGCGCCAAAGCCGGTGTGAAGTGGACGGCCGGGTTCGCGGATCTGGACCCGGCGGAGTTCCCGATGCTCTGGGCCCTGACGCCGTATGGGGACGCGATCTTCAACCAGCGGCAGGTGCCGCTGCTGCTGTCGGAGCTCGACCGGCTTCCTGCCGACTTGGGAGGTGACTGGGTCGGGCAGGCCCGCGAGCTGTGCCAGGTCGTCGAGCGCGGGCTGCACTTGTATCTGTGGTTCATCGGCGACTGACTGCGGTCAGTCGGCCATGGAGTCCCCAGCCGCCGTCTGCTGCCGGCCCAGGGCTTGCCAGGCGATGGTGCCGTTCTGGACGGAGTGGGCCTCGTCCGCGCGGACGACCCGGCCGACGGGCTTGGGCATCGGACCGCCCAGGCCGGATGCGGCACCCGAGGGCGCGAGGCAACCCGCCCCCCTGTCCCCGGACCCCGGACACGATCCGCCGGGACCAGGCACGGAGCGAACGCGGGCAACCAGGACACTCAACACCGTTCGGAGTGCCCGGCTGAGCACGAGTCCCTCCAGGACTCACCCCCGCTCAGTTTCTAGAAACGGTTGACTGGATCAACGGATGCCCGATTCGTAGCCGAGGACGACTAGTTGGATCCGGTCGCGGGCGCCGAGTTTGGCGATCAGCCGGGAGACATGGGTCTTGACGGTGGCCTCGCCGAGGTAGAGGTGGGCGGCGATCTCGCCGTTGGACAGGCCGGCTGCGACCAGGCGCCAGACTTCGAGCTCGCGCGGGGTCAGGGTGTCCGCGCCGGGCGCAGAGCTGCCGCCCGGGGGTCGCCGCACGTAGGCCTCGACGAGGCGTCGGGAGACGCTGGGGGCGAGGAGCGTGTCCCCCCGGCAGACCGCCCGGACGCCGGCGACGAGCTGGTCGTCCGGGATGTCCTTGACCAGGAATCCGCTGGCCCCGGCGTGCAACGCCGCGTAGACGTACTCGTCGAGGTCGAAGGTGGTGAGCATGACCACACGCGGCGCGCTGCCGTCGGCGGCGAGGATCTGGCAGGCCGCGGCGACACCGTCGAGCCGGGGCATCCGGACGTCCAGCAGCACCAGGTCCGGACGAAGTTCGCGGGCCAGCCGAACCGCCTCGTGGCCGTCGCGGGCCTGTCCGACGACCTCGATGTCGGGCTCGGCGGCAAGGATGGTGCGCAGGCCGGCCAGGACCAGTGGTTGGTCGTCAGCGAGCAGTACACGGATCGCTGACAGTGCGGCCGATGCTTCCGGTTCGTTCACTGCTGCACCTCCCCAGGCCGGCGCGGCAGGACTGCGTGCACCTCGAAGCCCCCGTCTGCCGTCGTCTCCGCCCGCAGTGTCCCACCGCATCCCGACACGCGTTCGGCCATCCCACGCAGTCCGTACCCCGAGCCGACGCGTTCGACTCCCGGGTACGGCGGGGGCGCGTTGCGTATCTGGACCGACACCGAGTCCGGCGCATGCGCGAGCCGGACCAGTACGTCAGCGCCCGGCGCGTGGCGCGCGGCGTTGGTCAGCGCCTCCTGCAAGGTCCGGTAGGCGACCGCATCGACCTCGGGGGTCAGCGGGGCTGCGGCGCCCTCCTCCTCCACCCGCAGTCGCAGCCCACAGGCGCGGGCGTGGTCCAGCAGGCCCGCGGCAGCGCCGAGTCCGGGTGTCCCGCCGCCCTCGAGCGCCAGGTTGAGCACCAGCGGCTGCAGATCGCCCAGCGCCTCGGAGACAGTTCCCTTCAGGGCGGTGACATGTTCCGCGGCCAGCCCGGGCTCGCTCTCCCAGACCCGTGCGGCGGCGGTGGCCTGGAGGACGACGCCGGTCATCACATGGCCCACCGCGTCGTGCAACTCCCTGGCCACGTCGATGCGGTCGGCGGCGAGGGCCAGCCGCAGTCGCTCCTGTTGGCGCTGCTGCTCACCGGCCGCCTCAGCCGCGCCGGCGCGCAGCGCCGCGGCGCCCGCCCGGAGCACCCGGCCCGCCGCCCAGCTCCCGGCCGCCACGGCGCCGGAGGAGACCAGGTCCTGCCAGTGCGAGCGGGTGCTGGTGGTGGTCAGCAGCCCTGTGGCGGCGGTCGCCAGACAGGCTGCCAAGCCGATCAGGGCCACCCTCGTCGGCGCGGTGCCGGCGACCAGGATCGGCAGCCCGATCAGGGTTATGGCAGCGACCGGTCCGCCCAGCGGGTCCGCTGCGGGGTCGAGTCGGTCGAAGACGGCCACGGCCGCCAGGGCGGTGGCGGTCATCGCGAGCGGCTGCCGGCGGATCCATACGGCCGGCAGTGCCGTCGCCGCGCCGACCAGGCAGAGCAGCCAGCGGCGCCCGGGCGGTGCGGGCGCGGCGAGCTGGACCGCGACCACGAGCAGGGCGTACGCACCGCCGGCCACAGCCAGCAGGGTATCGAGGCGCTCCTCGGTGAACAGGGTCCAGCTCACTCGGCGCGCGGGCAGCGGTTCGCCGGCGGCGGCGCCCATGGCAAGGACGCGGTCGACCTGGGTGCGGAGCTCGGCGAGGTTGTGCCCGGGACTCCGGGTGGACTCCGGTTCGCCCTCGGCGTCGCGCAGCCGGGTGAGCAACACCCGCAGCCGCACCAGCAGTTCTCGCCCCAGGTCGCGCAGGGCCGTTACGTCCGCCAGGTCGCCCACGGTGGCATGTGGCCGGAGCTGCTCCAGGCCGCTCAGGACGACCGTCTCGATCTCGGCGCCGATCCGCAGCCGGTGTTCGGTCCGTTCGAGGGCCAGCCGGGCCGCGGCGTCGGCGCGCATGGCCTCGGTGCCCGCGGTGAGCCGCCGTGCGAGGCCGGTGCGGATCCGGACGAGCCCGCCGACGGCGGCCGGTGCGAGCACCAGGAGCGTGGTGAAGAAGGTGATGGCGCTGGTATGCGAGTAGCCGCTCGACGGCGAGCTGATCTGCGCAATCGCCACGGCGACCGTGGACACGGCGAGCCCCGCGGCGAGCCCGCGGGCTCGAGCGTGCGCGCCGAGCGAGTAATCGGCCACCATCAAGGCCAGGAAGGCGGGAGCAGGTGTGCCGCCGGGCGTGGCAGCGGTCTCGGCACAGACCACGACGGCCACCGCCACGGCTGCGGCGAGCGGTCGCGGTCGGCGGACCGCGAGTGCGAGCAGCCCCAGAGCGACCACCGCTGCACCGGCCCGGGCCAGGCCACCGGCGTTCCCGGTGGCGCTCGCGGCGGCGGCCATCGCGGCGGTGAGAGCGGCGGCGAGCAGCAGGTCGCCGCGCCCCGGCGGGCGGAGTTCGGCAGTCACCGCACAGACGATAGGACCTGCGCCGTGAGCGGCGCGTCCGCTCGCGGGCTGACGTTGCGTCCGCCCGTCGGCGGAGTCGAATACAGCAGCCGGCCGGACGCCCGCGGCGGGTCGTGCTTCGTACCTTGGCGTCGTTCCACCATCCTGTCAGCTCATACCCGAGGAGCGCGTGATGTCCGCTGTCGCCCCGAGCCGCCCCGCCGGCCGACTGGCTGTCGCCGGTGCCGCCGTGCTGGCCTTCGCCTGCGTCGCCTTGGCGGTCTTCGACTTCTTCGTGACGACCTCGTCCACGGACCAGTTCACCTCGACCGCCGACTACCTGTACACCCTGGACGGGTTTCCGTTCGTGATCGGCTTCGTGGCGCTGGTCGCGGGCCTGCGCGCGCTCCACGCAGGCCGGGACGGCAGGCTCGGCCGGTTCGGGTTTCTGGTCACCACGGCCGGCGGCGCGGCTCTCTGCCTCTGTCTGGCCGCCTCGCTGGCCACACGGTCCGAGAACTCGTTGGGCCCGCTGTACCCGCTGGGCAGCCTGGTCAGCTTCCTCGGCATGATCCTCTTTGCTGTCGCTTCCGTCCGTGCCCGCGTCCTGCTCTGGTGGGCCGGCCCGGCCCTCGCGGTGTCGTGGGTGGTCGGCGGCCCGGTCGGCGACGGCGGCCCACTCGGCTTCAAGGCCTCGGCCCTGGTCCTCGCCGCCGTGGCGGCCGTGGTCGTCGCCCTCGCACTCCGAGGCCCGGCCGTCGTGGACTAGTGCGCCCTTGACGCCGGGACCAGTACCCGAGGCCGACCGGGCCACCACGAGCCTGCGTGCGGGCCTCTCCCCAGCCCGTCGGGGGCCTGGACGGCCAGCTCCTGCGTTGCCCAGAGCCCCGGACCTATGGTCGCCGGACCGCCCTCCCCGGGCGGCACGGTCTCCTTACGCTCACGCGTCCGCGACGGCGGGAGTTGAGCGGGCGGCCAGCCTCCGGCCGGCTCGACGGCATCCGGGCCGGTGCCCCTCCCCCACCCCCTCCGCAGATCGCCTGAGGGCTCGTCCGCGGCTGCCGTCACAGGCTCAGCAGCAGGTCCCGGACCGCGGCGGGCTGGGACAGGAACGGGTGGTGGCCGGCGTCGAGTTCGATAACGCTGCCGGCCCGGCGGGCGAACTCGCGCTGTAGCCGCGGCGGGGTGCCCCGGTCCTGGGCGCAGACGAGGTACGTCGAGGGCACCTGTTGCCATGCGGCCGCCCCGACCGGCTGCCCGGTCACCTGCACGCTCTGCCGGGCGAGGTGGTCCGCCGCCTGCGCCTGGACCTCGGGGTCGCAGTCCTGCAGGAACGTGTCCACGAGCAGCTCTGGGCGGACCCCGAAGGTGCCGGCGTCGGGGTCGACGTGGAGGAACGGGGCGGAGCCGCCGTCCCCGAACTCCGACAGGCTCTGCCCGACCTCGGGCAGGTAGCTGGAGACCAGCAGCAGGTGGCGTACCGACCCGATTCCCGCGGCGGCTTCCGCGGTGACGATGCCGCCGTAGCTGTGGGCGACCACGACGGTCGGCTCGTCGCCGGCCTGCAGCACCTGCCGCACCGCGGCAACATCCTCGGGCAGCCCCGGACCGCCGACGCCGCCGGGCAGGGCCGCCTCGCCGCAACTAGGCAGGGCCGGGGCCACACTCGTCACCCCCCGCTCCTGCAGCAGCTCGGCGGTGCGGTGCCACCACCACGACCCGTCCCGCACGCACGCACGCCCCATGCACGAACACGACCCTCATCGCTACCTCCACGTCTGCCTTGACTGCATCGGGGCGCCGTCGCCGACTGTAAGTCCGTAGCTTGGTGACAAGTGGTGGGGCTTCCGTCCCGCACACCATCGACCCAGAGAGAGCCGAGCAGAAGCGGCCCAGGGGCGTCAAGGTCGTTCGTACAGTGGCGCACTCCACCTCGGCGCCCCTGAACCACGCCCGCTCCACGGTGTGGGGGTCGACGGCGTACGGGACGGAAGCTGGGGCGGTCTGCGCTGGGCACGGGTGAATTCTGGCATCCACGAGTGCCACAACGTCATCGTAAACGCGCTCACAGCAGAATCGGTGTCACAGGCACGCGGGCCTGGCTCAGGTGGAGACAGGAGTGCGGGACAGGGCGGTGCGCAGCGCGAAGGCGCCGAGCAAGCCGCCTGCCGTGACCCGCTGGGCGGTCATGGCACGGGGCCGGGCGGCCAGAAACCCCGACACCCGTGCTGCGCCCAGCATGATGAGGGCGTTCACGGAGATCCCCACGATGATCTGCACACCACCGAGCTGGAGCAGTTGTCCCCAGGCCGGACCTGCCTGCGGGTCCAGGAACTGGGGCAGCAGGGCGGCATACATAAGAGCGATCTTGGGGTTGAGCAGGTTGGTCAGCAGCCCCATCGAGAACAGGCGGGCGTCGGAGACCGGAGGCAGATCCTGGGCCGGGTCGAAGGGCGAGCGGCCGCCGGGCTTGAGCATGCCCCAGGCGAGGTAGGCCAGGTAGGCGGCCCCGGCAAGCTTGACCACCATGAACGCCACCGGCACGGCGGCGAACAACGCGGACAGGCCCGCAGCCGCGGCCAGCAGATAGCACACGAATCCCACGGCAGTCCCACTGAGGCTGACCAGGCCCGCCCTGCGGCCTTGGGTGATCGCGCGGGAGGCGAGGTGGATCATGTTCGGTCCCGGAGTCAGGGCCATGCCCAGTTCGACCAGGGCCACTCCTCCGACTGCGGTCAGAGTGATCACCGGTCGACCTCCTGGTCGTTCGTCGAGTACCTGGTACCCGCAGTAGGGAGTCGCCCGACTGCAACGGACGACTGCGACGCATCAGCAGCGCCTGCCTCGCCTACTGCAGGATACGGCCTTGCCGCTCGGTATCTCTCTGCGCCCTCGACTCCGTTCCTAGCCCACCGAGGACATCTACGACAGCCGACATCTCCGTCTCAGTTTCCGTCTCATTCAGCGCCATGCATGGCCGTTCAGACAAGACCGAAGATGGTAGCCGCGCCCACGACCGGAAACTCGTGAACGCAGGTGAACGGCCCCTTATGCGAGCCCGTGAGACGCCGCCCCAGTTGGAATGCGTGTTGGCGGTGCTGAGCTTCAGCGCATCTGGCGTGGGGATGTCAGGCTTCGGGGAGGGTCTGTCGCGCCCCTGTGCCCTCCCAGCCCGTCGGCCGCGGCGGCACGGTCAGGCATGGACCTACCGACGACCATGATGTCGGGCGCCCACCCACCAAGAGAAACGACTTCTTATCGGGTGGCACGTGCGCGGTCGCCCTGCAAGCATCTGCGGAGGCTCAGACTCGCCGACGATCTCGGCCACCTTTCCTACGTCGTCGCCGGCAACGGACCGCCCGTCGTACTCGTGCACGCCGGCGTCGCTGATCACCGTATGTGGGACGCGGTCGTGCCCGCCCTCGCAGAACGGCACACCGTCATCCGGTACGACTTGCGCGGCTTCGGTGAGTCCGCACCCCCGACCGGAGCGTTCAGTGAGACTGACGACCTGTGGCGTCTGCTGGACCACCTCGGTCACGAACGTGCCCGGCTTGTCGGCGCGTCCTGGGGCGGCCGCGTGGCCGTGGACTTCGCTCTCACCCACCCGAGCCGAGTGCACTCCCTGGCCCTGCTCGCCCCGCCATGGCGGGGACACCACTGGTCTTCGGAAATGGTCACGTATGACGAGGCGGAAACGGCGGCGCTGGCTTCGGGCGACCTGGACGCCGCCGTCCGTATCAACCTGGACATGTGGCTGCGCGGGCCGGCTCGACCGTGGGAGGACGTCGCTGTCGGACTGGCCGACCAACTCCGAGATCCGATGCGAACGTCGCTGGTGAACCAAGACACCAGGGGAAAGCACTCCCAGGGCGTCGTAATCGGCGACATCGCCGGCATCTCCGTCCCCACACTGGTCGGGATCGGCAAGCTCGATGTCGCCGACTTCCAGGACATCGCCCGCCGGTACACCGCTGAGATCCCCGATGCCACCTTGGTCGAGTTCCCCACCGCCGCTCACCTCATCGCGCTGGACACGCCCGCCGAGCTCATCTCGATACTGGTCCCGTTCCTCAACCGTTAGTGCCGGATGATGGTGGCTCACCGGGTGCCGGGTCTGCTCGGTCCGCACCCCAGGGTTGAGGATGAGGTGCATCTGCTCGGTGGCCACCATCCGGTACTGCGCCAGCACCGGTTGGTGAGGGCAAGCCCATAGGCCGCCGCATACAAGCCGATGACACGCGCGTGGACCCTCCGGTGCAGCAGCAGGAACGGCTGCTCAGCTATTGGAGGCTGGCACCCTTGGCAACTGAAAGCAGTGAACGGCAACCCGGTGAGGTGTGTTCACTCCCCCAGTGCACGCTGCATGCACCTCGCAGTAAAACCATGAGCAGCACGTCAGTTGATTCTCGGATTTTTGGGAAAAGAGCAACACATGTCTCTGTTCCGTACTATCACTAGGACACAGCTTGCAGCAGTAACCGCTACGGCACCCATGCACGATGCCTGAAAGGCACAAGTGTTCGGATTCGCATACGTCCATGGGCTCGCAGCAAACACGCTATCGACCTTGAAGGAGCGGCACCCCTCATGTCCAAGACCGAGACCGCGGCTACCGGCCTGCCATCTCAGTACGCCTCCCAGGTGGCCACTGACCTCCAGAACAACCTCAAGGAGCAGGAGCGGGTCAGTGGTGACCTCGCGGCGTTGCAGGAGCAGTTGGCCGCCCTCCAGCAGGAACATTCCGTCCTCGTCAGTGTCCAGCAGGCCCTGGGCGTGACCTCAGCTCCCCGGAAACCCACAGGCTCGCCTGCCGCCAAGGCGGTGCCCGCACCGCGTAAGAGGTCCACCGCCGGACCGAGCCAGGGCAAGCGGGCGCAGTCCAAGAAGTCTGCGGCTCCTTCCCGGAAGCCAGTCGTCAAGAAGAGCGTCGCGAAGAAGGCCGCGGGCAAGACGGCGGCTTCGCCAGCGGTGCAGCGCACTCTTGTCGAGATCGCCCGCGAGTACCTCGCCGCGCAGAAGGAGCCGCGCTCCGCGGCCGAGATCACCACCGCGCTGGGGCAGCAGCATCCTGAGCGTGACATCAAGAACACCGTCGTGCGTACCACGCTGGAAGGGCTGGTTGCCAAGAACCAGGCCCAGCGCAGCAAGCAGGGTTCCTCCGTCTTCTACACGGCGGCGCCCGAGGCGGCGAAGGCCTCTGCTGCCGGAAAGGACAGCCAGGAGCAGCCGGCCTGACACAAGGCAAGCGCCGGTATGGGTGTCCCCGGGGTCTTGTTCCTCTACCCCGTGGGACACCTCCTGGCGCGTTGCACGCCGGGCACACCCCCCGGCAGACGCACACGGTCACCGTGTTTCGCAACCGGCTGCTGGACGCCGGACCGTATGCGTTCCTCTGGGTGGACGCGCTGTCCCGGCGGTGCAGGGTGCGGTACACGCGGCGCCGCTGTGTCGGCGGCAGTAACGGTCGAAGTCACCCAGCCTGGGGCTACCGTCCGCGGACGGCGGCGCTCCGGGAGACGAAACTCCGCGCGCGCTGAGGGAGACTGGCGGCCTCGAGCGCACCGTATCTCCCGCTCGCCACGAGTTGGAACTTGACACCCTCTCGACCTTCAGGGTGCTCGTAGCCGTCGGGGAGGAACCGCCGGTAGTGCTCGCTGGCGCGTTGGAAGAACTGCGGGCGCTCGGAGCGGGAGAGACATCCCTCGAGATTGAGGAGGAAGAGGTAGTGACGAATCATACGAGTGAAGAGAAAGGGAGCCACAACGTCCAGGGCGTCGCGCTCCTCGAGCAAGTCGAAGCTCTCTTCGTAGCGGCCGAAGACATCGAAGTGGGTGCCGTCCGGTGAGCCGGCGGGATGTTGAGTGTGCCGACGGCGGATCTGGACGCAGTTCCATTTCAAGACGGCGACCCGGTCGGCGGCGAGCATGGCGCGGTGGACGACTGTGACCTCTTCGTGGAGACCGTCGGGGAACGCGAGTTCCTGCCGGATCCACAAGTCGCGGCGGATCAAACGGTCCCAGGAGTAGGCGGGAGCACCGAACAACTCGGGCTGGTCGATCGAGGCGAAGGACTCACGTCCCTGCCGGGCAAGCAGGCCGGCGGCGGCACCGGGCCACGAGCGGCCGCGATGGAGGCGCGTGTGCCCGAAGAGAAGAACATCCGGCTCGTGTGTCGATTGCAGCTGATCGGCCATCGCCTGAAGCGTTTCACCCCCGATGATGTGATCGCTGTCCAGGAACAGCAGGTAGTCACCGACGGCGCGCTCCGCCCCCGCGTTGCGTATCCGGCCGATGCCGACGACGCCCGTCAGCCGCACGACCGAGACCCGCCCATCGCGCCGAGCATAGTCATCCACCAAGTCCGCAGGGCATTCAGCAGACTGGTCCAAGACCGCGACAACCTCCACGTCCCGGAAGGACTGGTTCAGTATCGAATTCAGGCAGACCTCCAGCTGGCCCTGAAGGTCGTGGGCGGCGACTATGACGCTGATCATCGGGGAAGCGAGCACAGTGATCGAACATAGGTGGACAGCTCACGACGTGACAAGTCCCAGGGGCACCCAGTCCGCGGCAACGTACAAGGTTCTGCGCACCCGCACACGGACCGCCACCCGGCGGCCATTGACTGGCGCGTCGGCCAACGTCCGCAGCTGATAGCCGTGCACTCGCCCCGGACCACCCCGCACACCGGACAGACCGCGGCGTGTTGCGGAGTCCGTGCCCGCACCACGATCCGCTCGCCCTCGTCGGCCACGTCCTCGATGACCAGCGGGGACGAACCCGAAAATACCGTCTGTATAAGCTCGTTGACATCCTCCACGAGTGTCAGCCCTTACGACCCTCCGTCACCACCGAATGTGAAACTGGGCGTTCATTTGACAGACCCGAGCGCGGGACTGCTCGTCAGGCACGGGCGTGAACGCCCATGCCTCCAGAGACGATGAGGTTGTCGCCAGTGATGTAGCTGGCGGCGTCCGAGGCGAGGAAGGCCACGGCTTCGG
>NZ_MUBM01000321.1 GCF_002154505.1 Streptomyces carpinensis | reverse complement strand
CGTGGTCTCGGCCGACCGGCCGGGTGCCGGACCGATGCCCACCCGGGCCAGGCCCGGCCTGCCGGCTCCGGCGCGCGGCGGCAGAGGAAGACGCCGCAAGCGGTGACCCGGTGGCAGGAGCGGCCTTCCGCCGCTTCGTGCGACCAGCGCACGCGGTGAGGCGTTACGCCACCGCACTCCCCGTTGCCGAAACGCTTCAGCCCGCGCTCTGTTCCTCAGCCAGGATGCGGTCAAGGGCCTCGTCGAGGTGCGCGTCGAAGTCGGCCAGAGCCCCTTCCTGGCCCAGCGGCACCAACTTGTCCGTGCGGTCCAGGAACGCCACGAGAGGCGCCGTGGAGGAGCGGAACAGCGCCCGATCGCTGCCGACCTGAAGACGGATCAGGACCTCGCTCAGGGAGTCGGCGTCCGCGGGCGAGATCCGCACATCACCGTCCCCGCACGGCGTGCCCACCCCGTCGATCAACAGCTCCCGTCCGAAGGCCCAGGTCACCGGGGCGTCTCCGGGCAGATGGAACGTCAGCCGTACGGCGTAGGGATCACAGGTCTCGTACCGCAGCTCCACCGGGATGCGGAAGGAGAGCTCCTCGGACACGAGAAAGCTCATCATGACCTCTGCCTGTACGGACTCGCGCATCGCTACCCCGTCATCTGCCGTCGACTGGCCGGGAATCGTCCCCGTGACACTGGTGGCATCTTGCTGAACGTACACAGCAGATCACAAGGAGTGAGTTTTCAGATACTGATAGCGAGCGCGAGGGCGCCGGCACGCCGCCCCACCTCGTCCTGCAGTCGTCGCGCGGCGGGCATCAGCCGGTCGGCCTGGTGAGCGGGCAGCGAGAGGGCCATTGTCACAGCCGTGGCGCCCACCGTGATGGGAACGGCCGCGCAGACCGTCCCAAGGGCGTACTCCTGCCTCTCCGTCACCGGCTGCATCCGGCGCATCCGTTCCAGACGCCGCAGGAAACTGTGATTGTCACGGACCGTGTACGGAGTGACGGACCGCACGGGGTAGCGGTCGAGGTGGTCACGGCGGTCACCGTCGTCCAGCTGGGACAGCAGGCACTGACCGATCGCGTGTGCGTGCCCGGTCTCCCGGAAGTCGGCCCACTCCTCCACCGCCGGATTGGCCGGGCTGTCGGAGACGTACATGACCTCGATCTCGCCGTCCCGGTACATCGCGTAGTACACGGGCGCACCGATCAGATCACGCCATTGTGCGAGCGTCTCGACAATCGTGCTGCGACGTTTCTGCGCTGCTCCGCTGCTGCTCAGCCGTTCGACCGCCTCACCAAGGAAGAACAACCCCCGGTCGCGGTACAGATAGCCCTCGTGGACCAGGGTGCGCAGCAGGTGGTAGGCGGTGGGCAGCGCGAGGCCGGTCTCGCGGGCCAGCTGCTTGGCCGGGGCTCCGTATTCGTGGCGCGCGACGGTTTCCAGCAGACGCATCGCGCGCTGTACCGATCCGATGAGGGTCTGCGGCGGCTGAGCGGGCTGCTGCTCCAGAGGGCCGGCGCAAGGCTGCTCCACCGGCGGCGCGGAGCGTGGCTGTGCGGGAAGTGCCGTGGAGCGGGACGGCGCTCGGGGGGCGGGGGGCGCGTGCAGTTGTGCGGGTGCGGTGTCAACCGTGCTCAAGGGTCACTCCCATAGCGCGAGTGGCAGCCCGTGCAGGGAGACACGGGTGGGAAACGCTGCCCGCGGGGGCCGGCCCCGCGACGATGCCCGGACCTTATCCGCCCGCCACCGCCTGGGGACGGCCCCTCCGGAAAACTTCCCTCCCGCGAGGGAACCGGTAATTCCTGTTACCGATCACCGGTGTCCCTCCGTGCTCACCAGTCGCCGCGCGAGGACGAGCCCGCCATGAACTTCCGCACGATGTAGATCAGGCCGCCGACCAGGGCCACGAAGACCAGCAGCTTGAACAGCAGACCGATCACGAAGCCCACCACGCTCGCTATCAGGCCGCCGAAGACGACCAGGGCGATGACCGGCACCGCGATCCACTTCACCCACCACGGCAGACCCGCGAAGATCTCTCGCATTGCCCTCGTCCCTATCTCTACGCCGGCCTCAGCGCCGGTTTCCGTCGGTGTCCCGCGCCCCTCGGTGCGGGCACTGTCGATGTCCTGCACTCGATGCTAGGGCCGTCGGCGGGCCCGGCGGGGGCTTCACATCCCTTGTCCTCCCCTGACCGGCCCCCTAGGGAACCCTGAGACAGCGCCTCAGGCTTCCGGCGGAGAGAAGACCACCAGGACCCGCAGATCCTCGCTGATGTGGTGGAACTTGTGAGCGACCCCGGCCGGCACGTACACCACGCTGCCGCGCGCCACCTCGGTCGTCTCCAGACCGACCGTGATCGAGGCGCGCCCGCTGACGACGAAGTACACCTCGTCCTGTTGGTGCGGCTTCTGCGGGTCGTGCCCGCCCGCGTCCAGCGCGTACAGACCGACCGACATGTTCCGCTCCCGCAGGAACTGGAGATATGCGCCCTCGTTGGCGGCTCGCTCCGCCTCCAGTTCGTCCAGCCGGAATGCCTTCATCGTCCTCGCCCGTGTTCGTGATCGATCTCGTCTGCCACGATCAGACACATGAAGAATTTCGTAGTCAAGACGATCGCCAACGCGGGCGCACTGGCCGTCGCCGTATGGCTGCTCGACAAGATAACGCTCACCGGCGACAGCACCGCGAAGAAGGCCGGCACGCTGATCGTCGTAGCCCTGGTCTTCGGGCTGGTGAACTTCCTGGTCAAGCCGATCGTGAAGGTGCTGACCTTTCCGCTGTTCATCCTGACGCTCGGGCTGATCACCCTGGTCGTCAACGCGCTGATGCTGCTGCTGACGTCGTGGGTCTGCGGCAAGCTCCAGCTCAGCTTCCACGTCGAGGGCTTCTGGACGGCCGTCGTCGGCGGCCTGATCGTCTCGGTCGTCTCCTGGGCGCTGCACATGGTCCTGCCGGACGAGGACTGAGCGACGCCGCCGATCTCGACGGCCGGGACGCGCCGGGCCCGCGATACGGGCGCCTGGACGCCGTCCGGGCGTCTCCTGAGATGGTGGAGACAGCGAGCCCGGGCCTGCCGGCCGCGGTACGAGAGCACGTGAAGGGACGGGCGGCATGAACGATTCCGCTGCGGACGGCGCCTACGGCACGGAAGGAACGCGGCAGGAGGCCGGCCTTCCAGGGGGCGCCGGTGACGGCACCCGCGCGGTGCGCGCCGGGCTTCCCGAGCCGGTCAAGCACGAACCGACGCTGCCCGGACCGGTGTTCGCCGCCCACTTCCATCTGCCGGGCGACCCGACGGGTCCGTACACCTACGGCCGCGACGAGAACCCGACCTGGACGCTGCTGGAGCGGGCCATCGGCGAACTCGAGGGCCCCGGGCGCGACGACGTCGAGACGCTGGTGTTCGCCTCCGGCATGGCGGCCATCTCCTCGGTGCTCTTCTCCCAGCTGCGCGCGGGCGACACGGTAGTGCTGCCCAGCGACGGCTACCAGGCCCTGCCCCTGGTCCGCGAGCAGCTGGAGTCGTACGGCATCGAGGTACGCACCGCCCCGACCGGCCAGGACGCCCAGCTGGAGGTGCTGGACGGCGCTCGGCTGCTGTGGATCGAGTCCCCGTCGAACCCCGGTCTGGACGTCTGCGACATCCGCCGACTGGTCGAGGCGGCACACGCGCGTGGCGCCCTGGTCGCCGTCGACAACACCCTGGCGACGCCGCTGGGCCAGCGGCCTCTGGAGCTCGGCGCGGACTTCTCGGTGGCCAGTGGCACCAAGCAGCTCACCGGGCACGGCGACATCCTGCTGGGCTACGTAGCCGGCCGCGACGGCGAGGCCATGGCAGCCGTACGCCGCTGGCGCAAGATCGTCGGTGCGATCGCGGGGCCGATGGAGGCCTGGCTCGCCCACCGTTCGATCGCCACCCTCCAACTGCGCGTCGACCGGCAGAACGCCTCCGCCCTGGCCCTCGCCGAGGCACTGCGCGGGCGCCCCGAGGTGACCGGACTGCGCTATCCAGGACTGCCCGACGATCCCTCGCACAAGATCGCCTCACGGCAGATGCGGCGCTACGGATGCGTGGTGTCCTTCACGCTGCCGACCCGCACGCATGCCGACCGCTTCCTCGACGCCCTGCGGCTCGTGGACGACGCCACGAGCTTCGGCGGGGTGCGCTCCACGGCGGAGCGGCGCGGGCGCTGGGGCGGGGACGCGGTCCCGGAAGGATTCATCCGGATTTCCGTCGGCGCCGAGGACCCGGCGGACCTGGTGGCGGATGTGCTGCGTGCGCTGGACGAGTCGGCGCACTGACCGCTTCTCCCACACCGGGCCGATGTCCGCCCGCCCATGACGGGCGGTCCGAGCCTCCCCCCTCGTGGCTCGGACCGCCCTCGGTTCTGCGCGCGAAGAACCGCGCCAACAAGGCTAATTGACTCTGCGTCAGTGTCCAATCACAGTAGCGACAGAGACCTATCGACATATTTATAGTTGTGCGCGGCCGGGGGTCGGGCGGGGTAGGCGACGCAAGGGGAGGACAAGGCGTGGACCTGGCGTTGCTGCGTACATTCGTGACCGTGCACCGGGCGGGATCCTTCACCCGGGCGGCGGCGCTGCTCGGCCTCTCCCAGCCAGCCGTCACCTCCCAGATCCGCACGCTGGAGCGGCAGCTGGGCCGACCGCTGTTCCTGCGCCAGGCCCGCGGCGTGACCCCGACGTCCATCGGCGACGAGCTCGCCCACAAGGCCGCTCCCCACCTGGACGCCCTGGTGGAGATAACCGAGTCGGGCCTCGACGACGAGTCCTCCTTCCGCACGCTGCATCTGGCTGGGCCGCCCGAGTTCACGGCGGAACGGGCGCTGCCCGCGCTGACCGAGCTGACCGGCGACGACGGGCAGGGCTTCGCTCTGCGGGTCTCTTTCGGGACAGCCGAGGAGGTCCTGGAAGGCCTGTCCGCCGGACACCACGACCTCGCCATCGGTACGGCCCGGCCACGCGGCGCCCTGCTCACGGCGGCCCCACTGTGCGACGAGGAGCACATCCTGGTCGCCGCACCGCGCTGGGCCGACGAGATCGGCCCCATGAGGCCGCATGGCAAGGACGTGCCCGCTCTGAAGAACGTCCCCGTGGTCGAGGTCCAGGAATCGCTGCCCTTCGTCTCCCGTTACTGGGCCTCGGTCTTCGACTGCCGGCCGACCGTGGCCGGCACCGTGATCGCCCCCGACCTGCGTGCGGTCCTCGCCTGCACCGTGGCGGGCGCCGGACTGGCGGTGTTACCCCGCTATCTGTGCGCTCCGGCCCTGAAGCGAGGAGACGTGGTGACCCTCCATGAACCGGCGGTGCCGCCCCTGCGTACGTATTTCCTGGTGGTGCGGACCGGCACCCTGGCGATGCCCCACATCGCCCGCGCCCACGAGTGGCTGATCCGCGTGGCCTCCAACTGGTCCTGAGATCTTTCGGCCGGGTGTCACGCAGCGGGCTCAACTGATGACGTTTCGCGATGTTTCACGTGGAACCAACCGGGCCACATTTCTCCCATGACCGTCCGACCCGTGGTCAAGCGCACCGCTCGAGCCGTTCTCCTCGACGGCGACGACCTGATTCTCATCAAGCGCACCAAGCCCGGTGTCGATCCCTACTGGGTCACTCCCGGAGGCGGGGTCGAGCCAGGAGACACGACCGTCGTCGACGCCCTGCACCGCGAGGTGTACGAGGAGCTCGGCGCAAAGATCACCGATGTGGTGCCCTGCTTCGTGGACACCGTGGAACACATCGGCGAGGACGGCGGCGCGACCGGTGTCAAAGTGCAGCACTTCTTCGTCTGCCGTCTGGAGTCGATGGACCCCTCCCTGCGACACGGTCCCGAGGTGGACGAGCCCATCGGCGAGTACGAGATCGTCCGGGTGCCGTTCACCCGGGTGGGGATCGCCTCCGTCCACCTTGTCCCGCTGTCCCTGCGGCACTACCTGGACGGCAATATCGAGGGCGTCCGGGCCATGCACGCGCCGGACCTCGACTGACAGACGCCGGGGTGTTTCACGTGAAACACCCGGACGCCTGCTCACGCTCTGCCCGGGCTCCTACGGCATGGCCAAAAGCACGTACGTCTCTTCCGAAACGAGTGGACGCGGACGGCATCGGTCGGACAGCCTGACCTGCGTGTCGACTCCTTCCCCTGCCGCTCTGCCCATCCGCCGCCTGACGCTCCGCGATCTCACCGCCTGCGCCGACCTGTCCGAGAACCGGGGGTGGCCGCGCGAGGAGCACAAGTGGGGCTTCCTCCTCACCTCCGGGAAGGGATACGGCATCGACGACCCCGATGGAGGGCTTGTCGCCGCCTGCGTCGTCACGGAGTACGGGCCGCAGGACCGCCCGGATCTGGGCGCCATCGGCATGGTCCTGGTCGCTGAGCGGCACGCCCGCCAGGGCATCGGCCGCCGGCTGATGCGCCACGTCGTCTCGGCCATGGACACCACCCCGCTGACCTTGCACGCCACCCCTAACGGCCGCCCGCTGTACGAGGAGCTCGGCTTCAAGGTCACCGGCCGGGCGGAGATGGTGCTGGGCCGCTTCGCGCCGGACGGCTCACAGTCCCCCGTCGTCACCCGAGCGGCCACCGCGGAGGACCTCCCGGGCATCCTCACGTTGGACGAGGAGGTGTTCGGCGCCGACCGTACCCCGCTGATCACCCGGCTGCCCGCCTTCGCCGACCAGTTGCGCGTCGCCGAGGACAGCGACGGGATCACCGGGTACGCGGCGGCCTGGCCGAACATGGACACCCATGTAGTGGGGCCGCTCATCGCCCGGGACACCGAGACGGCCAAGGCCCTCGTCGCCTCACTCGCCGCCCAGACCGACCGGCCCCTGCGCACCGATATCGATGTGCGCCACGAGGAACTGCTGACCTGGGTGAAGCAACGCGGCCTGGCGTCGATCGCCTTCAACTCGGTCATGACGTACGGCATCGCCGAGCTGCCGGGTGACTGGAGCCGCCGGTTCGCTCCGTTGACCGTGGCGGCGGGATGACCGTCAGGCGAGCGTCTCCACGCCGGTGACGGCGAAACCGTGGGCGGCGTCTACGAGGTCCGCCGTTGCAGCGTCCAGTCGGAGGGCCGTGCGGGCCTTGCGCTGTCCCGGGGACGAGGACAGCTCGGTCGACACGCCGGGAGGAAGCAGGGGGCCGCCGGCGTCCCGCACGGTGACGCTGACGGTGACACCGGCCGCCTCCGCCGTGTGGTGGGCCTGTGCGCGGTTGAGTCACGACGGCTGGCCCACGCCTCCACGTCCCAGTAGATCCCTGCGCGGCTCGCACCCACACGCTTAGGCTGCGGGACATGGGAGATCTTGAAATACGTGCAGCCGTCGCCGGTGACGTCCCGGCCATCGTCGACATGCTCGCGGACGATCCGCTGGGCGCACAGCGCGAGTCGCCGGACGACCTCGCTCCGTATCTGGCCGCATTCGAACGGCTTGCTGCCGACCCGAATCAGCAGCTGGTGGTCGCCGTGCGCGAGGGCCGCGTCGTGGGCACCCTTCAGCTCTCGATCATTCCGGGCCTGTCCCGGCGCGGCTCCACCCGCTCGATCATCGAAGGCGTCCGCATCCACGCCGACGAGCGCGGTGGCGGGTTGGGCACACAGCTCATCGAGTGGGCGATCGACGCATCCCGGCGCCAGGGATGCCGACTGGTGCAACTGACCTCGGACAAGACACGCGCCGACGCCCACCGCTTCTACGAGCGGCTCGGCTTCGAGGCCTCCCACACGGGTTTCAAGCTCTCTCTGTGAGTCCGCCGCGGGAGAGCTCCGTCCATGGAGCTCACCCAGGAACAGTGAGGGGTCACCGTCGACCGGCGAGGTGCCCGTTTCACGTGAAACGGGCACCCCTCGAATCGTCGAGGCTGCGCGCGTCCTAGAGACTGCGCGCGCGTCCTATCCGATCCCGCGCCATCCCTCCGGGTCCACGCCGCCGGGCACCGAGGACCGCTCGTCGTACGGCTGCCGCGTGAACACGAACGATCCGAGGTCCAGATGGTCCACGGAACCGTCGGTCCGCCGTACGGGCCGCAGCAGCTCTCCGGCGTAGTAACCCTCCAGCCCCGTCCAGGTGCCGTCACCGTTCGCCCGGAACCGCGAGCGTCGGCCGTTGCCGGACAACGGCTCCAGGGAGAGCAGCCCGTCGGCAGTCAGCCGCAGGCCGAATCCGCTGGTGCCCCAGTACCACTGTCCCGCCAGCTCCAGCACTGACGGATCCACCTTCCGCAGCGGCCGCCAAGGCTCCGGGATCCGCGGTTCGGCGTCGGCGACGATGCGGACCAGGTCGGCACCCACGGTGGCCAGCGGCACACCAGAGGTGCAGTTGGCCAGCACGACGGCGGCCACGTCGTCCTCCACAGCGATGGTGAGAGAGGCGAGGAAGCCCGGCAGCGAACCCGAGTGCCCCACCAGCAACCGCTCGCCCGACCGCCGCAACTCCAGTCCCAGACCGTAGGCGTACCCCGTCACCACGTCCCCGCTCTCCGGCGGAGCCGAAGGCCTCCGCATCTCGCGAAGCGACTCGACGCTCAGCACCCGATCGTCCCCCTGGGCGAGGAAAACGGCGAACCGGGCCAGATCCCCCGTCGTGGACCACAGTTGGCCTGCGGGGGCCATCCGGCCGAGGTCCTCGGTGGGCTCGGACAGCATCACATCGGCCCACGGGTGCACCGCCCAGCCACCCGCGTGCGGCGCCTGAGGTCGAGTAGTTGTCCGGTCCAGTCCCAGAGGTTCGAGCACTTCCCGCCTGAGGACGTCCTCCCAGGCAGCGCCGCGCAGCTTCTCGACGAGCGAGCCCAGCACGGTGTAGCCGGGATTGGAGTAGTGGAACCGCCGTCCGACCGGGTGCCGCAGCGGCTTCTCGCCCAGTACGTCGGCGAGTTCTGGGCGAAGGGCCCCGGGCGTCCTCTCCCACCAGGGTGCCGGCGACTCGGCGGCGAGGCCGCCGGAGTGCGCCAGCAGGTCCGCGATCGTGGCCTCCCCCACACCGGTTCCCGGCAGATGCTTCTCCAGCGGGTCCCCGAGATCGAGCACACCCTCGTCGCGCAGCCGCAGGACGAGCACGGCGGTGAAGGTCTTGGTGATCGACCCAATGCGGTACTGCGTGTTCTCGTCCGGTGCGTGCCCGTCCACGGACGTTCGCGCGCCGTTCCAGACCGTCCGCCCGTTCCGGGCCACCGCGGCCACGAGCGAAGGCGCCCGCCCCTCGGCCTGGGCGACCGCGATCCGGTGCAGCAGGGCCCGGCGGGTGCCGGGAAGAAGCTCATCCTGAGGTGTCGTCATACCCTCAGTCCATCCGGTGGGGTCCGCCCACGTCGAGCGGATTTCGCCGGGGCGGCTGGAAGCGACCCGCCGGCGATGCCGACCGGGCCAGGGGCGTTGCAGGGTCTCGCCGCTCGCGACATGTCGATCTTGCGTGACCTGGGCGTTCTTGGCTGTCTCACGGCCTTGTCACCCACGATCAGTCTCAACTCCGTGGCATCTCCCCGCGAGGTCGAGGCCGAGATCAGGCGGCTTGCCCGCGTCGGCCGAGTACACCACGCTGAGCCCCGAGCACGAGGACTACCGGCGAGCCCAGATCGCGCACCGATGAGTTTCCCGCGCCGCGCTGGTCCATACGCCGGACACCCACGAACGGAAGGCTGGACCATGCGGAAACTGATCTGCGGCATGAACCTGACCCTGGACGGCTACATCGCCGCGGCCGGCGACGACATCGGCTGGAGCGGGCCGCCGAGCCACGAGCTGTTCCAGTGGTGGCTCGACCACGAGCAGGCGAGTGGCCTGTCGCTGTACGGGCGCAAGCTATGGGAGACGATGAGCTCCTACTGGCCGACCGGCGACCAGCAGCCCAACGCCACCCCGGCGGAGATCGAGTTCGCCCGGAACTGGCGGGACACGCCGAAGATGGTGTTCTCCTCGACGATCGACAAAGTCGACTGGAACACCCGCCTGGTCACAGGCGACGCGATCGCCGAGATCACCCGGCTCAAGGCCGAGGACGGCGGCCCAATGAACATCGGCGGCGCAACGCTTGCCGGGGCGGCCATGCGCGCCGGGCTGATCGACGAGTACGTGATCGCCACCCATCCGGTCCTGGTGGGCGGCGGCACGCCGTTCTTCACCGCCCTGGACAGCTGGGTGAACCTGAACCTGGTGGAGACGCGGACGTGTCCCGGCGGCGTGGTCCTGACCAGGTACGAGACGAGGCGCTGAGCAGCTTCCTGCTGTCTCACGGCTTGGATGGGTGTTTCCACTCACCGTCGTGGCATTTCCTCAGCCGGGATCGTCTGGGCAACTGCGGTGACGCGTTTCCCGAATCGGGTCAGCTCAGCATCAGAGCCCAATCACCCATACGAGTGGGCGGCTTGACCTGCCAGTCTCAGATTCGTGTCAGACATGCCATCGCTTGGCCATCGCTCGTGAGATTTGGCCACGAAATCTGAGACCCTACAGGCGTCGCTCAGGTCTGCGCCATGTCCACGAACCGCGAGTAGTGGCCCTGGAAGGCGACCGTGATCGTCGCGGTCGGGCCGTTACGGTGCTTGGCCACGATCAGGTCGGCCTCGCCGGCGCGCGGCGACTCCTTCTCATAGGCGTCCTCGCGATGCAACAGGATGACCATGTCGGCGTCCTGCTCGATGGAGCCGGACTCACGCAGGTCGGAGACCATCGGCTTCTTGTCGGTGCGCTGCTCGGGGCCACGGTTGAGCTGGGAGAGCGCGATGACCGGGATCTCCAGCTCCTTGGCCAGGAGCTTGAGGTTACGGGACATGTCCGAGACCTCCTGCTGGCGGCTCTCGGCACGCTTGGAGCCACCGGACTGCATCAGCTGGAGGTAGTCGATGACGACGAGCTTGAGGTCATTGCGCTGCTTCAGACGCCGGCACTTGGCGCGGATCTCCATCATCGACAGGTTCGGGGAGTCGTCGATGTAGAGAGGGGCCGCCGAGACATCCGGCATGCGGCGTGCCAGGCGGGTCCAGTCCTCGTCGGTCATCGTGCCCGAGCGCATGTGGTGCAGGGCGACCCGGGCCTCCGCGGACAGCAGACGCATCGCGATCTCGTTGCGGCCCATCTCCAGCGAGAAGATGACGCTCGGCAGGTTGTGCTTGATCGACGCCGCCCGCGCGAAGTCCAGTGCGAGCGTCGACTTGCCCATCGCGGGGCGTGCGGCGATGACGATCATCTGGCCCGGGTGCAGGCCGTTCGTGAGCGAGTCGAAGTCGGTGAACCCGGTGGGCACACCGGTCATCTCCCCGCTGCGCGAGCCGATCGCCTCGATCTCGTCGAGCGCGCCCTCCATGATGTCGCCCAGCGGCAGATAGTCCTCGCTGGTGCGCTGCTCGGTGACCGCGTAGATCTCCGCCTGGGCGCGGTTGACGATCTCGTCGACGTCGTCGTCGGCCGCGTATCCCATCTGCGTGATCCGCGTGCCCGCTTCGACCAGGCGGCGCAGGACCGCGCGCTCGTGGACGATCTCCGCGTAGTACGCGGCGTTCGCCGCCGTGGGCACGGTCTGCACGAGCGAGTGCAGATAGGAGGCGCCGCCCACCTTGTTGATCTCGCCGCGTTTCGTGAGCTCGGCGGCGATGGTGATGGGGTCGGCCGGCTCACCCTTGGCATAGACGTCGAGGATGGCGAGGTAGATCGTCTCGTGCGCGGGCTTGTAGAAGTCGTGGCCCTTGAGGATCTCGACGACGTCGGCGATGGCGTCCTTGGACAGGAGCATTCCGCCGAGGACGGACTGCTCCGCGTCGAGGTCCTGCGGGGGGACGCGCTCGAACGACGAGCCGCCGTCCCACTTGCCGTCGTCCCGGCCGCGGTCGTGCTGTTCGTCGCGGCCGCGGCCCTGGTCGGGGCGGCGCCGGGAGGCCGGCAGACGATCACCGGGTCCACTGCCGGCCCACGGGTCGTCCAAGGGCTCGGAAATGCTCACCGAGCGACCTCCTCCCGTCCGCCGAGCGGACCTCGCCGTGCCCCTCTTTTCTACGGCACGGCACTGACAAATCGAGAGGCCCGACTCCGCTTCTGGCCCGTCATTTTGTGACGGTTTGGAGGCCGGCGGAGGGAGCGGGCGCCGGATAACGGTAGGCCCCCGGGCACCGTCAGCCAATCTGGTTATCCACAGGCCATGTGGACGAGCGGCCGGATGCTGTGGAGAACTCCCCAAAACCTGTGTACGACCCGGTGGACAGCGCTGTGAACAAGCCCTCGATGTATTCCACAGACACCACCTGACCTGGGCCTTTGCCGTCCACCGGCTGTGCAGAAGAAAAACTTTTCCAGTCGAGCCAAGATCGGTTCGAACGGTGGGCACAAGTGCACAGCGGAGGACACCAAGTAAGAGGTGAAATGCCTTTGCGTCGCTTACCTGTGGACGGTTAGATTGACCCCCATGACACAGGCCCCTGCACGCCGTACGACCAGCATCCGTCGGCACGACCGAGAGATCGTCGCGCTGGCCGTCCCGGCCTTCGGCGCACTCGTCGCCGAGCCGCTCTTCGTCATGGTCGACAGCGCGATCGTCGGCCATCTCGGAACGGCGCAACTAGCCGGGCTCGGTGTCGCCTCGGCCCTCCTGACGACCGCCGTCAGCGTCTTCGTCTTCCTCGCCTACGCCACCACGGCCGCCGTCGCCCGGCGTGTCGGCGCGGGCGACCTCCAGGCCGCCATCCGCCAGGGCATGGACGGCATCTGGCTGGCACTGCTGCTCGGCGCGGCCGTGATCGCGGTCGTCGTGCCCACCGCCCCTGCGCTGGTCGACCTCTTCGGTGCCTCGCACACGGCGGCTCCGTACGCGACGACGTATCTGCGTATCTCCGCCCTCGGCATCCCGGCCATGCTCGCGGTGCTCGCCGCCACGGGCGTGCTGCGCGGACTGCAGGACACCAGGACGCCGCTCTACGTCGCCGTCGCCGGCTTCGTCGCCAACGCCGCCCTCAACGCGGGCCTTGTCTACGGCGCCGGACTGGGCATCGCGGGCTCCGCCTGGGGCACCGTCATCGCTCAGTGCGGCATGGCCGCCGTATATCTCACCGTGGTCATTCGCGGAGCTCACAGACATGGTGCCTCGCTGCGCCCGGACGCCGCCGGGATCAGGGCGTCCGCACAGGCAGGAGTCCCCCTGCTCGTCCGCACCCTTTCCCTGCGCGCCATCCTGATGATCGCCACTGCGGTCGCGGCCCGCCTCGGTGACGCGGACATCGCCGCACACCAGATCATCCTGTCCTTGTGGAACCTGCTCGCCTTCGCGCTCGACGCGATCGCGATCGCCGGGCAAGCCATCATCGGGCGCTATCTCGGCGCCGACGACCCTCGGGGCGCGCGCGAGGCCTGTCGGCGCATGGTCCAGTGGGGCATAGCGGTCGGGTTCGTCCTCGGGCTTCTCGTGGTGATCGGCCGTCCGCTCTTCCTGCCCTTGTTCACCAGCGACGCCGTGGTCAAGGACACCGCTCTGCCCGCGCTGGTCATGGTGGCGCTCTCCCAGCCGATCTGCGGCGTGGTCTTCGTGCTCGACGGTGTGCTGATGGGCGCGGGAGACGGTCCGTATCTCGCCGGCGCCATGCTGGTGACCCTCATGGTCTTCACGCCGGTGGCGCTGCTCGTCCCTGTCCTCGGAGGCGGGCTCACGGCGATCTGGGCGGCGATGACGCTGATGATGGCCGTGCGGCTGCTGACCCTGTGGCTGCGCTCGCGCTCGGGTCGCTGGATCGTCACGGGAGCGACGCGCTGACCGTTTCACGTGAAACACCCGGCGCTGCATCACGAGCCTCGCTCATGGAAAGGGGCCGCACCCTCGGGGTGCGGCCCCTTATCCCGACTGCTCAAGCCGAGCTCGGCACTCAGGCCGCGACGACCTCGATGCTGACCTTGGCGGCAACCTCGGGGTGCAGACGCACGGACGTCTCGTGGGCGCCCAGGGTCTTGATCGGCGCACCCAGCTCGATGCGACGCTTGTCGACCTCGGGGCCACCGGCAGCCTTGATCGCCGAGGCGACGTCGGCCGGGGTGACGGAACCGAAGAGACGGCCGGCGTCGCCGGAGCGGACGGCCAGGCGGACCTTCACACCTTCGAGCTGGGCCTTGACCTGGTTGGCCTGCTCGATGGTCTGGATCTCGTGGATCTTGCGAGCACGACGAATCTGCTCGACGTCCTTCTCGCCACCCTTGGTCCAGCGGATCGCGAACTTCCGCGGGATCAGGTAGTTGCGAGCGTAACCGTCCTTGACGTCGACGACTTCGCCCGCGGCACCGAGGCCGGAGACCTCGTGGGTGAGGATGATCTTCATGAGTCGGTCACCCTTCCCTTAGCGCGCGGTGGAGGTGTAGGGCAGCAGCGCCATCTCACGGCTGTTCTTGACAGCCGTGGCGACGTCACGCTGGTGCTGCGTGCAGTTGCCGGTCACGCGGCGGGCACGGATCTTGCCGCGGTCGGAAATGAACTTCCGCAGCATGTTCGTGTCCTTGTAGTCCACGTACGTGACCTTGTCCTTGCAGAAAGCGCAGACCTTCTTCTTAGGCTTGCGCACAGGCGGCTTCGCCATGGTGTTTCTCCTGTGTGATCAAGAAGTGTGGGTGCGCCCCACCTCGGCCCGGCCCGGCCTGCAGAGGCCAAGCCCGAAGGCCTAGAAGGGGGGCTCGTCCGAGTAGCCGCCACCGCCGCCGGAGCCGCCGCCCCAGCCACCGCCCTGGTTGCCACCGGCAGGAGCGCCGGTCGCCCACGGGTCGTCGGCGGGAGCACCGCCCTGCTGACCGCCGCCGGGGCCGCCGCCAGGGCCGCCGCCCCAACCGCCGCCACCCTGGCCGCCACCGCCGCCGTAGCCGCCCTGGCCACCGCGGCCGGTGGTCTTGGTGACCTTGGCCGTGGCGTTGCGCAGGCTGGCGCCGACTTCCTCGACGTCCAGCTCGTAGACCGTGCGCTTGACGCCCTCACGGTCCTCGTAGGACCGCTGCTTCAGCCGGCCCTGCACGATGACGCGCATGCCTCGCTGGAGCGACTCGGCGACGTTCTCCGCCGCCTGGCGCCAGACCGAGCAGGTCAGGAAGAGGCTCTCGCCGTCCTTCCACTCGTTCGTCTGGCGGTCGAAGGTGCGGGGCGTGGACGCGACACGGAACTTCGCGACCGCCGCACCGGAGGGGGTGAAGCGCAGCTCGGGGTCGTCGACAAGATTGCCGACGACCGTGATGACGGTCTCGCCTGCCATGGGGAACCTCTCGGCGGGTGTGCTGCTGGCTGCTTGTGCTGCTACTCGAATCCCGAGACCGGCTGAGCGGGAGGGCTCAGTGGGTCTCGGGGCGGAGGACCTTGGTCCGGAGGACCGACTCGTTCAGGTTCATCTGGCGGTCGAGCTCCTTGACGACCGCAGGCTCGGCCTGCAGGTCGATGACCGAGTAGATGCCCTCGGGCTTCTTCTTGATCTCGTACGCGAGACGACGACGGCCCCAGGTGTCGACCTTCTCGACCTTTCCGCCACCGTCACGGACGACGGAAAGGAAGTTCTCGATCAGCGGGGAGACAGCGCGCTCCTCGACATCGGGGTCGAGGATGACCATCACCTCGTAGTGACGCATGTTGAACCCACCTCCTTTGGACTCAGCGGCCACGGTCGTTCCGTGGCAGGAGGGTTGTGATGCGTACGCAATCGTGTTTGCCAGTAAATCAGCCGGCACTGACAATCGGGGTCGGCCGACGGAATCTCAGGCCGTCCCAGGTTGCTCTGGCCTCGGCCTGGGCAGACACGAGTGCAGACGGTACAGACTACCCGCACCCCCGCTTCCGGTTGAAATCGGGGCGCAGGACCCGGCAACCTGGACACCTCGGGTGTGCACGGCGCTACGATGCGCCGCCTTTCGCAGGAGGTGCCCCATGGCACAGACGATGCGACCGAACACCGCCGCGAGCAACGGGCTCTTCGCCACGGACGGCAAGCGCCACCCGCTCCAGGACACACTGCTCGCGGTGACCCTGGCGCTGGGCGTGCTCGCCTTCATCACCGGGCTCCTCTTCCACAGCCTGCACCTGGTCAGCTCCTGGGCCGGCCTGGCGGGCATCCTCACCGGGGCCTACGGCCAGTGGGTCTCGGTGACGACGCGCGAGCGTTTCGGGCTGATCCTCGGTCTCGGCGCCTCCGCGATCGGCTTCTTCCTCGGCATGGCTCACGGCGGCCTTTTCGGCGGCGTCATCAGCTGACGCCGGCATCTGGGCCGCTCCTGTCACGGACGGCGTCCGTCTGACCCAGCGGGTGTCGTCCGTCCGACTCACGCAGCGCTCCGGCCGGACGAAGGGCCGGGGCCAAGGTCGCGTGCGGCCAGAGTGCGCGCTCCCCGGGCGCAGTAGGCTTCGGCGCGAGAGCCGGAGCCCCTGAACCCATGGGGACACGCCAGCCCGAGGAGCGCCCCGAATGAGCCTGACCCTGAGGACCATCAGTCGAGAGCAGCATCTGGCCTACATCCAGAGCCTGCCGGCGGCGAGTCACATGCAGGTCCCGGCCTGGGCTGATGTCAAGGCGGAATGGCGTTCGGAGAACCTCGGCTGGTTCGACGACCGCACCGGCGAGATGGTCGGTGCCGGCCTGGTCCTCTACCGGCAGCTGCCCAAGATCAAGCGCTACCTCGCCTATCTGCCCGAGGGCCCGGTGATCAACTGGTTCGCGCCGAACCTCGACGACTGGATCCAGCCGATGCTGGCGCACCTGAAGCAGCAGGGCGCCTTCTCTGTGAAGATGGGCCCGCCGGTGATCATCCGCCGCTGGAACTCGGAGACCATCAAGAGGGGCATCCAGGACTCGGACGTCAAGCGCCTGCGCGACCTCGAGGCCGACTTCATCGAGCCCCGTGCCTTCGAGGTCGCCGACAAGCTGCGCCGTATGGGCTGGCAGCAGGGCGAGGACGGGGGCGCCGGCTTCGGCGACGTCCAGCCTCGCTACGTCTTCCAGGTGCCGCTGGCCAACCGGTCCCTGGAAGAGGTGCACAAGAACTTCAACCAGCTGTGGCGCCGCAACATCAAGAAGGCCGAGAAGGCCGGCGTCGAGGTCGTCCAGGGCGGCTATTACGACCTGGAGGAGTGGCAGCGGCTGTACGAGATCACGGCCGTGCGCGACCAGTTCCGGCCCCGCCCGCTGTCGTACTTCCAGCGCATGTGGTCGGCCCTCAACTCCGAGGACCCCAACCGCATGCGGCTGTACTTCGCGCGGCACAACGGCGTGAACCTGGCCGCGGCGACGATGCTGATCGTCGGCGGCCACGTCTGGTACTCCTACGGGGCCTCGGACAACATCGGCCGTGAGGTCCGGCCCTCGAACGCGATGCAGTGGCGGATGCTGCGCGACGCCTATGCCCTGGGCGCGACTGTCTACGACCTGCGCGGCATCTCCGACTCACTGGACGAGACCGACCACCTGTTCGGCCTGATCCAGTTCAAGGTCGGCACCGGCGGGCAGGCCGCCGAGTACCTCGGCGAGTGGGACTTCCCGCTGAACAAGCTGCTCCACAAGGCGCTCGACATCTACATGTCGCGTCGCTGACCTCGCGGTCTCCGCTTCGACACCGTCGGCATCTTCCACACTTCTGATACACCGCACCTCACGAGAAAGGTTCCGGGTCCGGCCATGGCGCTCACGCTCTACGTCGACACCGCGCGCTGGCGGGCGCACCACAAGCACGTGCAGGAGCAGTTCCCCGGGCTCGTCCCGGTCTGCAAGGGCAACGGCTACGGCTTCGGCCACGAGCGCCTGGCGGAGGAGGCCACCCGGCTGGGCTCGGACGTCCTCGCCGTCGGCACGACGTACGAGGCCGCGCGGATCAAGGACTGGTTCGGCGGCGACCTGCTGGTGCTGACCCCCTACCGGCGCGGCGAGGAGCCCGTGCCGCTGCCGGACCGGGTGATCCGCTCGGTGTCGTCGATCGACGGGGTGTATGGCCTCGTCGGGGCGCGTGTCGTGATCGAGGTGATGTCCTCGATGAAGCGGCACGGCGTCAGCGAGCAGGACCTGCCGCAGCTGCACTCCGCCATCGAGAACGTCCGCCTGGAGGGCTTCGCCATCCACCTGCCGCTGGACCGCACCGACGGCTCGGACGCCGTCGAGGAGGTCATCGGCTGGATGGACCGGCTGCGTGCGGCGCGGCTGCCGCTGCACACCATGTTCGTCAGCCACCTCAAGGCCGAGGAGCTCGCGCGTTTGCAGCAGCAGTTCCCGCAGACCCGGTTCCGCGCCCGCATCGGCACGCGGCTGTGGCTCGGTGACCACGAGGCCACCGAGTACCGCGGCGCGGTCCTGGACGTCACGCGGGTGGCCAAGGGCGACCGTTTCGGCTACCGGCAGCAGAAGGCGGCCTCGGACGGCTTCCTCGTCGTCGTGGCGGGTGGCACGTCGCACGGAGTGGGCCTGGAGGCGCCCAAGGCGCTGCACGGCGTCATGCCGCGTGCCAAGGGCGTCGCACGGGCCGGGCTCGCCACGGTGAACCGGAACCTCTCCCCGTTCGTCTGGGGCGGCAAGCAGCGCTGGTTCGCCGAGCCCCCGCACATGCAGGTCTCCATCCTGTTCGTGCCCTCGGACGCCCCGGAGCCGAAGGTCGGGGACGAACTGGTGGCCCATCTGCGGCACACCACCACGCAGTTCGACCGGCTCGTGGACCGCTGAGCGGCCCTGCCACGCGGAAGGCCGTACACGGTGCCCGACGTGTACGGCCTTCGGTGTTGCTGAGCCCTCTTCAGCGATGTTCGCTCAGAGTGAACCGTCTTCGGGCGGGGGCAAGGTCCGGCTGCCCCACTCCACCTGGGGCCCGTCGAAGTGAGCCGCGTGGAGCCGGTGATGACCCGAGGTGCCGAGGACGAAGACGTCCGGGGCGCCGTCGAGCACACCGCCCGAGGGATCGTCGTCCCCGGCCCGGCGCACCACGTCCCGGTCCGGCAGCAGGATGTCGCGGACCACGACCGCGCAGAGGTACGCCGTCCCTGCCAGGTGCAGGGCGATCGCCCAGTGGTAGCCCTCGGTCGGCAGTCCCTTGTGGGCGTCCCCACTCGTCGTGTACGCGAGGTACATCCAGATACCGAGGAAGTACGCCACCTCGCAGGCCTGCCAGATCAGGAAGTCCCGCCACTTCGGGCGGGCCAGCGCGGCGAGCGGGACCAGCCACAGGACGTACTGCGGCGAGTAGACCTTGTTGGTGAGGATGAACGCCGCCACTATCAGGAACGCCAGCTGGGCGAAGCGCGGCCGGCGGGGAGCGAACAGCGTCAGTGCCGCGATGCCGAGGCAGCACAGCACCACCAGCAGCGTGGCGACGGTGTTCACGAAGTCGGTGCTGGGCGGGTTGCTCGAGTTCTGGGCCCAGATCAGCCAGAAGGAACCGAAGTCGACGCCACGGTCGTGGCTGAACTTGTAGAACTGCCACCAGCCGTCGGAAGCGAAGGCCATCACCGGCAGGTTCACCACCAGCCAGGCGACGGCCGCGCCTCCCAGGGCCTTGCCGAAGTCCCGCCATCTGCCCGCCCGCCAGCACAGCACCAGCAGGGGGCCGAGCAGGAGGGCGGGGTAGAGCTTGGCGGCCGTGGCGAGTCCCAGCAGGACACCGAAGGCGAGGGGGCGCCGCCGGGACCACATCAGCATCGCGGCGGCCGTCAGGGCGACCGCCAGCAGATCCCAGTTGATGGTCGCGGTCAGTACGAAGGCCGGCGCCAGGGCCACCAGCAGGCCGTCCCAGGGGCGTCGGGCATGCGTGCGGACCACGCAGACGGCGATGACAGCCGCGCAGACCATCAGCATCCCGGCGTTGACCATCCAGTACCACTGCTCCTGGTGCTGGATGCTGCCGCTGTGCGGGGTCAGCCAGGAGGCCACCTCCATGAACACACCGGTCAGCACCGGATACTCGAGGTACGGCATGTCGCCGGTGAGCTTGTCGAAGTAGGGCACGAGGCCATCGGCGAAGCCGCGCCCCTGATAGAGATGCGGGATGTCCGAGTAGCAGGCCTTTGTGTACTGCGAGCTGGCGCCGAAGAACCAGGCGCTGTGGTAGCAGGGCGCCTTCTGGACCAGGCCGAGGGCGAACATGCCGATCGCGACGAGCGCGACGACCCGTACGGGAGTCCACCAGGACGCCCCGAGCAGGGCTCGCCGCCCGACAGGGCCGCCGATCAGCTCACTGCCGGCCGCGGCGACCTCGTCCTCCCTGGTCGGCCGCACCGGGCCGGGGGCGGGCTCGTGCGCGCTCGCTTGCGTCGATTCAGCACTGGGCATGCCGCCATCCTGCCGTACGCGCCTCGGAAACGCCGTGGGCCGCCGCACCTCGTGGGTGCGGCGGCCCATGTTTCACGTGAAACGCCCTCGCCGGACGGCGTGCGGCGAGATGTCGCGGCTAATTGTTGGTGCCTCCGAAGAGGCCGCCACCGTTGCTGTGGCCGTTGCCTCGGGTGGTGCCGCCGTCGGTCGTTCCGGTCGAGTCGGTGGGTGTCGGGGAGGGCACCCCTCCGTCCGTGCCGCCGTTGGCGCCGTTGCCGCCGTTCTGGCCCCCGGTGTCCGTGCAGCCGAAGAAGCCACAGTTCGACGCGGTCGGCGTGGGTGACGGGCTGGTACGTGTCGCGCTGGGCGTGGGCGTCGGCGTCGGGCTCGGCTCCTGGGTCTTGGTGGCCGAGGGAGTCGGCGTGGGGCTGGGCGCGGCGTTGACGATCTCACCGATGGGTTCGGGCGCCGGGAACGGCTTGGACGGCTGGCCCTGGAGCGCCTGCAGCATGTAGTCGTGCCAGATCTGGGCCGGGAACGAGGCACCGTGAATCTTCTTCTGGCCGCCCGTTCCGTACATCTCCAGGAAGGTGCGCGACTTGTTCTTCTCGTTGTCGTCCAGCCGGAACATGCTGATGGCGGTGGACAGCTGCGGGGTGTAGCCCACGAACCAGGCGGACTTGTTGCCGTCGGTGGTACCGGTCTTGCCGGCCACGTCCCGTCCGGGCAGCTGGGCGGCGGTACCGGTGCCCTTGTCGACCACGGTCTTGAGGACGTCCGTCACGTTGTCGGCGACCTTCGCGGTGAAGGCCTGCCTCGTGCTGCTCTTGTGCGTGTAGACGGGCCCGTCCTTGCTCCTGACCTTATCGACGGAGTACGGGTCGTTCTGCTGGCCGCTGGCCGCGAAGGTGGCGTACGCGCCGGCCATGCGGATCGCGCTGGGGTCGGAGATGCCGATGGAGAAGGACGGGTAGCTGGTGCCGGCCAGGCTGTCCTCCTTCAGGCCCGCGTCCAGCGCCGCCTGCTTGACCTTGTCCAGGCCGACGTCCAGGCCGAGCTGGACAAATGCGGAGTTCACCGACTCCCGCATCGCCTCGCGCAGATCGATCATGTAGTTCGGCGGGGTCCCGTAGGACTCGTTGCCGTCGTTCGTCTGCAGCCACTCCTCGCCCTTCTCGTTCTTCCAGACCGTCCCGTCGTAGTCCTTGATCTTGAGCTTGTTCTTGCCGCTGAAACGGCTCTTGGGCGATACCTGAGTGCGTTCGTCCTGCGCCTGCGTCGGGTCGCCATGCGGGTCGCGGACACCGTCCCTCATCGCCGCAGCCAGCACGAACGGTTTGAAGGTCGAACCCACCTGCGCGCCGGTGGCGTCGGCGTTGTCGGTGAAGTGCTTCGTCCAGTCCTCACCACCGTAGATCGCCTTGATGGCACCCGACCCCGGATCCACCGATGCCCCGCCGAACTGGACGTGGGTGTCGGTGTCCGGGCGCTCCTTCGGCTTGATGTTGGCCCTCTGGACCTTCTCGACCGCGCTCTTGAGCTCGTTGACCTTCTTCTTGTCGAAGGTCGTCGTGATCGTGTAGCCGCCGAGTTGCAGCTTCTCCTGGGTGATCCCCGTCTCGTCGCTGTGGGTGACCAGGTAGCTGTTGGCCAGGTCGACGAGGTATCCGATCTGACCGCTCAGCCTGGTGTTGGACCGCGGGTTCTGCACGTGGGGGAGCGTGGTGTACTTGGCCCGTTCGGTGGCGCTCAGATGGCCGTACTTGACCATCTTGTTCAGAGTGTCCTGCATCTGTGCCGTGGCGCGCCTGGCGTTGGCCTCGGGCGTGGCGGTCGGGTCGATGGACACGGAGCCGGCGGGGTCGTAGTACGTGGCGCCCTTGAGCACGGCCGCGAGGAAGGCACACTCGCCGGGGTTCAGCTTGTAGGAGTCCTTGTTGAAGTACGCGCGCGCGGCCGCCTGGACCCCGTATGCCCCCCGGCCGTAGTACGCCGAGTTCAGGTAGCCGGCCAGGATGTCGTCCTTCTTGACGGTGGCGCCCACCTTGATGGAGATGAAGATCTCCTTGAACTTACGGGTGATCGTCTGGGACTGGTCGTCCAGCCGCGCGTTCTTGACGTACTGCTGGGTGATCGTAGAACCACCCTGCGTCTGACCACCGGTGGCCATGTTGAAGACCGCGCGGGCGATGCCCTTGGGGTCGATGCCGCTGTCGGTGTAGAAGGTCTTGTTCTCCTGCGAGATGACCGCCCACCGCATCGCCGCGGGGATCTCTGAGAGGTTCACGATCTGGCGGTTCGTCTCACCGCCCGTCGCGACCATCGGCGTACCGTCCGACCAGAGGTAGACGTTGTTCTGCGACGTCGCGGTCTGCGCCACGTTGGGCACGCTCACCATCGCGTACCCGATGCCGGCCACCGCCACCAGGCTCCCTATGAAGCCGATGAACAGACCCGAGACCAGCTTCCAGGACGGCATCCAGCGGCGCCAGCCGTACTTGCCTGCGCGCGGGTAGTCGATGAACCGGTTTCTGGCGGGAGGGGCCGTTCGGCCCCGACCGCGCCCCGGCCCGTTCGGACCGCCGGGGCCGGCCCCTCTGCGTCGGCCGGTGCCTTTCTGCGCGGCCCGGCGGGCCTCGGCACGCCCGCCGTACGGACGGCCCTCACCTCCCGCGCCGTACGAGCCCGACCCATAGGACGTGGACCCATAGGAGTCGGCAGAAGACTCAGTGGCGCCTCGCGGTGCCGCACGGCGGCCGGAGGACGAACCGGACTGACCGCGTCGGGCCGCGGCACGTCCGCCTCCCTGCGG
Organism: Streptomyces carpinensis; assembly: GCF_002154505.1. GTDB lineage: Bacteria > Actinomycetota > Actinomycetes > Streptomycetales > Streptomycetaceae > Streptomyces > Streptomyces carpinensis. The sequence continues at coordinate 4,264 of NZ_MUBM01000321.1, read as the reverse complement.
CTGCGGCGGTTTGCGACGGTGCTCGCTCATCGAACGACTACTCCTCGGGCAGGCGCACCCTCGCGCGCCTGGAAACGGCGGCTGGTTTCCGGTCCCCCCGAAGTACGGATGTGGTCGGTCGCGCATTCACCCGTACTGCTCCAGGGACGAGGACGTCCCCAGGCGTCACTCGGTTCCCGGTGGTCTGCATGGCGGACAGACTACGCACCGCCAAAACCCCCCGGCCCTCGAAGTTCACCCCAAATCAGGCAACTTGCCTCGACCGAAACAGGGATGTGATCCCGTTCACCATGTCTCCTCTTGTCGCACACGCAGCCCCGTTCTATCGTCATGATGTATCGAGTCGATACATCAGGGCGACATAAAGACCGTCACGGCGCCCGGTGTGGCACTGCCACACCGGGTCGCGGCAGAGAGGAGGCGACAGTGGGCCGGCGTTCCGGAATCCTTGAGTTCGCCGTACTCGGCCTGCTCCGCGAGTCCCCGATGCACGGCTATGAGCTGCGCAAACGACTCAATACGTCACTGGGTGTGTTCCGTGCCTTCAGCTACGGGACGCTCTACCCCTGCCTCAAGACGCTGGTCGCGAACGGCTGGTTGACCGAGGAACCGGGAAGCACCTCCGAGGACGCCGTCGCCGCTCCGCTCGCGGGACGCCGCGCCAAGATCGTGTACCGGTTGACGGCAGAAGGTAAGGAGCACTTCGAGGAGCTGCTCTCCCAGACAGGCCCCGACGCGTACGACGACGAACACTTCGCCGCACGTTTCGCCTTCTTCGGGCAGACATCGCGCGACGTGCGCATGCGCGTGCTCGAGGGCCGCCGCAGTCGGCTGGAGGAGCGCCTGGAGAAGATGCGTGCCTCCCTCGCGCGCACCCGGGAGCGCCTCGACGACTACACCCTCGAGCTCCAGCGCCACGGAATGGAGTCCGTGGAGCGCGAAGTGCGCTGGCTGAACGAGCTCATCGAGAGCGAGCGGGCCGGGCGGGACCTGAAGGGGTCCGCCACCGGGGGGACCGCTCAGCAGGACACCACATCTGGAGCGACGGGCGGCCTGCCCCGGACCCGGGAGTCCTCCCGGCCGGATACGCCCGGCGACACCGCCACGTGAGGTCCCGTCGGGGCTTCACCGAGTACACACAGGGAGCAACCGGAATGGGTTCGGTTCGCGTAGCCATCGTCGGCGTGGGCAACTGCGCCGCATCGCTGGTGCAGGGCGTCGAGTACTACAAGGACGCCGACCCGGCGTCCAAGGTCCCGGGCCTCATGCACGTCCAGTTCGGCGACTACCACGTGCGCGACATCGAGTTCGTCGCCGCGTTCGACGTCGACGCGAAGAAGGTCGGCCTGGACCTCGCAGACGCCATCGGCGCGTCCGAGAACAACACCATCAAGATCTGCGACGTGCCGAACAGCGGCGTCCAGGTCCAGCGCGGCCACACCCTCGACGGTCTCGGCAAGTACTACCGCGAGACCATCGAGGAGTCCGCCGAGGAGCCGGTCGACATCGTCCAGGTCCTCAAGGACAAGCAGGTGGACGTCCTGGTCTGCTACCTGCCGGTCGGCTCCGAGGACGCCGCGAAGTTCTACGCCCAGTGCGCCATCGACGCCAAGGTCGCCTTCGTCAACGCCCTTCCGGTCTTCATCGCCGGCACCAAGGAGTGGGCCGACAAGTTCACCGCGGCGGGCGTGCCGATCGTCGGTGACGACATCAAGTCGCAGGTCGGCGCCACCATCACGCACCGCGTCATGGCGAAGCTGTTCGAGGATCGCGGCGTCATCCTGGACCGCACGATGCAGCTGAACGTCGGCGGCAACATGGACTTCAAGAACATGCTCGAGCGCGAGCGCCTGGAGTCCAAGAAGATCTCCAAGACCCAGGCCGTCACCTCCCAGATCCCCGACCGGGACCTCGGCGAGAAGAACGTCCACATCGGCCCGTCCGACTACGTGGCCTGGCTCGACGACCGCAAGTGGGCCTACGTCCGCCTCGAGGGCCGCGCGTTCGGTGACGTCCCGCTGAACCTGGAGTACAAGCTCGAGGTCTGGGACTCCCCGAACTCCGCCGGTGTCATCATCGACGCCCTGCGTGCTGCGAAGATCGCCAAGGACCGCGGCATCGGCGGCCCGATCCTGTCGGCGTCCTCGTACTTCATGAAGTCCCCGCCGGTCCAGTACTTCGACGACGAGGCCCGCGAGAACGTCGAGAAGTTCATCCGCGGCGACGTCGAGCGCTGAAAAACCGCTCCTGCCAGGGCTGTTGGGTCCCCGGGTGGGGTACGCCTCGCGTACCCCACCCGGGGACCCTTCCCATATGTGAGGCTGTGCCCCATGGCCGTCGTCCGTGATCTGCGCGTTCTGCTGCGCTTCAGGGATTTCCGGCGCCTTCTCGCCGTACGGCTGCTCTCCCAGGGCGCCGACGGCGTGTACCAGGTCGCGCTCGCCACGTACGTCGTCTTCTCCCCGGAACACCAGGCCTCGGCCGCCGCGGTCGCCTCGGCCATGGCGGTGCTGCTGCTGCCGTACTCCCTGGTGGGCCCCTTCGCCGGGGTCCTGCTGGATCGCTGGCGGCGCCGCCAGGTCTTCCTCCACGGCAATCTGGTGCGCGCGGCGATGGCGGCCGTGACGGCCGTGCTGATGGTGGCCGCCGTCCCGGACTGGCTGTTCTACGTCTCCGCGCTGTGCGTCACCGCCGTCAACCGCTTCGTCCTCGCGGGACTGTCCGCCGCGCTGCCTCGGGTGGTGGACGGGGAGCGGCTGGTGATGGCCAACTCCCTGTCGCCGACGGCGGGCTCCCTGGCGGCGTTCGCGGGCGGCGGTCTCGCGTTCCTCGCACGGCTGGTGGGGGCGGACTCCGACGCGGCCGTGGTGCTGCTCGGCGCCGTCCTCTACCTGTGCTCGGCCCTCGTGTCGCTGCTCATGGCTCCGGAGCTGCTCGGCCCCGACCGGTGCCAGGCGCGGCCGCGGCTGGGCGCCGCGCTGACCGGCACCGCACGCGAGCTCGCGGCGGGCGTACGCCATCTCGCCGCGCCGCCGCGCAGGGCGGCGGCCCGGGCGCTGGCCTCGATGACGCTGATGCGCTTCTGCTACGGCGCGCTGACGGTCATGGTGCTGATGCTGTGCCGCTACGGCCTGACGTCGAGCACGGGTGAGGGCCTGCGCCTGCTCGGGCTGGCCCTGGGCTTCTCCGGTGCCGGGTTCTTCGCCGCGGCGGTCGTCACCCCGTGGGCGGCGGGGCGGCTGGGCCCGGCCCGCTGGATCGCCGTGTGCGCCGGCTCCGCCGCGGTCCTGGAACCCGCCCTCGGCCTGCCGTTCGCGACCGGACCGCTCCTGGTCGCGGCCTTCGTTCTGGGGCTGACCACCCAGGGGGCAAAGATCGCCACGGACACGATCGTGCAGTCTGTGGTCGAGGACGGCTTCCGCGGCCGGATCTTCTCCGTGTACGACGTGTTGTTCAACGTCGCCTTCGTGGGCGCCGCGGGCGTCGCCGCGCTGATGCTGCCGCCGGACGGCCGCTCGGCTGTGCTCGTGGTCACGGTGGCCGTGATCTACGGAGTGGTTGCGGGATCGATGGCCCGGTTTGAGCACCAGTAAGTGTCACATCAGTGACACAGACTCCCCACGAAGTACGGGGTTGTCAGTGGCGGGCTGTAGCTTACGTGCGTCTTATGCGGACGCCATGTCCGCGTCATCCTGCCTATGTTCCAGGGGGACCCCCAAGTGACCACTCCGCCGCCCCAGGGCCAGAACCCGTACGCCCAGGCGCCCACCGCTCCGATGGGGCAGCAGCCTGGCCAGCCGTACCCTCCGCAGCAGCCGTACCCGCCGCAGCAGCCCTACGCCCCGTTCCCACAGCAGCAGGGTGCGCCGGTTCCCCCGCCGCCCGCGCCGACCGGCAAGCGCATGGGCAAGAAGGCCGTGCGTATCATCGGCGCCATCGTCGTCGCGGTCATCGTCGCGCTCCTCAAGTTCGGCGCGGGCTGGTTCCTCACGCGCGACGACGCGGAGACCACTTCGGTGGGCTCGTGCATGCACAACAAGGGCACGATGACCAATCCCGACCTCAATGAGGTCGACTGCTCGTCCAGTGATGCGCAGTACAAGGTGGTCCAGAAGTTCGACGGCTCCACCGACCAGGACAAGTGCAAGGCGGTCACGGACGCGACGATCTCCTACGTCCAGTACGGCGGCGGCCACGACGTGGTGCTCTGCCTGAAGGAAACCAAGTAGCACATCGCTCGACGCATGACGGAGGGGCGACGTTT
>NZ_MUBM01000320.1 GCF_002154505.1 Streptomyces carpinensis | reverse complement strand
GGCAGCGGTGACGCCCCGGCATGTGCGCTGCGCGTGCCGGGGCGTCACCGCTGCCTGAGATACGCCAGCCCGGGGTGGACCCGCGTGTAGTCCTCGACGAGCCTGCGGGCCACGTTCACCGAGTCGACCAGTGGGTGCAACGCGAAGGCCTTCACCGCCGTCGCACGGGAGCCGGACTCGGCCGCGGCGAGCACCTCGCGCTCGACCGCCTTGACCGCGCAGACCAGGCCGGTGGCGTGGCCGGGCAGCGGCCCGGCGGACACCGGGTGCGCGCCACTCGCGTCGACCAGGCAGGGGATCTCGACGACGGCCTCCGAGTCCAGCGCCGACAGGCTGCCCCGGTTGCGGACGTTGAGGATCAGCGTGGTGCGCTCGTCACGGGCGATGGCCCGCATCAGGGCGAGGGCCACCTTCTCGTAGCCGCCCGAGAGGTCGTCGGCCTCCCGCTCCCCCGCGCCGGCCGTCTGCCGGTTCTCGGCCATGTAGGTGGCCTCGCGCTCGGCGCGGGTGCGGTTCCAGGCGTCGAGCGCCGGGGCGTTCGGATCCCGCAACTCCTCGTAGAACCGGGCCTGCTGGTCGCGCAGGAAGGCCCCGCGGGTCTTCTCGGCCTGCTGGTAGGCGCACACGGTCTCGCGGTTGAAGTAGTAGTAGTGCAGGTACTCGTTGGGGACGGCGCCCAGCGAGCGCAGCCAGTCGGCGCCGAAGAGCCTGCCCTCCTCGAAGGAGCCGAGCAGGGTGGGGTCGGCGAGCAGACGCGGAAGCTGGTCGCGGCCGGCGACGCGCAGCCCGCGCACCCAGCCGAGGTGGTTGAGGCCGACGTAGTCGATCCACGCCTCCCTCGGGTTCACGCCGAGCACGCGGGCGATACGGCGGCCGAGGCCGACCGGCGAGTCGCAGATGCCGATGACACGGTCACCGAGGTGGCGGGACATGGCCTCGGTGACCAGTCCGGCCGGGTTGGTGAAGTTGATGAGCCAGGCGTCGGGCGCGAGACGGGCCACCCGCCGGGCGATGTCCACGGCGACGGGCACCGTGCGCAGACCGTAGGCGATGCCGCCCGCGCCGACCGTCTCCTGGCCGAGCACGCCCTGTGCGAGCGCCACCCGTTCGTCCTCGGCGCGGCCCTCCAGACCGCCCACACGGATCGCGGAGAACACGAAGTCGGCGCCGCGCAGCGCCTCGTCCAGATCGGTGGTGGCGCGTACCCGGGGGGCGTCCGGCACCCCGGCGGCCTGCTCGGCGAGCACCCGGCTCACCGCGTCGAGCCGTTCCGCGTCCAGGTCGTGCAGGACGACCTCGGTGACCCGGCCCTCGGCGTGGTCGCCCAGCAGCGCCCCGTACACGAGCGGCACCCGGAATCCGCCGCCGCCCAGAATCGTCAGCCTCACGCTCGCACCCTTCCCGACCCGGCCGCCTCGACAGCCACTCAACGGCCGTCCCGTACCGACCCGCCCGGCCCTCACCCGGCCGGTGCCGGCACCCTCCGAACCCTACTGGTCACCTGCCACGGCGCCCGCGAACCGCGTCCGGCGGCGGCCCCGCGCCGGCCGCTCCCCGCCCGTCCCCACGCTCGCGAGGCGTCCCGTCCGAAAACGGTCCCCGATCCGGCCGACGCGTGGTTCCATTCCAACGCCACCATCACCTTCGTCGATTCGGCAGGTACCTGATGAGACGTCAACTCTTCGCGACGGCAGCCTTATCGGCGGCCGTCATGCTCGGCGCGGCCGGTTCACCGGCGTCGGCGGCCGCGCCGGTCTGGCAGGAGACCGGCACGGCGTACGTCGACTCGCTCAGCGGCGGGCAGGGGCTCGCCAGCCGCGCGGACGGCTCGCTGCTGCGCCGCGGGCTGGGTTCGATCCCGCTCGACCTGCGCATCAAGGGCTGGAATCACGTCGGGGACCCGGACATCGCACAGGGGTACGTGTTCGACGCCTACCAGGGCGCGGACACGGCGACGTCCAAGATGTTCGCGGTGACCACCCCGTCCGGCAAGCGCTACGAGTACGTCCACCGGCTCGACGCGGGTGAGAAGGTGAACAACTCCTTCGCCACCGTCTCGCCGGACGGCCAGTGGCTGGTGTCGGGCGAGTGGGGCGACCAGAACCGGCTCCAGGTCTTCCCCGCTCCCCTGCTCAACGCGGCCACCCCGCGCACGGGCGGTGCGCTGCCCCAGGCGCCGCAGATCACGCTCGACAAGCCCGTGCGCGACATCCAGGGCTGTGACTTCGTCGACGACACGCGGCTGCTGTGCGCCTCTGACGACGGCTCGAGGACGCTGTTCCCCGAGGACCGGCCGCTGCTCCAGGTGGACCTGGCGCATCGCCTGGACGGCGGCGCCGTCACCGGCCACGTCACCGGCCTGTTCGCGCTGCCGCAGCGCAGCGTGTGCGGCGGGACGTTCGAGGCCGAGGGTGTGGACTACGACGCGGCGCGCGGCACGTTGCGCGCCGAGGTCGTGTCGCCGGGCGTGTGCCAGGTGGCGACGACCGTCTACTCGTACCGCCTGGAGTAGGCAGAGGCGGGCCGCCTGCAAGTGACAGACCGTACGGCCTGCGGGGGACGCAGGCCGTACCGCCTGCATCGGGCACAGGCCCGTTGTCCCGGCCGCGCGGTTCCCCCGCGTGGCCGGGTGCCGGCCGTCAGGAGCTGCCGGCCCCATGAAGGGACCGTCCCCGACCAGCACGTCGTCATCGGGACCGCGCAGCCGGACAGCACCTCGGCCAGGCGCTTTGCTGCCGGCGGCGGCCACGGCCGCGCGGGAACCCGGCCGGCCGCCCCACGCTCCGACGCATCTTCCCCGAGAGAGCCTCCCCGCGGGGCGCCGACCCCTGCTCCCTGGGGAGGGGCACAACGCCCTCCCGAGGGGAACAGCGCTCCCGGGACAACCTGGAGATCTCCGCCTTCATCAGCTGAACTCCCGTGGTCGCTAAGGACTTTCCTTGCTTTAAGTCTTGACGACCGGGGTGCCCCGGAGCACATTGGCGGCGCACTCGTTGAGAGCGCTCTCAGAGCTCTCCGTTCCCACCACTCCGTACCGAGAGGCACCCCCCATGAGTGAATCCTCCGGCACATCCGCCGGCATACGTGCCGGCGTCCACTGCAGACGGCGCTCCGTGCGGCGGGCGCTCGTCGCCGTCCTCGGCACCCTGGGCCTGGCGGCGGCCGCAGCGACCGCCGCGACCCTGCCCGCGAACGCCTCGGCGCCCACGCCCCCGTCGGGCTGGACGCAGGTGTTCCTCGACGACTTCGACGGCGCCGCCGGTTCCGGCGTCAACACCGGCAACTGGCTCTACGACACGGGCACGTCGTACCCGGGCGGCGCCGCGAACTGGGGCACCGGCGAGGTCGAGTCGATGACCTCCAGCACCAGCAACGTCTCTCTCGACGGCAACGGCAACCTGCTCATCACCCCGCGCCGGGACGCCTCCGGCCACTGGACCTCGGGCCGTATCGAGACCACCCGCACCGACTTCCAGCCGCCGGTCGGCGGCAAGCTGCGCGTGCAGGCCCGGATCCAGATGCCGAACGTCACGGGCGCCGCCGCCAAGGGCTACTGGCCCGCCTTCTGGATGCTGGGCTCGCCCTTCCGCGGCAACTACTGGAACTGGCCGGGCGTCGGCGAGCTGGACATCATGGAGAACGTCCAGGGTCTGAACACCGACTGGGCGACGATGCACTGCGGCACCAACCCGGGTGGCCCCTGCAACGAGACCTCCGGCATCGGCGGTTCGACGTCCTGCCCGGGCGCCACCTGCCAGGCCGGCTTCCACACCTACGCGATGGAGTGGGACAGGTCGACCAGTCCCGAGGAGATCCGCTTCTACGTCGACGGCGTCAACTTCCACACGGTCAGGGCCAACCAGGTCGACGCGACCACCTGGGCGAACGCCACGAACCACGGCTACTTCGTCATCCTGAACGTGGCCATGGGCGGCGGCTTCCCCGGCGCGTTCGGCGGCGGCCCGGACAGCGGCACCGAGCCCGGGCACCCCATGGTGGTGGACTACGTGCAGGTGCTCCAGTCCTCGGGCGGCACGGGCGGCACGGGCGGCACGGGCGGCACCATTCCCCCGCCCTCCGGCAACCGCGACGCCTACAGCCCCGTACAGGCCGAGTCCTACGACGGCCAGAGCGGCGTGATCCCCGAGGCGACCACGGACAGCGGCGGGGGCCAGGACATCGGATCGATCGCCAACGGCGACTGGGCCCTCTACAAGGGCGTCGACTTCGGCTCCACCGCGGCGAAGCAGTTCTACGCCCGGGTCGCGAGCGGAGCGGCGAGCGGGGTCAGCGGACTGGTCGAGGTGCGTCTGGACAGTCGTACCAGCTCCCCCGTCGGCAGCTTCGCGGTGGCCAACACGGGTGGCTGGCAGTCCTGGCGGACGGTCCCGGCGAACATGGCCTCGGTGACCGGCACCCACGACGTCTACCTCACCTTCACCAGCGGCCAGCCGGCGGACTTCGTGAACGTCAACTGGTTCGACTTCGGCCACTGACCGCCGCACCGCACGGCCGCCACACCAGGGAGGGGCTCCGCGCGCATGCGTGGGGCCCCTCCTCCGGTGCGCGTGTGCTCAGCGCAGCTCCGCCCGGAAGGCCACCGGGGTCTGCCCCGTGTGCAGGTGGAAGAACTTCGTGAAGTTGGCGGCGTCGGCGAAGCCGACGGCCACGCCGACCCGGCCGATCGGCAGGTCGGTGTGGGCGAGCAGGCGTTTGGCCTCCAGGACGACACGCTTGTCGATGAAGCCCTTGGGGGTCTCCCCGGTGGCGGCGCGGACCGCGCGGACGAGGGTGCGGCGGGAGTAGCCGAGGGCGTCGGCGTAGGCGCTGACGCTGTGGTTGGTGGTGAACCCCCGCTCGACCGCCTCGCGGAACAGGGTGAAGGTGGTGTCGGCCGGGCCGCGCGCCGCCTCCGCCGAGCTGGCCGCGAGATGGGCCAGCCGCAGCAGGAACGCGGTGAGCGTGTGGCGCAGCACCGCGGTGTGCAGGCTCAGCGGGAGGGTCTCGGTGTCCTCGTACTCGCGGCGCAGCTGGGCGAGCGCGGCCGTCAGCGCGGCGCGCTGGGCCTCGTCGGGGTGGAGCAGGGGCGGCAGGTCGTAGCGGTACAGGCCGGTCGCCTCGACGGTGGCGCGGGGCAGGAAGCCGGGCTGCATGGTCAGGACGGTTCCGCGGTACTCGTCCGTGCGGGAGAAGCGATGGACCTGTCCGGGGCGGATCCAGAGCAGGTCGCCGGCCGCGGCCTCGTACTCGGCGAAGTCGATCATGTGCCGCACGGGGCCGTCGCTGAAGAGCATGACCACGTGGAAGTCGATGCGGTGGACGCGGTGCAGAGGAACCTCGGCGTGCCAGGTGTGGTCGGTGCCCATGGGGCCTATCTGCAGCCCGACGCCGCGCAGGCTGAGGTCGACGGGGAAGGGGAAGGTCCTGATTCCGTCGCCGTCTCCGGCGACCGGTCCGTCCTGGGTGATTGCGTCCGCCATGTCCTTCTCGTACCGCCTTGATCGCCCGCCGGGCGGCCTCGCTCGTCAGGGTCGTGTCCCACTTTCACCACAGGCTGACACACACAGACCTTCCGAGGAAAAAGTCAGACTTTTAAATTCGAACGCGTCCGGCAAGCAACCCCGCTTCCTCCGAGGACTTCTTGAAGATGAGCGAGCAGACAACCGACCGCTTCGAGTGGACCGACCTCGACCGGCGTGCCGTCGACACCGCCCGCCTGTTGGCCGCCGACGCCGTCCAGAAGGTGGGCAACGGCCACCCCGGCACCGCGATGAGCCTGGCCCCGGCCGCCTACACGATCTTTCAGAAGGTGATGCGTCACGATCCGGCCGACCCCGAGTGGACGGGCCGTGACCGCTTCGTCCTCTCCCCCGGCCACACCTCGCTCACCCTGTACACACAGCTCTACCTCGCCGGGTACGAGCTGGAGCTGGACGACCTGAAGGCGTTCCGCACCCACGGTTCCAAGACGCCCGGCCACCCCGAGTACGGGCACACGGCCGGTGTCGAGACCACGACCGGCCCGCTCGGCCAGGGTGTCGCCATGGCGGTGGGCATGGCGATGGCCGCCCGCTACGAGCGCGGCCTGTTCGACCCGGACGCCCCCGAGGGCGAGTCCCCCTTCGACCACACCGTCTGGGCGATCGTCTCCGACGGCGACCTGGAGGAGGGCGTCTCCGCGGAGGCCTCCTCGCTGGCCGGCCACCAGAGGCTCGGCAACCTGGTCTTCCTCTACGACGACAACCACATCTCCATCGAGGGCGACACCGCCACCGCCTTCTCCGAGGACGTGCTGAAGCGCTACGAGGCCTACGGCTGGCACACCCAGCGCATCGAGCCGGACGAGAACGGCGACATCGACGTGCACGCCCTGTACGCGGCGCTGACGGCGGCGAAGGCCGAGACCGGCCGCCCCTCGATCATCGCGATGCGCACGATCATCGCCTGGCCGGCCCCGCACGCGCAGAACACCGAGGCCGCGCACGGCTCGGCGCTGGGCGAGGACGAGGTCGCGGCCACCAAGCGCGTCCTCGGCTTCGACCCCGAGCGGTCCTTCCAGGTGGACGAGGACGTGCTCGCCCACACCCGGCAGGCCCTGGACCGGGGCGCCGAGGCGCACGCGGCCTGGGACAAGCGGCTCGGCGCGTGGCGCGCCGGACAGGTCGAGCGGGCCGAGCTCTTCGACCGGATCGTGGCCGGGCAGCTGCCCGAGGGCTGGGAGGACGCCCTGCCGGTCTTCGAGGAGGGCAAGTCGCTCGCCACCCGCGCGGCCTCCGGCAAGGTGCTGCAGGCCCTCGGCGCGGTCCTGCCCGAGCTGTGGGGCGGCTCCGCCGACCTGGCCGGCTCCAACAACACCACCATCGACAAGACGTCGTCGTTCCTGCCGAAGGGCAACCCGCTGCCGGAGGCCGACCCGTACGGCCGGACCATCCACTTCGGCATCCGCGAGTTCTCCATGGCCGCGGAGATGAACGGCATCGCCCTGCACGGCAACACCCGCGTCTACGGCGGCACCTTCCTGGTGTTCTCCGACTACATGCGCAACGCCGTGCGCATGTCCGCGCTGATGCAGCTGCCGGTGACGTACGTGTGGACGCACGACTCCATCGGCCTGGGCGAGGACGGCCCCACCCACCAGCCGGTCGAGCACCTGGCCTCGCTGCGCGCCATCCCGGGCCTGAACATCGTCCGCCCGGCCGACGCCAACGAGACCGCCATCGCCTGGGCCGAGATCCTCAGGCGGCACGCCACCCACCCGGCCCCGCACGGCCTCGCGCTCACCCGCCAGGGCGTGCCCACGTACGCGCCGAACCCGGACGCGGCCAAGGGCGGATACGTCCTTCAGGAGGCGTCCACCGGGAGCCCCGACGTGGTGATCGTCGCCACCGGCTCCGAGGTGCAGCTCGCCGTGGCCGCGCGGGAACGGCTGGAGGCCGAGGGGATCGGCACGCGGGTGGTGTCGATGCCGTCCGTGGAGTGGTTCGAGGAGCAGCCCCGCGAGTACCGCGAGCGTGTGCTGCCGCCGTCGGTGCGGGCGCGCGTCGCCGTCGAGGCCGGCATCGGTCTGACGTGGTACCGCTACGTAGGTGACGCAGGGCGCGTGGTCTCCCTCGAGCACTTCGGTGCCTCCGCCGACGCCGCGACCCTCTTCGCCGAGTACGGCTTCACCCCCGAGAACGTCGCCGCCGCGGCCCGCGCATCGCTGGCCGCCGCGCGCGCATGATCCGAACGCCACAAGGAAAGATGATCACTGTGACCGAAGCAACCGCGACCGCCGGAGCGCTGCGGCGCCTGTCCGACGAGGGCGTGTCGATCTGGCTGGACGACCTGTCGCGGCGGCGGATCGACTCGGGGAACCTGGCCCGGCTCGTCGAGACCCAGCACGTCGTGGGCGTCACCACCAACCCGTCGATCTTCCAGGCCGCCATCGGTTCCGGGGAGGGCTACGAAGAGCAGCTGTCCGACCTGGCGGTGCGCGGCGTCACGGTCGACGAGGCCGTGCGCATGATGACCACCGCCGACGTGCGCGCCGCCGCCGACGTGCTGCGGCCGGTGTACGAGGCGACCGGCGGACGGGACGGCCGGGTCTCGATCGAGGTCGACCCCCGGCTGGCGCACGACACGCCGGCGACCGTCGCCGAGGCCCGGCAGCTGGCCTGGCTGGTGGACCGGCCCAATGTGATGATCAAGATTCCGGCCACCCGGGCGGGCCTGCCGGCCATCACCGAGGTCGTCGGAGCGGGTATCAGTGTCAACGTGACGCTGATCTTCTCCCTGGAGCGCTACCGCGAGGTCATGGACGCCTACCTCGCCGGTCTGGAGAAGGCGCGCGCCGCGAACCTGGACCTGTCGGGGATCCACTCCGTCGCCTCCTTCTTCGTCTCCCGGGTCGACACCGAGATCGACAAGCGGCTGACCCTGCTGGGCACCGACGAGGCCCTGGCGCTCAAGGGCCGGGCGGCCCTGGCGAACGCGCGGCTGGCCTACGCGGAGTACGAGCAGGTGTTCGGGTCCGCGGACGCTTCGACCGCCCCCGGGGAGCGCTTCGCCGCCCTGGCGGGCGCGGGTGCGAACAAGCAGCGCCCCCTGTGGGCGTCCACCGGGGTGAAGGATCCGGCATACAAGGACACCCTGTATGTGGACGAGCTGGTCGCGCCCGGCACGGTGAACACCATGCCGGAGGGCACGCTGAACGCCACCGCCGACCACGGCGCGATCACCGGTGACACGGTGACCGGCGGCTATGCGCAGGCCCGTGCGGACCTGGCGGCGGTCGAGCGGCTGGGGATCTCCTACGACGAGGTCGTGCAGCAGTTGGAGGACGAGGGCGTCGCCAAGTTCGAGGTGGCCTGGCAGGACCTGCTGGACGCGGTCACGAAGTCCTTGAACAGCAAGGGAGTTGACGCGGAATGAGCAAGAAGCCCGCCGAGCCGGCGGCGCCGGACGTGGCCGGGAGCCCGGCCCCGGACGCCGCCCTGAGCTCCAAGGCGCCGGCCCCCGGGGCCGCGCGGCCGGATGCCGCGCCCTCCCAGGCCGCGCCGTCCGATGTGCGTGTCCCCGTTGCGCCATCCGCCGACTGGGTGAATCCGCTGCGTGATCCCCTGGACCGCCGGCTGCCGCGGATCGCGGGCCCGTCCGGTCTGGTGATCTTCGGCGTGACCGGAGACCTGTCCCGCAAGAAGCTGATGCCGGCCGTGTACGACCTGGCCAACCGCGGGCTGCTGCCCCCGGGCTTCTCGCTGGTCGGCTTCGCCCGGCGCGACTGGGAGAACCAGGACTTCGCCCAGGTGGTGTACGAGGCGGTCAAGGAGCACGCGCGCACGCCCTTCCGTGAGGAGGTCTGGCACCAGCTCACCGAGGGCATGCGGTTCATCCCCGGTGACTTCGACGACGACACGGCGTTCAAGCAGCTGCGGGCCGCCGTCGAGGAGCTGGACGCCTCCCGCGGCACGGGTGGCAATTTCGCCTTCTACCTTTCGGTACCGCCGAAGTTCTTCCCCAAGGTCGTGCAGCAGCTGAAGAAGCACGGTCTCGCGGAGGGGCCCGAGGGTTCCTGGCGCCGCGCGGTCATCGAAAAGCCGTTCGGCCACGATCTCGCCAGCGCCCGGGAGCTCAACCGGATCGTGCACGAGGTGTTCGACCCGGAGCAGGTCTTCCGCATCGACCACTACCTGGGCAAGGAGACCGTCCAGAACATCCTGGCGCTGCGCTTCGCCAACCAGATGTACGAGCCGATCTGGAACCGGTCGTACGTGGACCATGTGCAGATCACCATGGCCGAGGACATCGGCATCGGCGGTCGCGCGGGCTACTACGACGGCATCGGCGCCGCCCGGGACGTCATCCAGAACCACCTGCTGCAGCTGATGGCGCTCACCGCGATGGAGGAGCCGATCGCCTTCGACGCCGAGGCGCTGCTCACCGAGAAGCTGAAGGTGCTGAAGTCGGTGCGGCTGCCCGAGGACCTGGGCGCCCACACCGTGCGCGCCCAGTACGCCGATGGCTGGCAGGGTGGCGAAAAGGTCCCCGGGTACCTCCAGGAGGAGGGCATCAACCCCCAGTCGAAGACCGACACCTACGCGGCCGTCAAGCTGGGGATCGACAACCGCCGCTGGGCGGGCGTCCCGTTCTACCTGCGCACCGGCAAGCGGCTGGGCCGGCGGGTGACGGAGATCGCGGTGGTGTTCAAGCGGGCCCCGCACTCCCCGTTCGACTCCACGGCCACCGAGGAGCTGGGCGAGAACGCGATCGTGATCCGGGTGCAGCCGGACGAGGGCATGACGGTCCGGTTCGGCTCCAAGGTGCCGGGCACCTCGATGGAGATCCGGGACGTCACGATGGACTTCGCCTACGGCGAGTCCTTCACGGAGTCCAGCCCGGAGGCCTACGAGCGCCTCATCCTGGACGTGCTGCTCGGTGACGCCAACCTGTTCCCCCGCCACCAGGAAGTGGAAGAGTCCTGGAAGATCCTCGACCCGATCGAGGCCTACTGGGACGAGCACGGCAGGCCCGCACGGTACCGGTCGGGGACGTGGGGTCCGCGGGAAGCCGACGAGATGCTCGCACGAGACGGACGGAGCTGGCGCAGGCCATGAAGATCGACCTGACCGAGACCACCGCAAGCAAGATCAACAAGGCGTTGGTGCAGGGTCGCCGCGCCATCGGCACGCCCGCGGTGGGCATGGTCCTGACGATGATCATCGTCACGGACGAGGAGAACGCCTACGACTCGATCAAGGCGGCCGAGGACGCCTCCCGCGAGCACCCCTCGCGCACCCTGGTCGTGATCAAGCGGCATGCTCGCACCCTGCGGGACCGCACCCACTCCCGGCTGGACGCGGAGATCCGGGTCGGCTCCGAGGCCGGCACCGGCGAGACGGTGGTGCTGCGGCTGTACGGCGAGGTGTCCGACCACGCCGACTCGGTGGTGCTGCCGCTGCTGCTCCCGGACGCGCCGGTCGTCGTCTGGTGGCCGGTGGAAGCACCGGAGAACCCCGCCGAGGACCCGCTGGGCGCGCTGGCCCAGCGCAGGATCACCGACCTGTACGCCGTCGAACATCCGCTGGAGGTCCTCGAGACCAGGGCGGACCACTACGCCCCCGGCGACACCGACCTCGCCTGGACCCGGCTCACGCTGTGGCGCTCGATGCTCGCCGCCGCCCTGGACCAGGCACGGGTGGAGGTGACCGCCGCGACCGTCGAGGCCGAGGCGGACAACCCGAGCGCGGAGCTGCTGGCCCGCTGGCTGGAGGCACGGCTGGGCGTCAATGTCGACCGGGTGCACAGCCCCGGCCCGTTCGTGACGACCGTACGCCTGGGCACCGCGGGCGGCGAGATCGTCGTCGACCGGCCGGAGGGCCCGCTGGCCACGCTGTCCCTGCCGGGCCAGCCGCCGCGCACCCTCGCCCTCAAGGTCCGTCCCACCTCCGAACTCATCGCCGAGGAGTTGCGCCGCCTCGACGCCGACGACATGTACGCCGTGGCCCTGCGGGGCGACGGGATCAAGGAGACCGTCTGACATGTCCGACACCCCCAAGCTCACCCGGCGGCCGGAGTGGACCGCCCTGGAGAACCACCGCGCCGGCCGGCAGCCGCATCTGCGGGAGCTGTTCGCGGCGGACCCCTCCCGCGCGGAGCGCTACACGGTGCGCGTCGGCGACCTGCGCATCGACTACTCCAAGCACCTGGTCACCGACGAGACCCTGGGCCTGCTGCGGGAGCTGGCCGCCGCCACCGACGTGTTCGGGCTGCGCGACGCCATGTTCCGCGGTGAGAAGATCAACGTCACCGAGAACCGCGCCGTGCTGCACACCGCGCTGCGCGCCCCGCGGGACGCGGTGATCGAGGTCGACGGCGAGAACGTCGTGCCGAGGGTCCACGAAGTCCTCGACAAGATGAGCGACTTCGCCAACCGGGTCCGCTCCGGGGAGTGGACCGGCCACACCGGCAAGCGGATCCGCAACGTCGTCAACATCGGCATCGGCGGCTCCGACCTCGGCCCGGCGATGGCCTACGAGGTGCTGCGCCCCTACACCGACCGCGGCCTGACCCTGCGGTTCGTCTCCAACGTCGACGGCGCGGACCTGCACGAGGCGACCCGCGACCTGGACCCGGCGGAGACGCTGTTCATCGTCGCGTCCAAGACCTTCACCACCATCGAGACGATCACCAACGCCACCTCGGCCCGCTCCTGGCTCCTCAAGGGGCTCGGCGGCGACGAGAAGGCGGTCGCCAAGCACTTCGTGGCCCTGTCCACGAACACGCAGAAGGTCACCGAGTTCGGCATCGACGTCGACAACATGTTCGAGTTCTGGGACTGGGTCGGCGGACGGTACTCCTACGACTCCGCGATCGGCCTCTCGCTGATGATCGCCATCGGCCCCGACCGCTTCCGGGAGATGCTCGACGGCTTCCGCATCGTCGACGACCACTTCCGCAACGCGCCGGCCGAGGCCAACGCCCCGCTGCTGCTGGGCCTGCTGGGCGTCTGGTACGGCAACTTCTTCGACGCGCAGACGCACGCGGTGCTGCCGTACTCGCACTACCTGTCGAAGTTCACCGCCTACCTCCAGCAGCTGGACATGGAGTCCAACGGCAAGTCGGTGCAGCGCGACGGCGAACCGGTCCAGTGGCAGACCGGCCCGGTGGTCTGGGGCACCCCGGGCACCAACGGGCAGCACGCCTACTACCAGCTCATCCACCAGGGCACCAAGCTCATCCCGGCGGACTTCATCGGCTTCGCCAATCCTGTCGCCGAGCTCAGCGACGAACTCAAGGCACAGCACGACCTGCTGATGGCCAACCTGTTCGCGCAGGGACAGGCGCTGGCCTTCGGCAAGACCGCCGAGGAGGTGCGCGCCGAGGGAGTGCCCGAGGAGCAGGTCCCGCACCGCACCTTCCACGGCAACCACCCCACGACCACGATCCTCGCGACCGAGCTGACCCCGTCGGTCCTCGGCCAGCTGATCGCCCTCTACGAGCACAAGGTGTTCGTCCAGGGCGCGATCTGGAACATCGACTCCTTCGACCAGTGGGGCGTCGAGCTCGGCAAGGTGCTCGCCAAGCGCGTCGAACCCGCCCTCACCGAGGGCGCGGACGTGCCCGGTCTCGACCCGTCCACCGCCGCCCTCGTGGCCGCGTACCGCACACTCAGGAAGTGAACTGACATGGCAGCGATGCAGTTGGGCCTGATCGGCCTGGGCAAGATGGGCGGCAACATGCGCGAACGCCTGCGCAACGCCGGCCACACCGTGGTCGGCTACGACCGCAACCCCGAAGTGTCCGACGTTCCCAGCATGGTCGACCTCGTCGACCAGCTCGCCCAGCCGCGCATCGTCTGGGTGATGGTCCCCGCGGGCGGCCCGACCCAGCACGTCATCGACCAGCTGGCGACCCTGCTCAAGCCCGGCGACCTCGTCGTGGACGGCGGCAACTCCCGCTGGACGGACGACGTCAAGCACGCCAAGCAGCTGCACGCGCGGGGCATCGGCTTCGTCGACGCGGGCGTCTCCGGCGGTGTGTGGGGCCTGAAGAACGGCTACGCGCTCATGGTGGGCGGCGACAAGGAGCACGTCGACCGCCTCAAGCCGATCTTCGACGCGCTCAAGCCCGAGGGCCCCTACGGATACGTCCACGCGGGCAAGGTCGGCGCCGGGCACTTCGCGAAGATGGTCCACAACGGCATCGAGTACGCGATGATGCAGGCCTACGCCGAGGGCTGGGAGCTGCTGGAGAAGGTCGACTCCGTGGACAACGTCCGCGAGGTCTTCCGCTCCTGGCAGGAGGGCACCGTCATCCGCTCCTGGCTGCTGGACCTCGCGGTCGACGCCCTCGACGAGGACGAACACCTGGAGAAGCTGCGCGGCTACGCGGAGGACTCGGGCGAGGGCCGGTGGACCGTGGAGGCCGCCATCGACAACGCCGTACCCCTTCCGGCGATCACCGCATCCCTCTTCGCCCGGTTCGCCTCCCGCCAGGAGGACTCGCCGCAGATGAAGATGGTCGCAGCGCTGCGCAACCAGTTCGGCGGCCACGCCGTCGAGTCCGTGAAGAAGGACTGAGGCGCCGTGGGGGACCTTCTCCTGGTCCGCCACGGCGAGACGGAGTGGAGCCTGTCGGGCCGGCACACCAGCCGCACCGACCTGCCCCTCACCCAGCACGGCGAGGAACAGGCCAAGTCGCTCGCTCCGCTCCTGTCCGTCCGGCCCCACGCGCTCGTGCTGACCAGTCCGCTCGGCCGCGCGGTGCGCACGGCCGAACTGGCGGGCCTGACCGGCGCGGTGCCGGAGGCGGACCTGCACGAGTGGGACTACGGCGGCTACGAGGGCGTGACCACGGCCGACATCCACCGCACCCGGCCCGGCTGGGATCTGTGGACCGACGGGGTGCCGGCGGACGAGGACGGCCGCCCCGGCGAGTCACCGCAGGAGGTCGGACGGCGGGCGGACCGGGTGCTCGCCCGGCTCGACGCCACGCTCGCGCAGGACGCCCGTGACGTCGTCCTGGTGGCGCACGCCCACTTCCTGCGGGTGCTGACGGCCCGCCGGCTGGGCCTGCCGCCCGCGGACGGGCGGCTGTTCCAGCTCGCGACGGGCACGCTCAGCCGGCTGTCGACGGAGCACGACCGGCCGGTGATCGCCGAGTGGAACACCCGGCCCTGACCGCGCCCGCCCGGGCCCGGACCGCCCTGAGGCGGCCCGGGCCGGGGCGTCGTCGCCTCGCTCGCGAGGTACTGGAAGGCCTCGAGCACAATTCGTCCTCACGGGTGGAACCCGTCGTGTCCGTCATCGTGGAACCCGGCGACGGCGGACGGGAAGGCCGCTCACCCGTGCAGTGAGCGGTAGGCCGACACCGCCCCAGGATGGAGCGCGATGCTGCCCGTGCCGATCAGACTGCGGACGTCGAGGAACTGCGCTCCGACGGCGTTGTCGGGGACGAGGTCGGTGGCGCGGAGGACCAGCAGGCGTGTGAGGGCGCCGGCCACGGCGGGATCCAGGTCCGGGCGGCACACCAGGAGGTTCGACACTCCGATGGTGGTGACGCCGCCCGACTCCCGGTAGGCGCTCTGCGGAAAGGTCACCTGCTCCAGGCCCGCGTCGGCAAGAGAGCCGTCACCACCCCCGAGCCGGGGCAACAAGCCCGCCAGTGGCAGGAACCGCAGACCAAGGTCCTTGTCGAGATTCGAGAGCGTGGGCAGCGGTACGCCACCCGCTACGAGCAGGCCGTCAATGGTTCCGGCCCGCACGGCATCCGCCGCGGCGGCCAGCCGAAGGTGCCGTACGGAGACGTCCTTACCCGTGGAGAGACCCGCCGCGTCCAGCAGCCGTTCGCCCAGGACGGCCGCTCCTGATCCGAATGCTCCGAGCGAGACGCTGTGCCCGGCCAGGTCGGCCACCGTGCCCACGGAGGAGTCCGCGCGGACGGCGAGCTGGAGGTAGGTCTCGTAGACCCTGCCGATCGCGCGCAGCGGCACCGGGCGGGGGAAGAGGCCGGTGCCCTGTGCGGCCCGTGCGGTGTCGGTCAGGACGAGCGCGAGGTCGGCCTCACCGTCGCGCAGCAGCTCGATGTTGGTGACGCTGCCCGCGGTGGTGTGGATGCGGCAGCTCAGTCCGGGGTGGGCACGTTGGAGCTCGTCGGCGACGCGGCGCCCGAAGGCCGCGTAGAACGCCGTCGGCTCACCGGTCGCCAGGCGCAGTACGCCGCTCAGCTCGGGGTTCTGGCGTGAGGCGTCGCTCAGGAGTGCGCCGCCGAGTGCGGCGACGGCTGCCGAGCCGGCCGCGGCCCGCAGGACGGTACGGCGATCGACGGGACGGCTCACGACGCACCCCCGCAGGCCGGCACACCCGGCAGGAGAGCCCGCGCCCGCAGCCCGTGCGGCCGGACGGGGGACAGTTCCAGACGGCCTCCGCGGCCCGCCAGCAGCTGTTCGGCGATGGCCAGGCCCAGACCCGTGCCCGTCGTGCCCGCCTGGCGGGCCGCACGCCAGAATCTCGTCGTCGCCTGGGAGATCTCCTCCTGTGTCAGGCCGGGACCGTCGTCCGTCACCGTGAGGACCACGTGGTCGCCCTCGGCGGTACAGCTGAGGACGATCGTGGCGTCCGGCCCCGCGTACTTGATGGCGTTGTCCAGGAGGATGTCCGTGACCTGGGCGAGTTCCCCCCGCGTGCAGGCAGCCGTCACGGGCCCTCCGGCCTCGGTGGTCAGGTGGACTCCGGCGCGCCGGGCGACGGGTTCCCACCGCCGGTGCTGGGTCCGGGCGGTCTCGGCCGCGTCGCAGTAGGCGTCCGCGCCGTCGCTCACCGCCAGCTCCCCGGCTCGGTGTTCGGCGGTGGCAAGGGCCAGCATGTCGTCCAGCAAGATCTCCAGGCGGTCGAGTTCGGTGGTGACGCCGGCGTACGTGCGGTCGGCGGACGACGGCAGATGGGAACGCAGGGCGTCGACGCGGAGTCGGAGCGCTGCCATGGGGTTGCGCATCTGGTGGGAGGTGTCGGCGACGAGCCGGCGCTGCTGCTCCAGAGCCGCCGTGACGATGCCGGCCATCCGGTTGAAGCCGATGGCCAGCTGGCGCAGTTCCGGCGGACCGCCGGCGCTGGTCTGCTCGTGCGGCAGTCCCGCGGCGAGCCGGCCGACGGCGCGGTCGAGGCGGCGCAGCGGGCTGACCACCCAGTGGGTCGCGGCGCGGGCGAGGGCCGTGCAGGCGACGGCGACGAGGGCCGTGCCGGCCAGGACCACGGCCCAGCGCCGGGTGATGTCGGCGGCCGCGGTCCCCACCGAGGCGCGCAGCACGACGGCCCCGGTGACCTGCGTGCCGGTGCCCGCGGGCTCGGCGAACATCCGGCTCCCGCGTGACCAGGGACGGAGCGTGCCCTTGGGGTGCGCCGTCTGGTTGCGCAGGGCCGCGTCGACCAGCCGGGAGACGGCGGGGTCGGCGGCGCGCATGCCACCGGTCTGGACGACGGCGCCGCGGCGTGCGTCGGTGACGACGAGGGCTTCGCCGTACAGCTGGGTGTAACGGTGTGCCTCGGCTTCGAGCCCGGAGGTGTCCCCGGTCGCGGCCGCCTGGTTCATGAGGGACGCGAAGCGGTCGAGGTCGGCGCTGCGGGCGAGTACCAGCTGCTGGGTGCGGTCCGAGGCGGTGAACAGCAGCAGTGGCACGGCGAAGGCGGCCACCGCGAGGGTTCCGAACACCAGCAGCACGGCCTGGACCCGGGTACGCACGCGCCGGCTCCTCAGTCCCCGAAGCGGTAGCCGAAGCCACGGATGGTGGTGAGGAGCTCCGGGCGTCGCAGCTTGGCGCGCAGCTGCGTGAGGTGGACGTCCAGAGAGCGGGACACGGCATGGTGGGCGTCGCCCCACACCTCGTCCAGGACCTGCTCGCGGCTGACGGCTGTGCCCGTCCGCGCGGCCAGCACAGCGAGGATGTCGAACTCCTTCGTGGTCAGCTCGACCTCCACCCCGTCCACCCGGACGCGGCGCGCACTGAGATCGACCTCGACGTCTCCGACGCAGACCGTGCGTACCGCCGCGGCACCGCGCGCCGGGGACCGTCGGGTGACGGCCTCGATACGGGCCAGCAGTTCGGTGAGACGGACGGGCTTGACCACGTAGTCGTCGGCCCCGAGGCGCAGTCCGCGCACGACGGACCGCTCGTCGCCGCGGGCGGTGAGCACCACCACGGGCAGGTGGCTGACCGCTCGCAGTTCGCGCAGCACCTCCAGGCCGTCGACATCGGGCAGGCCCAGGTCGAGCAGCAGCAGATCGGCGCTGCGGTGGTAGGTCAGGACGTCCCCGCCGTGCCGGACCCTCCGGGTGTCGTGGCCATGGTCGTACAGGACCTCCACCAGCGCCGCGGCGACCCCGTCGTCGTCCTCGGCCAGCAGTATCTGCATCCCGCACACCTCCCTTCAGCGGCGTCCGCTGGTTCGGCTCTCGGCGGCGTCGGACACGGCCTCTGCGGGGTTTCCACCCGAAGACGGTCGTCGGCGTAGCCACGGACGGACGCCCAGGTCCCATGCGGCCACACGCCGCGCCCCTGGGCAGGCATACGAACCGGCTCCGACCGGCGCACGCCACGGCCCCAACTTAGACCACGACCGAGCGCGGATTCTGTGTGCCGGGACACACAGGCGCAGGTCAGCGGGGACCGGGAATGTTAAGGGGACGTTAGTTCCGTGTCCGGTCCTCTCGTGCCGCCGTACCCGGCGGCACGAGGCTGCAGCGGTCGACGACGACGCCGGACGACGGGAAACACTCAATGATCATCGATGTCCACGGGCACTACACGACCGCGCCGCCGGCCCTGGCGGCCTGGCGCGACCGGCAGATCGCAGGGCTCACCGACCCCGCCGCCGCGCCCGCCCGCGCGGACCTGCGGATCAGCGACGACGAGCTGCGCGAGACCATCGAGCAGAACCAGTTGCGGCTGATGGACGAACGCGGAATCGACCTGACGGTCTTCTCGCCCCGCGCCTCCTTCATGGCACACCACATCGGGGACTTCCGGACATCGTCCGAGTGGGCGGCCATCTGCAACGAACTCTGCTACCGCATCAGCCAGTTGTTCCCGGAGCGCTTCGCGCCCGCCGCGATGCTCCCGCAGTCGCCCGGCATCGACCCGGCCACCTCCATCCCCGAACTCACGCGCTGTGTGGAGGAGTACGGCGCCGTCGCGCTGAACCTCAACCCCGACCCCTCCGGCGGCCACTGGACCGCCCCGCCCCTCACGGACCGCTCGTGGTACCCGCTCTACGAGAAGATGGTCGAATACGACATCCCGGCGATGATCCACGTCAGCACCAGCGTCAACCCGGCCTTCCACACGACCGGCGCTCACTATCTCAACGCCGACACCACGGCGTTCATGCAGCTCGTACAGGGTGACCTGTTCGCGGACTTCCCCACACTGCGCCTGGTCATCCCGCACGGTGGCGGTGCGGTGCCGTACCACTGGGGCCGGTTCCGGGGGCTGGCGATGGCTCTCGGCAAGCCGCCGCTGGAGGAGCACGTCCTGGGCAACGTCTTCTTCGACACCTGCGTCTACCACCAGCCCGGCTCCGACCTGCTCTTCGACGTCGTCCCCACCAGGAGCATTCTCTTCGCCTCGGAGATGATCGGCGCCGTCCGCGGCATCGACCCGTGCACCGGCCACCACTTCGACGACACCGGTCGCTACGCCGAGACGGCCAAGCTGCCGACGGAGGACCTGGCCGCCATCCATGAGCACAACGCACGGGCCGTGTACCCGCGCCTGGACGCGCTGCTGCGGCGGCAGGGCCGCTGACCTGCGGCGCCACCCGCCCTCCCGCGCCCCTTCCCTCTTCTGCATCCCCCTTTGCCCATCCCCTCCGTCCGCCTGCCGGCGGACGCCCCCTGGAGAACGCATGACCGACCGGACCCTCCTCGCTCCCAAGACTCCCGGCTGGCTGGACTGGTACCAGAACCCCTCCAGGCCCACCTTCCGGCTGCCGCCGGGCACCGTCGACGCGCACTGTCATGTCTTCGGTCCCCAGGCCGACTTCGCCTTCGCGCCGGAGCGCAGGTACACGCCTTGCGACGCCGGCAAGGAGGAGCTGTTCGCGCTCCGCGACCACCTGGGCGTCGCCCGCAACGTCATCGTGCAGGCCACCTGCCACGGCGCGGACAACTCCGCGATGGTGGACGCCGTACGGGCGTCCGAAGGCAGGGCGCGCGGCATCGCGACCGTACGGCCGGACGTCGGCGAGAGCGAGCTGCGGGAACTGGACGCCGCCGGCGTACGCGGGGTGCGGTTCAACTTCGTGCGGCGTCTCGTCGACGCCTCACCCCAGGACGACCTGCGCCTGATCGCGGAGAAGATCGCCCCGCTGGGCTGGCACATCGTCCTCTACTTCGAGAGCGCCGACCTGCCGGACCTGGAGGACTTCTTCGCCTCGCTGCCCACCGCGCTGGTGGTGGACCACATGGGTCGGCCGGACGTGACGCGGCCGGTGGACGGGCCGGAGTTCAGCCGTTTCCTGCGCTTCGTCGAGAACAACGACGTCTGGGTGAAGGTCACCTGCCCCGAGCGCCTCAGCGTGACCGGGCCCGCCGCCCTGGACGGCGAACGGCGCCCTTACACGGACGTCGTGCCCTTCGGCCGCCGCATCGTGGACGAGTTCCCGGACCGAGTGCTGTGGGGCACGGACTGGCCCCACCCCAACCTCACCGACCACATGCCCGACGACGGGCTCCTGGTCGATTACGTGCCACAGGTGGCGGTCACGACCGAACAGCAGCGCAAGCTCCTCGTCGACAACCCGATGCACCTGTACTGGCCCGGCGAAGCGGACTGACCCCCCTTTCCGCGACCACCGCCTCGTGGCTCCGGTCCCCGAGTCGCCCGGCCACGACCGCGATCGGGCCCCTCTCCGGCCGCCTCCCCCTGCGACCGCTACACCACTTCGACCGCTTCGACTGTGACAAGGGCGTCCCCATGCACCACTCTGCGGCACCACACTCCAATGCGCTGAACCGGCTGAACAGACTGCCGATCTCCCGGTTCCACAAGGTCACCCTGCTGGCCGTGTCCTTCGCCTACTTCTTCGAGTTCGCGGACATCAACACCTTCGCGACGACCGCACCCAAGCTGATCAGCCTGTGGGGCGTGACGATCGACCAGATCGCCTACGTCACCTCGCTGTCGTTCGTCGGCATGTTCATCGGGTCGGTCGTCGCCGGTGCCATCGCCGACCGGTGGGGCCGCAAACGGGCGTTGCTACTGACCACACTGTGGTTCGGCGCGTTCTCGTTCGCGTCGGTGTTCTCCTGGGACATCGTCTCCCTGGGCGTGTTCCGCGTCCTGACGTCGGCCGGACTGGCCGCGATGACCGTCGTCGCGGTCATCTACGTCAACGAGATGTATCCGGCCGCCGTGCGCGGCAAGTTCCAGGCGTACGCCATCGTCATCGGCATCGTCGGCACCCCGGCCACCAACCTCGTCGCCAGCGGTGTGGTGCCGCTGAGCGACTGGTCGTGGCGGCTGATCTACCTGTGGGGAGCACTCGGCGTCCTGCTCGTGCTGTTCACCAAGCGGCTGAAGGAATCACCTCGTTGGTACGAGAGCCGTGGGCAGTACGCCGAGGCGGACGAGGTCCTGCGGGCGATCGAGGCGGCCGTCGCCGCGGAGAAGGGCCCGCTGCCCGAGCCGCTGCCGCCCGTGCAGGAGGCGCCGGCGACGCGCGCCCCGCTGCGGCTGCTGCTGCAGAAGAAGTACCTGTTCCCGACGCTGCTGCTCACGGTGGTGTGGGTGACGCAGACGATCGGCTTCTTCGGCTACTCCAGCTGGGCGCCCACCCTGCTCGCCAAGGAGGGCTTCAGCGTCGAGAAGTCGGTCTTCTACGTGGCGCTCACGACGGTCGGCGCGCCGCTGGGCTCCTACCTGGCGTCACTGGTCACCGACCGCTTCGAGCGCAAGTGGTGCCTGGCCGCTTTCGGCACGGTCATCGCGCTGTGCGGTCTGCTGTACGGGCTCACGTTCAACCCGGTGCTGATCATCCTCTTCGGCTTCCTGGTAAACCTGTTCGAGCGCGGCTACACGGCACTCGGTTACGCCTACTCCCCCGAGCTGTTCGACACGCGGAGCCGCTCGCTGGGCACCGGCATCTCCTACGGCCTCGGCCGGCTGTCGAACGCCGCAGGCCCGCTGATCGTCGCGGCGATCTACCAGAGCAGCGGCTACCGGAGCGTCTTCTACTTCATCGCCGGAACCTGGCTGGTCGGCGCGATCGTCCTGGCCCTGGTCGGCCCTCGCACCCGTCAGAGCCGCGTGGTCGTCCAGCAAGAGCAGCACGAGACCGTGGGAACGCCGTGACCCCGCGTGCTGCGAAGCTGGGAGCGTTGGCGGCCCAGCCCGGCTGTGACACCCACCTCCCAGCGCCAGGAGCCGAGCACGCTCCTCGCCAAGGTGCTCCCCAGTCACCCCTCACAGCCCTCCGGAGGCTGGGCCCTACTGTTCGCTGCCTCCTCGCACGTAGGTGATGTAATCGGCGGCCGCGGCAGCGGTGTCGTACTCGGAGCCGAACCCGGTGTCCTCGCGCAGGCGAGTCGTGTCCAGCCACCGCGGCGCCGCAACGTCCCGTGGGGGCAGCTCGCCGTGGAACCCGGGTTCGACGGAGGCGATCGCCGCGATCACCTCGGCGTTGCTCGTTGCACGACCCGAACCGACGTTGTTGGTCGCATGGCGCAGCCCCGGCGCCAGCCGGAGGAGCGCGAGCGCGGCCAAGCTCGGCGTCGACCGCACCACGATGGTGGCCCTGATCGACGCCCTCGAGCCCAAGGGCATCGTCGCCCGGAAGCCCGGT
The DNA here is from genome assembly GCF_002154505.1 of Streptomyces carpinensis. Classification (GTDB taxonomy): domain Bacteria; phylum Actinomycetota; class Actinomycetes; order Streptomycetales; family Streptomycetaceae; genus Streptomyces; species Streptomyces carpinensis. The sequence goes on along the minus strand of NZ_MUBM01000320.1, from coordinate 1,547 downwards.
CCGAACGACCTCCGACGCAACGCCATCGAGCTGACCGAGCCCGGGCTCGCGCTCTACTGGGAGGCCGACGCCGAGTGCGTCGCGGCAGAGGACCTGAGGGGGTTCGTCGCCATCCTGCGCGCCGAGGGCTCTGCGCAGGACCGGGTCGCCTTCCTCCGCGAGCACCGCGCCGCCCTGGAGCAGCGCGTGGCGGCACTGCTCCGGGCCATGGAGGTACTCGACGAGAAGATCGCCTACTACAGCTGAGCACGCGGAGCCGCGCCCCTGCCCGCGCCCGGCGCACCGCACCTCCCACAGGATCCCGGCCTCCGCGCCGTCCGGCTCCGCCCGCTGCCCCGGATCACGCGGCCTACGGCACCCTCGGCGGGGATCGTCCCCGCGGGGGCGACTTCTACGCGGGGCCGACTTCCCCGCTCGGCGGTCCTTCCCGGTCTGCGGGGGCGAGTTCCCGGGAGACCGGGAGACGGCCGTGCAGGAGGAGGCTGACGAGTTGGTCCACCACCACCTCGTCCGGTGCGACGCGGTTCACCGCGGCCAGGTACACGACCGTTCCGGAGTAGATGTCGACCATCAGTGACGTATCGGTGTCCGGCGGCAACCGGCCTGCGAGGCGGGCCCGCTCCAGCAGGTTCACGACAGAGGCGCGGCGGGGTTCGATGAGCTCGGCGAAGGCTCCGGTGCCGGTGGGATCCTCGATCACGTCGGCGAGGAGCGCCGGAAGGATCAGGCATGTGGGCATGGCGGAGACGAGGTCGATGACGAGACGGACGGCGGTGCGCAGGTCGGCTTCCAGATCGCCGGTCTCATGGAGGGGAGGCAGGGGAACCTCCCCACTGAGGGCTTCGATCACGAGTGCGGCCTTGTTCGGCCACCACCGGTAGATGGTGGCCTTGCTGACTCCGGCCCGCCGGGCGATGCCTTCGAAGGCGAGCCGCTGGTATCCGACCTCGCCGAGGAGGTCTTTCGTGGCTCTGAGCACGGCCCTGTGAGGCTCCTGGCGGCGCCGCCGCGAGTCATGCGTGATGCGGTCGGGCTCGTCGCACTCGGGAATCAAAGAGTTCGGACGGCCGTCCTGCGACCTGGGAGCGTCCACCGCATGCCTCCCTGTGTGAGCCTCTGGCACCCCCGTTGACTTTGCCCATAGAACGAGTCAATGTTGACGAAACGGGGCGTTTCGTACCGTAAAGCCTCGCCTTGTACTCAATAGTAGATCCGCAAGCCTGCCAGGAAAGCGCTGTGACGTCGTTCGGCACATCCGGCGGGTGGGTCACCGCGCGCCGGACCCGCGCGCAGGATCTGACGCGTGTGGGCGTTCCCCTTGAGCGCCCGAGCTCCCTGTTTCGACCCCCGGAAGGGGGCGCTTGAAATGCGCGCAACCAAGAGCAAGATGCGGCGCATAGCCGCTGTGGTGTGCACGGCTCCCATCTTCGCCATCGCGGCCGGAGCCGGGGCTGCCAGCGCGGCCGCTCTCCCCTCGTCGTCCCATGTCGCTTCGGCTCCCTCCTACCGGGGAGATCGCTGTGACGGCTGGGGCTGGGGCTGGGGAG
>NZ_MUBM01000032.1 GCF_002154505.1 Streptomyces carpinensis | reverse complement strand
GCCCCGCCCCGACTCGGACACCTGGGGGTCTCCCACCCATGAGCAAAGCCGAACGCCCGTCCCGCAGATCCGTCCTGGCCGCCGCGGTGGTCGCCGCCGTGGCAGGCGGCGCGACCCCGGCGGCCGCCGCCACCGCCACCGGCCGCCCCGCCGACTCACCCGGCACCACACCGAGTTCCACCCGCCCGGTCGACTACCACTCCTGGACCACGTACACCGACTGGCGCAGCGGCACCTTCGACGGCACCCGCCCGATCGCGGGCCTGCGCCCGGCCCTGGAGATCGCCACCCCCGTCGGCACCACCGACTACGCCGACCCGCACACCGGCACGACGGCGACCTGGGAGTACGCCACCTGGACGGGGCCGGTCCACCGGCTCTCCGTCCCCGCCACCGAGGCGATCGCGTCCTGGAACGCCCACACCCCGGCAGGCACCTGGCTTCAGGTGGAACTGCAAGGCACCTACTCCGACGGCACGGACACCCCCTGGTACGTCATGGGCCGCTGGGCGGCGGGCGACCAGGACATCAAGCGGACCTCGGTCGACGACCAGACCGACGGCAGAAGCACGATCTGGACGGACACCTTCTCCATCGACGACGCGGCCTCCGGCCTGCGTCTCCTCTCGTACCGGCTCCGTCTCACGCTGTACCGCAGGCCCGGCACCGGCCTCACCCCGACCGTGTGGCGCATCGGCGCCATGGGTTCGGACATCCCCGACCGCTTCACGGTCCCCGCCTCCACGCCCGCCGCATCCGCCAGGGAACTGATCGTCCCGCGCTACTCGCAGGAGATCCACGCGGGCCAGTACCCCCAGTACGACAACGGCGGCGAGGCCTGGTGCAGCCCCACGTCCTCGCAGATGATCATCGAGTACTGGGGCGGCCGGCTCACCTCCGAGCAGCTGTCCTGGGTCGACCCGTCCTACGCCGACCCCCAGGTCTGCCACGCAGCCCGGTCCACGTACGACTACCAGTACGCAGGCTGCGGCAACTGGCCGTTCAACGCGGCGTACGCGGCGACCTTCAAGGGCCTGCAGGGAGTGGTGACCCGCCTCGGCTCGCTCACCGATCTGGAGACGCTGATCGCCGCCGGCATCCCGGCCATAACGTCCCAGTCCTTCCTCAAGACCGAGCTGACGGGCGCGGGCTACGGCACCTCAGGCCACCTGATGACCGTCATCGGCTTCACCGCCGACGGCGACGTGATCGCCAACGACCCGGCGTCGCCCAGCGACGCGGCGGTGCGGCGCGTGTACCTGCGCCGGGAGTTCGAGAACATCTGGCTCCGGACCAAGCGCTACAACGCCTCGGGCAAGGTGGTCTCGGGCAGTGGCGGCGTCTGCTACCTCTACTTCCCGGCGCACCCCACACCCCACCAGCGCAACGCGCTCGCCGCGGTGGGCGTGGACTGACCGGACCCACGCAAGGGCCCCGGGAGACCGGGGCCTTTCCGTACCCACAGGCGACGCCGGCTGTTGTGACCTGACTCATACCGGACCTGCCATACTGCGGTCGTCGACCGCCAGTTGGAGACCGGGGCCGAAATTGAATACGAGCGAACAGCGCGAGACCGCCCACCCTCGGGCACGCGGCACCGAGCGTTCATCGGCACGTCGCGCCGAACTCATCGCGATCGGGCGCCGGTTGTTCGCCGACACCTCCTACGACGCCCTGTCGATGGACGACATCGCCCGGCAGGCCCATGTCGCCAAGGGGCTGATCTACTACTACTTCCGGTCGAAGCGCGGCTACTACCTGGCGATCATCGAGGATTCGGTCGCCGGCCTCGTCACCTTCGCGGCCGGCGGCCGGGACCTGCCGGCCGTGGAGCGGGTGCACCGCACCGTCGACGGCTATCTCCGCTACGCCGAGAGCAACCAGGCGTCCTACCGGACCATCGTCAGCGGCGGCGTCGGTTTCGACGCCGAGGTGCACGCCATCCGGGACGGCGTGCGCGAGGTGATCGTCGCGACCATTGCGGAGGGCGCCTACGGCCGTAGCACCATCGCCCCGCTCGCCCGGATGGGCCTGCTCTCCTGGGTGTGCGGCGTCGAGGGCGCCACCCTCGACTGGATCGACCGCCCGGACCTCTCCCGCGACGCCATGCGCGAACTGCTGGTGAAGACGCTGGGCGGCGCCCTGCGGGCCGTCGAGGAGCTGGATCCGACCTATCCGGCCCCTGCCGCGGCCCGCCGGGACGGCTGACGAAGCCGGCCGAAAACATGACGACTCCCGCGGTCGTGACCGGCCGCGGCGGGAGGCGGCCGGCCCTTTCTTGAAGTAAGCGGTCGTTAACCGGTGACTCCGTGCCGCCGATCGGGCATACTCACAGCGCACAGCCGCTGGTCAGCCGCTTCCGTGACCCGGGAGTGCGAGCATCGGCCGGCCGAGGAAGACTCCGGCGGAGCCGCCCCACCCAAGGCGCACGTCCGCCGATGTGCCCGAACAGGGAGGAGAGCGTCGCCATGCCCGACCGCGCCCCGCAGCCGGTGGACCGGCAACTGCCAACGGACGAGGCCCGGGACCTGATCTCGCTCGTCCGCGACATCGCGCAGCACGAGATCGCGCCCAAGGCGGCCGAGGAGGAGGACGCCGGGCGCTTCCCGCGTGAGGTCTTCACCCTGCTGTCCCGATCGGGGCTGCTCGGCCTGCCCTACGACTCGGAGTACGGCGGCGGAGACCAGCCGTACGAGGTGTACCTCCAGGTCCTGGAGGAGCTGGCCGCGGCCCGGCTCACCGTCGGCCTGGGCGTGAGCGTGCACACCCTGGCCTCCTACGGGCTCGCCGCCTACGGCACCAAGGAGCAGCAGACCGAGCACCTGCCCGTGATGCTCGGCGGCGGCCTGCTCGGGGCGTACGCCCTGTCCGAGCCCGCCTCCGGCTCGGACGCCGCCTCGCTGCGCACCAAGGCCGTCCGGGACGGCGACGACTGGGTGATCACGGGCACCAAGTCCTGGATCACGCACGGCGGGATCGCCGACTTCTACACGGTCATGGCGCGCACGGGCGCGGAGGGACCGCGTGGGATCACGGCCTTCCTGGTGCCCGGCGACGCCGAGGGGCTGAGCGCCGCTGCCCCGGAGAAGAAGATGGGCCTGAAGGGCTCGCCGACCGCGCAGATCCACCTCGACGGGGTGCGGGTCTCAGACGCCCGCAGGCTCGGGGAGGAGGGCCAGGGCTTCGCCATCGCGCTGTCCGCGCTGGACTCGGGGCGGCTCGGTATCGCCGCGTGTGCCATCGGTCTCGCCCAGGCGGCGCTCGACGAGGCGGTCGCCTACGCCACCGACCGGCAGCAGTTCGGGCGGCCGATCGCCGACTTCCAGGGGCTGCGCTTCATGCTCGCCGACATGGCGACGCAGATCGAGGCGGGCCGGGCGCTGTACCTCGCGGCGGCGCGGCTGCGCGACGCGGGCCGGCCGTTCGCGCGGCAGGCGGCCATGGCCAAGCTGTTCTGCACCGACACGGCGATGAAGGTCACCACGGACGCCGTCCAGGTGCTCGGCGGGTACGGCTACACCGCGGACTTCCCGGCCGAGCGCTACATGCGCGAGGCGAAGGTGCTGCAGATCGTCGAGGGCACCAACCAGATCCAGCGGATGGTCATCGCCCGTCACGTCGCGGGTCCCGAGACCCGCTGAACAGCCCCAGGCCGGGAAAGGGCGCGGCGAGCCGGACCCACTCCGGGTCGTGGCGCCCCGGCAGGGTGCGGCCGCGGTCGGCCCAGGTGCGGACCAGGTCGCGGTAGATCGGCGGGTCCGGGAGTTGTGGCGGCGCAGGCGGAACCGATGCTGTGGGCGACGGCAGGAAAATGCGGCGCCGTCGCCCGGTTGCCGACTGGATGGGCGTCATACCCGGGCAACGCGGTGCCGGCCGGACAGGTCACCGATCGTCGGAATCGAGAGTCAGTTCAGCGACGTCCGGCCCTGTCCGGGCGGTACCCACCCGGACGCGCTCGCGGAAGCGGACGGGGCGCACGAAGCCGCGGCGGAGGAGCCCGTGAAGCTGCGGCGGACCCGGAGCCGGCCCCTGACGCGGGTGCGACGCACCGGTCCTGCACCAGGGCGGTCTCGCGCCCTGGTGCAGGGCGCCGAAGGCGGGAACGTCCGCTCAGGCGGCGTGAGGGCGCATCGCCGGCACGCGCATCGGGCGCGAGCCCGGGCCGCCGACGTGCGAGAAGGGCTGCATCCGCCAGTCGAGTCCCTGGGGGAGCGTCAGCAACAGGGCGGTCTGCTGTTCCTGGGGCTCGGCGGACTCGTCCGCCGGCCGGGCGTCGGAGGCCTTGCGGCCGGTTCCGGCGCAGACCGTGAGCCCGAACGGGTTCCACGGCGAGGCGCACAGCGCGTGCTCCGGCAGGACCTCCTCGTCCGCCAGCAGGGCGATGGGCTGCGCGCACTCCGGGCAGATCACCCGGTACATCTCGAAGGTGTCGTAGGCGTCGACTTCCTCACCGTCGAAGTCGTCGGGTTCGACACCCTCCGGCTGCGGCTCGATGATCGGCTGCTGCCGCTTGGGCGTGGAACGACCAGGGCGCTTGAGATTCTGCATGGGATTCTCCCCCTAAGGCTGGGCCGTGAAGGCGCTGCGGCCTCGACCACAGCAAGCATTTCCCTCGCGGTCTCGGCGGTAATCACGAGAACATCACGGAGAGCGCCCAGGAGCTGTGGTGTTCGTCACATGACGCTCGCAGGTGCCCGTCGCGACGGATTTGTCCCCCACATGGCTCACCGGCCGGCCGCCGCTCCCGTCACGAACGGGGCACGAACGGGGCATGAGCTGGGCTGCCGAGGTATCCCGGGCGATCAACCGCCCTGTAGGTTCTTGCGCCATGGAGGAGCTGGACCGACAGATCGTGCAGCTGCTCGTCAAGGACGGGCGGATGAGCTACACCGACCTGGGCAAGGCCACGGGCCTGTCCACGTCGGCCGTGCACCAGCGGGTGCGGCGGCTGGAGCAGCGTGGCGTCATCCGCGGCTACGCCGCGGTCGTCGACGCGGAGGCGGTGGGGCTGCCCATGACCGCCTTCATCTCGGTCAAACCCTTCGATCCCAGCGCGCCCGACGACATCGCGGACCGCCTGGCCGGTGTCCCGGAGATCGAGGCTTGCCACAGCGTGGCCGGCGACGAGAACTACATCCTCAAGGTGCGCGTGGCCACCCCGCACGAACTGGAGGAACTCCTCGCCCGGGTCCGCAGCCTGGCAGGCGTGTCGACACGCACGACGGTGGTCCTCTCGACCCCGTACGAGTCCCGGCCTCCGCGCGTCTGACCCGAGCCGGCCGGCCCGGCCGCCCGGACCGGCGGACGGCCCCGCCCGGCACAACCGTGCCGGACGGGGCCGGACGGGGCCGGCATGGTTGGGCCGACACAGCGTGCCGGACGGGGCGGGAACGACATACCCGGTGGGGCTGGCACGGCGTCCCGGCTGCCTCCGGCGTCCAGCGCCCGCCCGCTCACCCGCCTGCTGCGCCACCGACCCGCCTGCCCGTGTCCGCCCACCCGCCGTCTGTTCACCCGCCGTCCGCCCGCCTGACCGCCGCCGTCCGGCCGCCCTGCGTGCGGCTCCGCTCCGGCCAGGCGCGAGACTGGTGTCCATGAGTGAGCGCACCGCCGAACCGCAGACCGTCCTTCTACGCCGGGGCGAGGTCCACAGCCCCGCCGATCCGTTCGCGACCGCGATGGTGGTCGAGGCGGGGCACGTCGCCTGGGTCGGCTCCGAGGGCGCGGCCGACGCCTTCGCCGACGGTGTCGACGAGGTGATCGACCTGGACGGCGCCCTCGTCACCCCGGCGTTCATCGACGCCCACGTGCACACCACCGCCACCGGTCTCGCGCTCACCGGCCTCGACCTGTCCGACGCGTCCTCCCTGGAGGCGGCCCTCGCCCGGGTGCGGGAGTTCGCCGCCGCCCGCCCGGACGACGAGGTCCTGCTCGGGCACGGCTGGGACGCGGCCCGCTGGCCCGGTGGCCGCCCCCCGACGCGCGCGGAACTGGACGAGGCCACCGGCGGTCGCCCCCTCTACCTCAGCCGGATCGACGTCCACTCCGCCGTCGTCACCACCGCCCTGCTGGACCTGGTGGCCGGCGACCTGGGCCGCGTGGACGGCCCGCTGACCGCCGACGCCCACCACGCCGTGCGCGCCGCCGCGTTCGGCGCGGTCACCCCCGCACAGCGCCACGAGGCGCAGCGTGCCGCGCTCGCCCACGCGGCCTCGCTGGGCATCGGCTCGGTGCACGAGTGCGGCGGCCCCAACATCTCCTCCGAGGACGACTTCACGAGCCTGCTGACCCTCGCCGCCGGGGAACCCGGCCCTCGTGTGGTCGGCTACTGGGCGGAGGAGGACGTCGACAAGGCGCGGGAGCTGGGCGCGCTGGGCGCGGCCGGCGATCTGTTCGTCGACGGCTCCATCGGCTCGCACACCGCCTGCCTGCACACGCCGTACGCCGACGCCGACCACACCGGCACCGCCTACCTCGACGCGCGCGCCGTCGCCGCCCACGTCATCGCCTGCACCGAGGCGGGCCTCCAGGCCGGGTTCCACGCCATCGGCGACGCCGCCGTCACCGCCGTCGTCGAGGGCGTGCGTGCCGCCGCCGAGAAGGTGGGCCTGGGCCGTGTGCGCGCCGCGCGGCACCGCGTCGAGCACGCCGAGATGCTCACACCGGAGACCGTCGCGGCCTTCGCCGAGCTGGGGCTGACCGCCTCGGTCCAGCCCGCGTTCGACGCGCTGTGGGGCGGAGAGGACGGCATGTACGCCCAGCGCCTGGGTGCCGAACGGGCCCGGACGCTGAACCCCTTCGCGACGCTGCTGCGCACCGGCGTCCCGCTCGCCTTCGGCTCCGACAGCCCCGTGACCCCGCTGGACCCCTGGGGCACGGTCCGGGCGGCCGCCTTCCACCGCACCCCCGAACACCGTGTCTCGGTACGCGCCGCGTTCACCGCGCACACGCGCGGCGGCTGGCGGGCGGTCGGAAGGGACGACGCGGGCATCCTGGTGCCCGGCGCCCCGGCGGACTACGCCGTGTGGCGCACGGACGAGCTCGTCGTCCAGGCTCCCGACGACCGGGTGGCGCGCTGGTCGACCGATCCGCGATCGGGCACCCCCGGGCTGCCCGACCTCCACCCGGGCCGTGACCTGCCCCTCTGCCTGCGGACCGTGGTCGGCGGACGGACGGTTTTCGTACGGCCGGGCGAGTGATCTCCCGGGGCGGACCGGTGGCGATCCGGGCCACCCTTGCCGTCGCGCGACCTGGGCATCCTCCGCACGGGCCCGTCCGGGGCGGGCCACGGGGCCCGTCACGTGGCTGTTTGACAGCCGACGGCAGGGGGCCGGTAGGTTCTGCCGGGTCCACCACCGGACGCCCGACCGGGGAACTTCCGTACCCGCGTCGCAGTGCCACTGGGTCAGGGACGGTGTGCCGCACCGGGTCACCGTCGCGGGAGCCAGGCTCAGCGCCCGCGTCGGCGGGGGAACGTTCCGGACGGTCGGCAGGGTGTGACCCGGGTGGGGCCCGGCCGCTCAGTAGACAACGGCTCTCGGTCGATCCGCAGCCAGCGGGTCCCAGGTCGGCCCGAAGGGCGCCGGGCCCCCATCCGCAGCACGGCGGATCCCGCGGCGGCTCCCACCCATCCCGCACATTCCGAAAAGAGCACTCTTACCCCGCTCTTGCCGGATCGACACCCCCGTACGCACGTGGTGTCACATCCCCGCAGGCCGTGGCCACTATGGTGGTCCCCTGCGCACGGACATGAAGGGGCAGCAGTGAACGACGGCGACGGCACCCTCGCGGCTCGGGGCCAGGAGAGGCGGTTCGGCCCGCTCGGCACGGCCTTGGTGATCATTCCGACCTACAACGAGGCGGAGAACATCAAGACGATCGTGGGCCGGGTGCGCAAGGCCGTTCCCGAGGCGCACGTCCTCGTGGCCGACGACAACAGCCCCGACGGCACCGGCAAGCTCGCCGACGAGCTCGCCGCCGGGGACGCCCAGGTCCACGTGCTGCACCGCAAGGGCAAGGAGGGTCTCGGCGCCGCCTACCTCGCGGGCTTCCGCTGGGGGCTGGAGCGCGACTACGGCGTGCTGGTCGAGATGGACGCCGACGGCTCCCACCAGCCGGAGGAGCTGCCCCGGCTGCTGACCGCCCTCAAGGGCGCCGACCTCGTGCTCGGCTCTCGCTGGGTGCCGGGCGGACGCGTGGTGAACTGGCCCAGGAGCCGCGAGGTCATCTCCCGCGGCGGCAGCCTGTACTCGCGCCTCGCTCTGGACCTCCCGCTGCGGGACATCACCGGCGGCTACCGCGCGTTCCGCCGGGAGACCCTTCTGGGCCTGGGCCTGGACGAGGTCGCCTCGCAGGGCTACTGCTTCCAGGTCGACCTGGCGCGCCGCGCGGTGAAGGCCGGCTACCACGTCGTCGAGGTCCCCATCACCTTCGTCGAGCGCGAACTCGGTGACTCCAAGATGAGCCGCGACATCCTCGTGGAGGCCCTGTGGCGGGTCACCGCCTGGGGCGTGGGGGAGCGGGTGACCAAGATCACCAGCCGGGGCGGCAAGTCCGCGGGATAGCTCTTATCCGGCGCTGAGCAGGCGCCAGGCACACTGGGGGTATGACGACAGGCGCTCCGACCTCTTCGTACTCCACCCGGCCCCGGCGCTCCGGGCGGCGCAGGTTCCTGCCGCTGGGCATCGCGGTGTGGCTGGTGCTGGAGATCTGGCTGCTCACCGTGGTGGCGGGCGCGGCAAGCGGGTTCACGGTGTTCCTGCTGCTGCTCGCCGCCTTCGTGCTCGGCGCCGCGGTGATCAAGCGGGCGGGCCGCCGCGCCTTCCAGAACCTCAACGAGGCATTGCAGCGGGGTGGCGCCCCCTCCTCGCGCCGCGGTGGCAACGGCCTGATGATGCTGGGCGGCCTGCTCCTGATGATCCCCGGCCTGATCTCGGACGTGGTGGGTCTGCTCCTGCTGATCCCGCCGGTCCAGCGGGCCGTCGGCCGCTACACGGAGCGCACGGTCGACCGCAGACTCCGCGAGGCCACCCCCGGCACCCTGGGCGACGCCTTCCAGCAGGCCCGCATCCACCGCCCCGACGGCAAGGTCGTCCAGGGCGAAGTGATCAGGGACGAGCCGGGTGACGCCCCGCGCGAGCAGCGCCCGCCGCTGACCCGCTGAGCATCGGCCCGTCCGGCGTCCGGGGACGAGGCCGCCGACACCCATGGGGCCCGGGGCGCAGCCCCGGGCCGGCGGGTCGTGGCAGCATCGCATTCGAGACGAAGAGCACATCCCACAGAAAAACCGCGGGCGCCGTACGTCGACATGACGTACGGCGCCCGCGGTTCTTGACGTGCGCGGTGAAACAGGCTTGAGCCCCGCAGGGATTACGCGCTCTTGCGGCTGTCCCGAGGATGAACGGCGATGTTCATCGCACCGGACCGCAGAACGGCGAGACGCTCCTCGAGGACCTCTTCGAGCTCCTCACGGGTGCGCCGCTCCATCAGCATGTCCCAGTGCGTACGCGCCGGCTTCGCCTTCTTCTCTTCAGGGCCGTCGCCATCCACGAGGAGTGCCTGGGCCCCGCAGACCTTGCACTCCCACTCCGGCGGGATCTCCGCCTCTACCGAGAAGGGCATCTCGAAACGGTGCCCCTTCTCGCATGCGTACTCCACGGCCTGGCGCGGAGCCAGGTCGATACCGCGGTCGGTCTCGTAGCTGGTCACCACGAGGCGCGTGCCGCGAAGAGCTCGCTCACTCATGAATCGTGCCTCCCGGGCTTGTCGCCCACAGGACAGGTGTCGCTGTCGTCGTCATCCGGTCAACGTCCGGTCGGCGGTAAAGATTCCCGTTCCGATGTCCCGTTCCGGGTCATGCGTCGCCGTCGTAGCCGCAGCCTTGTCAACCAGTGCAGTACCCACCGGCGCCCGGTTTGTCACATCTGCAAGGAGATGTCACCCAGCGTTTCGGCATCTTTGACGCGCAGTAACGGTACGCCTGGCAGGCCAAACGCGTACACTACCGCCCTTTCGCCCGGAGTGCTAAATCCGATCAGGGACCGGATTGCCCGCGTCCTGGATCGCGCGCCGCACGGGAACCCGGGCGAGCAGCGCGAACCCGATCGCGAAGAAGGCGACCAGCGACAGGATCGCATCCCGGTAGCTCCCGGTCAGCTGGTAGGTGATCCCGAACAGCAGCGGCCCCAGCCAGCTCATTCCGCGGTCGCTCATCTCGTACGCGGAGAAGTACTCGGCCTCCTTGCCGGGCGGAACCAGGTGCGAGAACAGCGACCGGGACAGCGCCTGGCTGCCGCCGAGGACCAGACCGATGCCGGCCGCCAGCACGAAGAACCACACCGGCGCCCCGGCCGGCAGGAAGTACCCGGCCCCCAGGGTGAGCGTCCACGCGACCAGCGACCCGAGGATCGTGCGCTGCGCGCCGTACGTCCGCGCCAGCCGTCCCATGCCCAGGGCGCCCGCCACGGCGAGCACCTGCACCATCAGTACGGCGGTGATCAGCGTGGACTGGCTCAGGCCCAGTTCCTCCGAGCCGTACACCGAGGCCTGGGAGATCACGGTCTGGATGCCGTCGTTGTAGACGAGGTACGCCAGCAGGAACGCCAGGGTGAGCGGTTTGCTCCGCATGTCCCGGATCGTGGCCGCCAGCCGGCGCCAGCCGGGCACCGGCCCAGCGGTCGGGGAGGTGCGCCGGTCGCGCAGCCGCCGCAGCGGAACCAGGGTGAACACGCCCCACCACAGCCCTGCCGAGGCCAGGCAGATGCGCACGGCCTGCGCCTCCGACACGCCGAAGGAGTCGTGGGCGGTGAACAGCACCAGGTTGGCCACCAGAACCAGGGAGCCGGCCGCGTAGCCGAAGGCCCAGCCGCGGGAGGAGACCGCGTCGCGCTCCTCCGGCGGCGCGATCAGCGGCAGATAGGAGTTGTAGAGGACCATCGAGACGGCCACCGACGCGTTGGCGACGATCAGCAGGACGCCGCCCAGCAGATAGCGATGGCCGTCCAGGAGGAAAAGGGCCGTGGTCGCGGCGGCGCCCGTGTAGGCGGCGGCCGCCAGCAGAGGCTTCCTGCGGCCGGTGCGGTCGGCCGCCGCACCCGCGACCGGCATCACCAGGATCGCCAGGATCACCGACGCCGAGACGCAGTACGCGAAGAACGACCCGGCCCGCACCGGGATGCCCAGCGGGTGCACGAACCCGTCCGCGTCCGCCGCCGACCGGGCGACCGAGGTGAGGTACGGGCCGAGGAACACGGTGAGCACGCTGGTCGAGTAGACCGAGCACGCCCAGTCGTAGAAGTACCAGCCGCGCTGCTCGCGCCGCCGGTCGGCGGCCTCGTCGTCCGCCTGTGCCCGCACGGTCCCGATGCCCACCCGTGCCCTCGCTTCCCCGCCGAAGATGCCGCGCAGGCTCGTGACCGGCCCGGGCTCAGACCCAGGTGCCCCGCTCCTCCATGACCTTGCGCAACGTGTCGATGTGATCGGTCATGATGCCATCGACACCGAGGTCCAGGAGCCGGTGCATCCGCTCCGGTTCGTTGATCGTCCACACGTGCACGTGCAGCCCGCGCGCGTGGGCCGCGCGGACGAACAGCGGATCGACCACCCGGACGCCCGACTGGGAGACCGGCACCTGCGCGGCCACGGCCGACCGGCGCAGCGCGGCCGGCACGCCCCAGGAGCGCAGCCGTAGAGCCAGCACCCCGCGCGTCCCGTACGACGTCGCCAGGCGCGGCCCGGCCAGCCGCACCGCCCGGACCAGGCGCGCCTCGGAGAAGGAGCCGACACAGACGCGCTCCCAGGCGCCGGTCCGCCCGATCAGGTCCAGCAGGGGCCGCAGCGCGGGCTCCGCCTTGACGTCGACGTTCCAGCGCACCTCGGGGAAGGTCTCCAGCAGCTCCTCGAAGAGCGGCACCGGTTCCCGGCCCGCCACGCGCGCCTGCCGTACGTCCTCCCACGGCAGGTCCGCTATCAGGCCCGCCCCGTCGGTCACCCGGTCCAGGGTCGCGTCGTGGAAGGCGACCAGCCGGCCGTCGGCGGTGGCGTGCACGTCGGTCTCGATGTACCGGTAGCCGAGTTCGACCGCGCGCCGGAACTGCGCCGCGGTGTTCTCCAGCCCGTCGGCGGCGCCGCCGCGGTGCGCGAAGGCGATGGGTCCCGGGTGGTCGAGGAAGGGGTGGCGTACGGACGTGCTCACGGACGCAGTATCGCTCCTTCGGGTGAAGGCGCGGCAACGGCCGTGCTGCCGCCGGTGGCCGTCGGCACGGCGAACAGGCGCAGGAAGAGCTGGGCCAGCGGGCCGATCGACACGGCGTACAGCAGGGTGCCGACCCCGACGGTGCCGCCGAGGACGAACCCGGTGACGACGACGGCGACCTCCACCACGGTCCGCGTCAGCCGGATCGAGCGGCCGGTGCGCCGGTGCAGCCCGGTCATCAGCCCGTCCCTGGGCCCGGGCCCGAAACGTGCGGCGATGTACAGACCGGTCGCCACACCGTTGAGCAGGACGGCCGCCAGGAGCAGCGGGATCCGTACGGCCAGGGCGTGGACGCCGGGCAGCGCGGCCAGGGTGCCGTCCATGGCCAGGCCGATCACGACGACGTTGGAGACCGTGCCCAGGCCGGGCCGCTGCCGCAGCGGGATCCACAGCAGCAGCACCGCCGCGCCGACGACGATCGACACCACACCGATGGTCAGGCCGGTGAGCTCGGCCAGCCCCTGGTGCAGCACGCCCCAGGGCTCCAGGCCGAGGCCCGCCTCGACGAGGAGCGCGGAGCTGACGCCGTACAGGACGAGCCCGACGTAGAGCTGAAGGAGTCGCCGCGCTAGGCGGCCCTGCATGGACAAAGTGTCCCCCCTGGTGGTGGAAGTGGCCTGGCCCATGCCACTCTGTGGTGGGGGAACGCAACTCATCCATGGCCAATTCGGGGAAGGTGGACTGGTCATCATGACGCAGTGGACTTCAGCGGTGGGGGCCGCGCAGCTCGCCCGGCTGCTCGGCTCCCAGCAGGAGCGCCCGGCCGGCCCCGGCACCCGCCGCCCGCCCGCCTACCGTGCCCTCGCCGACGGCATCCGGCTGCTGGTCCTGGAGGGCCGTGTGCCGGTGGCCGCCCGTCTGCCCGCCGAACGCGAGCTGGCCCTGTCCCTGTCCGTCAGCCGCACCACGGTCGCCGCCGCCTACGAGGCGCTGCGCACCGAGGGCTTCCTCGAGTCCCGGCGCGGCGCGGGCAGCTGGACCGCCGTCCCGGCGGGCAACCCGCTGCCCGCACGGGGGCTCGAACCCCTGCCCCCCGAGACCCTGGGCTCGATGATCGACCTCGGTACCGCGGCCCTGCAGGCCCCGGAACCGTGGCTGACCCGCGCCGTGCAGGGCGCCCTGGAGGAACTGCCGCCATACGCCCACACACACGGCGACTATCCGGCCGGCCTGCCCGCGCTGCGTTCGATGATCGCGGAGCGGTACACGGCGCGCGGCATCCCCACGATGCCCGAGCAGATCATGGTGACGACGGGCGCGATGGGAGCCATCGACGCCATCTGCCACCTCTTCGGCGGCCGGGGCGAGCGCATCGCCGTGGAGTCGCCGTCCTACGCGAACATCCTGCAGCTGATGCGGGAGGCGGGTGCCCGTCTGGTGCCGGTGGCCATGGCCGAGGGACTCACCGGGTGGGACATGGACCGCTGGCGCCAGGTGCTGCGGGAGGCCGCGCCGCGGATCGCCTATGTCGTCGCCGACTTCCACAACCCGACGGGCGCCCTCGCCGACGAGGACCAGCGGCGCCGCCTGGTGGAGGCGGCCCGCTCCGCGGGAACCGTGCTCGTCGTCGACGAGACGATGAACGAGCTGTACCTGGAGGCGGACCTGGAGATGCCCCGGCGGGTGTGCGCCTTCGACCCGGCCGGCTCCACGGTGATCACCGTCGGGTCCGCCAGCAAGGCCTTCTGGGCCGGGATGCGCATCGGCTGGGTGCGGGCCGCCCCCGACGTGATCCGCAGCCTGGTCGCCGCGCGGGCCTACGCGGACCTGGGCACCCCCGTGCTGGAACAGCTGGCCGTGAACTGGCTGTTCAGCACCGGCGGCTGGGAGGAGGCCGTTCAGGTCCGGCGCGGCCAGGCCCGGGACAACCGCGACGCCCTGGTCGCGGCGGTCCGCCGCGAGCTGCCCGACTGGGAGTTCGAGGTCCCGCAGGGCGGCCTGACCCTGTGGGTGCGCACCGGCGGCCTGTCCGGTTCCCGGCTGGCCGAGGCGGGCGAGCGCGTGGGCGTACGGGTCCCGTCCGGCCCGCGCTTCGGCGTCGACGGCGCCTTCGAGGGATACGTCCGGCTGCCGTTCACCGTCTCGGGAGCGGTGGCGGACGAGGCGGCCACGCGGCTCGCGGCGGCGGCGCGGTTGGTGCAGACGGGGGCGTCGGGGAACGGTGAGTCACCGCGGACGTTCGTGGCGTAGCCGCGGTAGCCGCGGTAGCCGCGGTAGTTGCAGCGGGTGACCGCCGTGGTTCGGCGCTGGCTCAGGACGGCTCGGCCACAGCGGCCTCGGTGACGGCCTCCGTGGGTTCGGGCACGGTCTCCCCGTCCGCCGGTGTCGTCTTGGGCGGCAGCAGGTCCTGCACCGCCCTGCGCAGCGTCTCGCTCACCGAGTCGTCGTACGGATCGGGCGTCGCCGGAACCTGGAGCCGGTGCACGGCCCCCGTGCCCAGCCGCGCGTACCCGCGCCCGGGCGGGACCATGGGCGGCGGCGTGGTGTGCGGCGGGGCTCCCAGCACCGCCTTCAGCTGCTCCACCGTCGCGGGCCCGAGCACGACACGCGCGCGGGTGTGCTGCCGCAGCGCGTCGCCGAGCGCGTCCGCGCTGTCGAACTGTTCGGCCACGACGACCGTGACGTTGACCGCGCGGCCGTGCCGCAGCGGCACCTGGAGCAGCGCCTGGGGGTCCTTGCGGCCGTTCGCGGCGGCCAGGTGCGTGAACGCGGTCGGCTGGTCGAGCAGCAGCCACAGCGGGCGCTTGGTGTCGTCCGGCGGGGGCTGGCCCGCCTGCCGTGCGCGGTTGACGGCGATCAGCCGCCGTTCGGTCTCCGTGGCCGCCCACTCCAGGCTGGCCAGCACCCCGGCCAGCCCGCACTCGACGGCCAGGACTCCGTCACGGCCGGTCAGGCAGGCGTACTCACCGGTGCCGCCACCGTCGACGACGAGCACGTCCCCGTGCTGGAGGGCCTGGAGCGCGATGGAGCGCAGCAGCGTGGAGGTGCCGCTGCCCGGCTGGCCCATCGCCAGCAGGTGCGGCTCGGTGGAGCGCAGGCCCGTGCGCCAGACGACCGGCGGCACGTCATGTTGTTCCTCACCGAAGGCGAGGGGGAGGGTGCGCTGGACCTCGCTCGGGTCGGTGAAGCCCAGCACGGTCTCGCCCGGTGCGGTGACGAACCGCTGGGCGGGGATGCCGGTCGGCAGCGGGGTGAGCGCGGTGACCGCGAGCTCGTTGCCCTCCTCGTCCCAGACGAAGAGGTACTCGCGGCCCCGGCCGGCCTTGACGGCGAGCAGGTGCTCGATGCGCGCCCGTGCCTCGGGCTCGCCGTCGGTGAAGTACGCCGGGTAGCGGATCAGCAGGTGGGAGACGCGACCGGAGTCGTCGAACGCGTAGGAGGGGAAGGCCTTCTCCCACTGGCCGCCGTGCGCGTACAGCGGCGCCGGGTCCTCGGCGGCCGAGAAGTACGGGACCAGCGCCTCGTACAGCGACGACAGGCGCCGGGTGTGCGACGCGTCGGGGCCCTCGGGCCGGGGCGGAGTGCGGTTCCGGCCCAGCCAGGCCGCCGCCGACGTCACCACGACCGCGGCGAGCAGCGGGCCGTACGGCACCAGGGCCACCACCAGGATCACCGAGGCCACCAGGAACAGCAGCGGCCCGCGCCGGTCCTTGGGGGTGTCCGCCCATCTGCGCCGGCCGATCGCGGCGAGCCGGCGCAGACCACGGGCGATGGTGATCAGCGGGTGGAGGACGTCCGTGGCGCTGTCCGCCGCCGTCCGGGCCAGCTCCCGGCTCCGGCCGAGCTGCGCGCTGCCTGTGCTGAGAATGCGGGGGAGGGGGCGCCGGGCCACGTGCTGCCTCCTGTGGGTGCGTACGGGTGACGGGCGAGGGGTCCCTCGGACCGATCCGGAACGATCCTGTCGGAGTCCTCCGGGGAGGGCGGCGGTCTCAGAACCTCATGCCGCCCAGCAGGCTCGCCAGGGACTCGCCGCCAGCTCTGATGCTCGGGGCGATGGCCGTGCTCGAGAGGTAGAAACCGAACAGGACCGACACGCATGCGTGTGAGGGCTTCAGGCCGTCCTTGCGGAAGAAGATGAAGCCGATAGTGCCGAACAGGACGACGCCTGAGATGGAGAGGATCATGTGAGATCTCCTGGTGTCGAGGGGGGACAGTCACCCTGAGTCCTTCCAGCATCACAGGATGTATCCATATGACAAAAGGTGCAACTGGGTGAATTTCGTTCGATTTCCCTCAGGTGGCGCAGTCGGCTGGGCCGGCGGCTGAGTTGCCCTGCCGTAGGGGACGGGGTCCGTGATGATCTCTACCTCGGGCGCCTCGGGTCATGTGCCGCACGAGCCAGTACCCTGGCGATTCCCCCGTACGGCCGAGCAGCGCTGGCGGTCGTACGCTTGCTCCGCGCGGGTCCGCAAGCGGCACCCGCGCACACTTTCCGAGCAGTGCATTCCCCGAGCACTTCCCGCATTCCCCAAGCAGTCCCCAACGCTCGCAGTGAGAGGCGGTCCGGCCCATGAGTGAAGCCCCCGACCCAGAGGTCGTGGAGCTGGCGACCAAGATCTTCGATCTGGCCCGGCAGGGGCGGACCGAGGCGCTCGTGGCGTACGTCGACGCGGGTGTCCCGGCCGACCTCACCAACGACCGCGGCGACTCCCTCGTGATGCTCGCCGCCTACCACGGTCACGCCGACGCGGTCCGCGCCCTGCTGGCCCGCGGCGCCGATGCCGACCGCGTCAACGACCGGGGTCAGACGCCCCTCGCCGGAGCGGTCTTCAAGGGCGAGCAGGACGTGATCAAGGCCTTGCTGGAGGGCGGCGCGGACCCCTCCCTGGGCACGCCCTCGGCCCTCGACACGGCCCGGATGTTCGGCCGCACCGAGCTGCTACAGCTGTTCGGCGAGCAGTGAATCCCAGGGCCGTGCGTAGCTGAAACACGGTCTGACCAGCAAAGACACGGAAAACGGGGGAGGCGGTACGGGGCCGCCGGAAATTTCGGTCGCGGCAGCACGGGCGCCGGGTCATCATGACGTCGTGATTCACGGACGCGATGGCTGGGCAGGTGTTGCCGCACCGCGCGGACCGTGATGCGGCCCGCATGGGCCACCGACGAGAGGCAGAGGAAGATGGTCTACAGCAAGCAAGAGACGGCGGGCGCTCCGACGTGTTGTCACGCGGCCAGGTAGTGCGTGTTCCCCGGTTGCGTCGACGCTTGATGTGAGGCTGTTTCCCATGTTCGATCCGGTCATAGCGCCCAGCGGTACGCTGCTCGGCCTGCTCCAGCGGGGCCGCGGCGACGGCACACTGCACGCGCTCACCGCCCCGCGCGCCGAAGCGCTCGCGGCTCTCGACCACTGCGTGCTGCGCGACCCCCGCCACGACTGGCAGGTGGAGAACCGCTCCCTGTACTACGCCCGGCTCTTCCTCGACCTGAACGGCGAGCTGGACGCCATCGAGGCGCACCTCTTCGACCCCGAGGACGCCCTCGACACCGACGAGTCCCGCACCGGGCTCGCCCTCGCCGTCCTCGGGCACCTCGCCTCCTACGGCAGGCAGGACGCGCTCGCCCTGCTGCGCAGGTACGCCGCCACCGGCGCCAACTGGGCCTGGGCCCTGGACGAGCTGGCGCTCCGCGACGACGACGCCGGGCTGCGTGCCCTGGCCGCGCCCGTCCTCGCGCGCTTCTCCACCGACCCCGAGGGCGAGGCCGAGCTGGCCGCCGCCGTGCGTGACGCCTTCGAGCCACGGCCGTGGCGGCTGTGGGCGGAGGACCCGCGGGCATCGATCGCCACGCGTGTGCGCGCCGCCCACGAGACCGGCTGTTTCGACCGCTGGCAGCGGCAGATGCGGCCCACCGGGCCCCGGCCCGGCTGGAGCGTGCAGGCCGTGTTCGAGTGGGCCCAGCAGGGCATCGAGCGCGGCGCCGCCCTCCACGTCCCCGCCGCCCGCTGCCTGGCCGCCGTGGCCGGTCCCGAGGACCGGCCCGAGATCCTCCGGGCCGCCCGGCAGGGCACGGACGGCGCCCGCTGCACCGCCCTGCGCTACCTCGCCGACGGCAACGACCCCGACACCCTGGACCTGATCGAGTCGGCCGTGTCCGACGGCTCCGCCACCGTGGTGGAGGCCGCCGTCGACGCCTTCGAACGCATGCGCAGTGTCGCCGCCGTGGACCGGGCACGCGGCTGGGCCCGCCGCCCCGACCCGCTGGGCGCCGCCGCCGGCCGGATGCTCGCCTGCCGTGGCGGGGCCGGGGACCGTGACCTCGTCCTCGCCGCCCTCCGGGAGGCCGTGCGGGGCGAGGGGCCCGACGCACCCACTCTGTGGGCCCTCGTCGACGGCACCGGGCGGCTCGGCATCACCTGCGCCGCGCCCGTCCTGCGGCACATCTACCGCGAGACCGCCTCTTCCCATCTGCGCGGGCGCGCCGCCCGTGCGCTGGCCGCAACCGACCCCTCCTTCCCCGCCGGCTTCGCCGTCGAGTGCCTGTGGGACTGCGAGGAGACCACCCGCGAACTCGCCGCCCGGTACGCCGAGACCGGTGATACCCGGGTCGTCGAGCAACTGCGGCGGCTCGCCGCCGACCCTGCCGAGGAGGCCGAGGTCCAGACGGCCGTGCGCAGCCGGATCAACCCCGACCTGCCGACCGCGTGAACGTCCGGTGGCCCGCCGCACAGGGGCGCGTGGACACGGGATGACCCGCCGGGCCGGACCGCCCAACGCTCATGGGACGTTCCTCGGCCGGAAAGATCGACGTTGACGCGTTCACGTCCGGTGCGGCGACAACACCGGTATGCGTGTCGTCATCGTGACCGAATCCTTTCCCCCTGATGTGAACGGCGTCGCCCACTGCGCCCTCCAGACCGCCCGCCACCTCTCCGACCGGGGCCACGCCCCGCTCGTCGTCGCTCCGGCCACCGCCGCCCCCGGCGCCTCCGGCTCCGAGGCGCCGTACCCCGACGCCCCGGACGTCCCCGTCGTCCGCGTGCCCTCCCTCCCGCTCCCGGGCTACCCCCAGGTCCGTGTCGCGCTCCCCAGCAGGCGGGTCGCAGCCGCTCTGAGCGAGCACCGTGCCGACCTCGTCCACCTGGCGAGCCCGTTCGTCCTCGGCGTGCGGGGCATGGCCGCGGCAACCCGGCTCGGCATCCCGGCCGTGGCCGTCTACCAGACCGACCTCGCCGGCTACGCCCGCACCTACATGGGCGCCGGGGAGGGGGCCGCCTGGCGCCGGATCCGCTCCGTGCACGCCGCCGCCGACCGCACCCTGGCACCCTCCGGCGCGGCACTGCGCGACCTGGAGGCGCACGGCGTGCCCCGGGTCAGGCTGTGGCCGCGCGGCGTCGACACCGTGCGCTTCCACCCGGGCCACCGGGACGAGGCGCTGCGCCGCTCACTCGCCCCGAACGGCGAGTCGATCGTCGGCTACATCGGCCGGCTCGCCCCCGAGAAGGAGGTCGAACTCCTCGCCGGGGTGTGCGGACTGCCGGGCGTGCGGGTCGTGGTCGTGGGTGACGGCCCCTCCCGGACACGGCTGACCGAGGCACTGCCGGGCGCGCTCTTCCTGGGCCGCCGCACCGGCGCCGAACTCGCCCGGATATTCGCGTCCCTGGACGTCTTCGTGCACACCGGCCCGTTCGAGACCTTCTGCCAGACCGTGCAGGAGGCCATGGCCGCCGGTGTGCCCGTCGTCGCGCCCGCCGCCGGAGGTCCGCTCGACCTGGTCGCCCATGGCCGCACCGGACTGCTGGTCACGCCGGGCGACCCGGCCGCCGTACGGGAGGCGGTACGGTCGCTGGCCGCCGACCCCGCGCGCAGGGCCGCCTTCGGGACGGCCGGCCGCGCCGCCGTCGAGGGCCGCACCTGGGCCGCCGTCGGCGACCAGCTCCTCGGGCACTACGAGGACGTGCTCGCCCGTCGGCGCACGGCGGTGGCGGCATGAGCGGCGGACCACGCATGAGCGGCGGACCGCTCAGGATCGTCCGCATCGCCAACTTCGTCGCGCCCGCCTCCGGCGGCCTGCGCACCGCCCTGCGCGAGCTCGGAAAGGGCTACCGGGAGGCCGGCCACGAACCCGTGCTGATCGTCCCCGGCGAGCGCCACACCGACAGCGAGACCGAGCAGGGCCGGGTCATCACCCTGCCCGGACCGCTGCTTCCGGGCAGCGGCGGCTACCGCGTCCTGACCGGCAGGCGGCGCGTCGCGGACCTTCTGGAGCAGCTGGCTCCGGACCGTCTGGAGGTCTCCGACCGCACGACGCTGCGGTGGACCGGCAGGTGGGCGCGGCGAGCCCGGGTGCCCGCCGTCATGGTGTCCCACGAGACGGCCGACGGGGTCCTGCGCACCTGGGGCCTGCCGGAGAACCTGTCCCGCCGGGCCGCGGACGCGCTCAACGTCCGCACCGCGCACACCTACGCGCGCGTGGTGTGCACCACCGAGTTCGCCGCGCGGGAGTTCGTGCGGATCGGCGCGCGCAACGTCGCCCGCGCCCCGCTCGGTGTGGATCTGGTGGAACGTCGCCCGGCGCTGCGCGACCCGGACCTGCGCGCGCGGCACGCCGGCGGGGCCGAGGCGCTGCTGGTGACCTGCACCCGACTGTCCGTGGAGAAGCGGCCCGGCACCGCACTCGACACGTTGGAGGCGCTGTTGCGGCGCGGACGGCCGGCGGTGCTCGTCGTGGCGGGCGACGGGCCGCTGCGGCCCCGGCTGGAACAGCGGGCGCGCGAGAGCGGGCTGCCGGTCACCTTCCTGGGACACGTCTCGGACCGGGCCCTGCTCGGCGCGCTCCAGGCCACCGCCGACGTCTGCCTCGCTCCGGGGCCCGCCGAGACGTTCGGGCTGGCCGCCCTGGAGGCCATGGCGTGCGGTACGCCCGTCGTGGCCAGTGCCTCCTCCGCGCTGCCGGAGGTGATCGGCTCGGCCGGTGCCACGGCCCAGGACCGGGGGGAGGCCTTCGCGGATGCCGTGGAGGCACTCCTGGCCCGCCCGGAGCCGGAACGGCGGGCGGCGGCACGCGCGCGTGCGGAGTGCTTCGGCTGGGACATCTCCGTGGCCGCGTTCCTCGCCGCCCACGACGCGCCGGTGCTCTCCGGTCGCCTCTCGCCGGAGGCCGCGCCATGAGGCCCGTCCGCTTCGTCGCCCTCGGTGACTCGCTGACCGAAGGTGTGGGCGATCCCGCGCGGCGCGGACTGCGCGGCTGGGCCGCGCTGCTGGCCGGCGGGCTCGCCGAGGAGCCCGTGGAGTTCACCAACCTCGCCGTCCGCGGGGCGCAGACCCGGGACGTGCTGGAACGGCAGACCCCGGCCGCCCTGGCGCTGCGGCCCGACCTCGTGTCCGTGGTCGTCGGCGTCAACGACGTGCTGCGCTGCACCTTCGACATCCACGCCGTGGCCGACCGGCTCGACCGGGTGTACGCGGCCTGCACCGGTCAGGGCGCCGTCGTGCTCACCGCCTGCCTGCCCGACCCCGGGAACATGCTGGGCCTGCCGGGCGCGCTCGCCCACCCGCTGGCCCGCCGGCAGCGGGCGGTCAACACCGTCGTGCACGAGCTGAGCGACCGGTACGGTGCCGTCCACTTGCATGCCAGCGAGGGGGAGTGGCTCACCGACCGGGCGATGTGGAGCGCGGACCGGCTGCACCCCGGCGAGCGCGGGCACCGGCAGTTCGCCCTCCGCTTCCACGGGCTGCTGGCCGGGGCGGGACTGGCGTCCGGCGCCGCGCCGTCGCCGGAGCCCGAGTTCCCGGCTCCGAGCAGGTCGGAGAGTCTGTGGTGGCTGGCCACCGCGGGCACGGGTTGGGTGGCCCGCCGCTGCACCGACCTGCTGCCACAGCTGCTCACCCTGGCGGCCGAGGAAGTGTGCCACCGTGCCTGCGGCGCCGGCTCCCGGCTCGACCTGCGCGCCTCGGCGGCGGTGTCGGCGGCCCTGGCCGCCCTGCCGGTGGCACAGGCAGCGGAAGCGGAGGTGGCGTGAGAGGCGAGCCACCGGGGAGGCGAGGGCTCAGCGGCGTCGCACGGGGATGAAACGGACCGGTGTGCCCGGTGCCGCCTGGGCCGCGGCCGGGAGGTCGGCGGCACGCACGACGCCGATCACCGGGTAGCCCCCGGTGGTCGGGTGGTCGGCCAGGAAGACCACCGGGCGGCCGTCCGGCGGGACCTGGACGGCGCCCAGGACCATGCCCTCGCTGAGAAGTTCGCCGGAGCGGGCCCTCTCGAGGACGGGCCCCCGCGTCCGCAGTCCGATGCGGTTGCTCGCGGACGACACACGGTAGGTGCGCGAGGTGAACACGGCCTGCGCCCGGGGAGTGAACCAGTCCTCGCGCGGCCCGAGGACCACGCGGAGGACCAGTTCGGCCGGCGGCCGCGGCTGCGGAGCGACGTCCACGCGCGCGTGCAGCCCGCCCGGTCGGCCCAGGGGAAGCACCGTGCCGTCAGTGAGCGGCGCGGGGCCGAGCCCGGACAGCAGGTCGGTGGAG
Organism: Streptomyces carpinensis; assembly: GCF_002154505.1. GTDB lineage: Bacteria > Actinomycetota > Actinomycetes > Streptomycetales > Streptomycetaceae > Streptomyces > Streptomyces carpinensis. Next base: position 15,288 of record NZ_MUBM01000032.1, on the reverse strand, counting down.
CGGCTGCCGAGCACCGGCTCGACAGCGATGCCGCCGGAGACGGCGACGTAGCCGCGTACGCCCCGGACCGCCGCGCCCACGTCGAGCAGTGCCCCCGCGGGGACCCGCACAGGCGCTCCCCAGGCGGCCGGGCGACCGTCCACCGAGACGGAGCACGGCGCCCCTCCGACCGCCACGGTGACCGCCGAACGGGGCCGCAGGGAACAGCCGTCGAGGGTGGTCTCCAGCACGGCCGCTCCGGGTGGATTGCCGACCAACCGGTTGACGAGCGCCGCCGTCGGCGCGTCCAGGGCGCCGGAGCGCGGCACGCCGAGGTGGGCGTGCCCGGGGCGCCCCTGGTCCTGCACGGTGGTCAGCGCCCCGGCCCGTACGACGGCGAGCGCGCGGTCGGTCATACGGCACCCACCGGTACGAAGCGCACGGACGCGCCCGGCGACAGCAGCGCGGCCGGCACGCGCGCGTGGTCCCACAGCACCGCGTCGGTCGTGCCGATCAGCTGCCGGCCGCCCGGCGACGGACGCGGGTACACGCCGGTGTACGGGCCCGCCAGCGCCACGGACCCGGCGGGCACGGCGGTGCGCGGGGTGGACCGGCGCGGGACGTGGTACCGCGCGGGCAGACCGGTGAGGTAGCCGAATCCAGGCGCGAATCCGCAGAAGGCCACCCGGAACCCGGTGGTCGCGTGGAGGCGGGCGACCTCCTGTTCGGTGACGTCCCAGAGCGCGGCGACGGCCGGGAGGTCGGGGCCGTCGTAGCGCACGGGGATCTCGACGACCTCGGACGGACGCGGGGGTGCCGGCGGTGTCCGAGAGGCCGTGAGTTCGGCGGCGAAGCGGTCCGGGTCGTCCAGGCCGTCGAGCAGCACCGTACGGGCCGCCGGCACGAGCTCACGGACGGTCAGCAGGCCCTCGGCGGGGCGGCGCGCCAACTCGGAGTGCAGGGCCTCGGCCTCCTCGCCGCAGGAGACCTCGACGAGCAGCGCGTCGTCACCGACCCGCAGCGTCCTCATACGAAGGCCTCCACCCGCACACCCGACGCCACCAGCCGGTCGCGGACCCGCCGGGCCAGCTCCACCGCGCCCGGGGTGTCCACGTGCAGGACAACGAGCGGGCCCGCACCTCGACGACCGACCCCGTGCGCGAGTCGACCGTTCCGAAGCGGGCGAGGCCCACCGACCGCTCCACGACCCTCACCGGGTCGGTGACCACCGCCCCGTCCCGGTCGCGCGGCACGAGCGTGCCCTCGTCGGTGTAGGCGCGGTCCGCGAACGCCTCGGCGACCGTGCCGAGTCCGGCCTTCCCGGCCAGCTCCAGCAGGCGCGAGCCGGGCAGGCCGAGCACCGGCAGCGCGGCGTCGGCGAGCAGCACTCCCTCGACGACCGCGCCCGCCTGCTCCTCGTCGCGCACGACCCGGTTGTACAGGGCGCCGTGCGGCTTGACGTACGACACCCGAGTGCCCGCCGCGCGCGCGAAGACCTCCAGGGCGCCGATCTGGTAGGCGACCTCGGCGGCCAGTTCGGCGGGCGGCACGTCCATCGCGCGCCGCCCGAACCCGGCCAGGTCCCGGTAGGAGACCTGCGCGCCGATCCGCACCCCGCGCGCGGAGGCCAGTTCGCACACCCGCCGCATGGTGACCGGGTCCCCGGCGTGGAACCCGCAGGCCACGTTGGCGCTGGTGACGACGGACAGCAGCTGTTCGTCGTCGGTCAGCCGCCAGCGGCCGAAGCCCTCGCCGAGGTCGGCGTTCAGATCGATCGAGAGGGGCGTCGAGGTGGAGGTCATGGGGTCTTCGTGTCTCTCCTCAGGCCACGCGGTACTGCTCGTCGCGGGCGTCGGTCAGGAACATCTGCCCCGGTGCGTGGGTGATGGCGAACGGCGGCCTGGATGCCATCACCGCCGCCTGCGGGGTCACCCCGCAGGCCCAGAACACCGGGATGTCGTCCGGCTCGGCCACCACCGGGTCGCCGAAGTCGGGCCGGCCGAGGTCCGCGATGCCCAGAGCCGCCGGATCGCCGCAGTGAACGGGGCTGCCGTGCACCGCGGGGAGCAGTCCGCTCTCGCGGATGGCCGCCGGCAGGTGGCGCGGCGGCACCGGACGCATGGACACGACCATGGGGCCGTGCAGCCGCCCCGCCGGCCGGCACTGCCGGCTCGTCACGTACATGGGGACGTTGCGGCCCTGCTCGATGTGGCGGATCGGGACGCCCGCGGACGTCAGTGCCCACTCGAAGGTGAAGCTGCAGCCGATCAGGAACGTCACCAGGTCCCCGCGCCAGTGGCCGCGCACGTCCGTCGGCTCGTCCACCAGCTCGCCGTCCCGCCACACCCGGTAGCGCGGCAGGTCGGTGCGCAGGTCCGCGCCGTCGGCGAGGACGGTCGAGAAGGAACCGGCGTCGGTGACGTCCAGGACGGGGCAGGGCTTCGGGTTGCGCTGGCAGAACAGCAGCATCTCGTACGCCCAGTCGGCGGGGACCGAGATCATGTTGACCTGGGTGTGGCCCGCGGCGACCCCGGCCGTGGGGCCCGCCAGCCCGTCCCGGAAGCGTTCCCGGGCCGCATGCGGGGTCCACGCGTGCGCGTGCTCGTCGACGAGGACCACAGGGCGGTCCCCGGCCCCGGCCGGCAGGTGACGGTCCGTGGTGCCCGGGGCCTGTGCGGTCCCGGTGGTGTCCGTGCGGCTCACGCCAGCTCCTTCCCGCGCGTCTCGGGCAGTCCCAGCAGCGCGAGAGCCGCGATGCCGTAGCCGATCGCGCCGAAGACCAGCGCCCCGCCCACGCCCCAGCTGTCGGCCAGGAAGCCCACCAGGGTGGGGAAGACGGCCCCCACGGCACGGCCGGTGTTGTACGTGAAGCCCTGACCGGTGCCGCGCACCGCCGTCGGGTACAGCTCGCTCAGGTAGGAGCCGAAGCCGCTGAAGATCGCCGACATGCAGAAACCGAGCGGGAAGCCCAGCACCAGCAGCAGGGTGTCGGCGCCGGTCGGGATGTTCGCGTAGGCCACGATGCACAGTGCCGACAGCAGGGAGAACAGCCAGATGTTGCGCCGCCGGCCCAGCCGGTCGGTGAGGTGACCGCCCGTCAGGTAGCCGACGAAGGCACCGGAGATCAGGAACGTCAGGTACGAGCCGGTGCCGACGACCGACAGGCCCCGCTCCGTCTTCAGGTACGTCGGCACCCAGGTGGCCAGCGTGTAGTAGCCGCCCTGGACGCCGGTGGAGAGCAGGCCCGCGAAGACCGTGGTGCGCAGCAGTCCCGGTGAGGCGGCCGTGCCCGGCTCGAAGATGGCTGTGAACGAGCCCTTCCGCGCGCTCTGTTCGCGGACCGCCATCGCCTCCGGCGCGTCGTGCACCCGGCGTCGCAGCCACACCACCAGCAGCGCGGGCAGCGCGCCCGTCCAGAACATCACGCGCCAGGCCAGGTCGTCGCCGGCGACGGAGAACACCAGCGTGTACACGACCGCGGCCAGCGCCCAGCCGACCGCCCAGGAGCTCTGGACCGCGCCGAGCGTGCGTCCCCGGTGCTTCGCGCTCGCGTACTCGGCGACCAGGATCGCGCCGACCGCCCACTCGCCGCCGAATCCGAGGCCCTGCAGGGCGCGGAAGACCAGCAGCGTCTCGAAGGTGGGGGCGAAACCGCAGGCGACGGTGAACACCGCGTAGGTGATCACCGTGATCATCAGCGCGCGGACCCTGCCGACCCGGTCCGCGATCACGCCCGCGACGGCGCCGCCGATCGCGGACACGACCAGGGTGACGGTGGTGAACAGGCCCGTCCGCCCGCTGTCCAGACCGAAGTACGCGGCCAGCGCGACCATGCTCAGCGGCAGCGTGAAGTAGTCGTACGAGTCCAGCGCATAGCCGCCGAACGCGCCCGCGAAGGCGCGCCGGCCGCGCGGGTCCAGAGCCCGCAGCCAGCCCAACGCGCCATCGTCCGCGGTGCGTTCACCACGTCGGGAGCGCTTGCCTGGGGTCAGGGCCCGCGGTGGAGGAGTCGTGCTCATGGGCACCTCGCAGTTGAGGGACGGAGGGTGCTGATCAGTGAGCAGTGCCGTGCGGAAGCGGCGGCACCGGCTGTCCCGGTGGGGGCACGGGGCGGCGCCGTGTGCAGCAAGGTAGAGGATCGTTGAACGATCCTTCAATACCCCTGTTGTTTCGTCCTCGTGTCTGCGGTTGAATTCCGGGCATGGCAGAGCAGCTGAGGGGACTGGAAGACGACCGCGCCCTGCTGGGCCGAACCAGCACAGCCGAGCGCGTCTCGGACATCCTCAGAAGCCGTATCGCCGAGGGGTACTTCCCGCCCGGCACCCGGCTGTCGGAGGACAGCATCGGCGGCGCGCTCGGCGTCTCGCGCAACACTCTGCGCGAGGCGTTCCGGCTGCTGACGCACGAGCGGCTGCTCGTCCACGAGTTGAACCGCGGTGTCTTCGTACGGGTGCTGACCGTCGAGGACGTCGAGGACATCTACCGCACCCGCCGCCTCGTCGAGTGCGCCGTCGTGCGGGGTCTGGGCGAGGCGCCGTACGCGCTGGACGGACTCGCCGAAGCCGTCGCCGAAGGGCGGCGGGCCGCCCGCGAAGGCGACTGGAAAGAGCTGGGCACGGCCAACATCCACTTCCACCGCGAACTGGTGGCGCTCGCCGGCAGCGACCGCACCGACGAGCTCATGCGCAGCGTCTTCGCGGAACTGCGCCTCGCCTTCCACGTCGTGGACGACCCGCGGCGGCTCCACGAGCCCTACCTCGTCCGCAACCAGCAGCTCCTCCAGGCCCTCCAGGCCGGCGACCGGGACGATGCGGAGAAGCTGCTCGCGGTCTACCTCGACGACTCTCTGGAGAGGGTGGTGGAGGTGTACCGGCGACGCGTCGGCGAGGACGTGTAGCCGGCAGCGAGGGTCCCTCGCGCCGGACGCGACCGCGGTGGCACCGGGGGTGCGTCTGCGCCGTTTGGGTCGATGTCAGACCGAGGACCTAGTCTGTGCACCGTGACTTCGCCTGCATCGACGGACAGCGTTCCGCCCCAGCTCAGCGCGGGGCCGCGCCCCGCCATGGGCCCGGCCGCCGACGAGGGACTGGCGCGGCGGCTGCGCGCGCTCGCCTGCACCGCGCCGCTGCACGACCTCGACGCGCGCAAGGCGAACCTCGCGGGCGAGTACTCGGTGTACGGCATGGCCGAGGTCGCGCTCGCTGCCATCGACCTCGTCACCCTCAACATGGACTTCGACACCGGCGCCGACCACGAGCAGATCGTGTCCCGGCTCCTCCCGCGCGTCGCCGCCCAGGCCCCGCAGCGCCCGGCCGCCGAGCACGAACGGGTGGCCCGCTGGGTGCTGGAGAACCTGATCAACGTCGGCAGCGTCGACCGCGGCTTCCGCGCGGTCTACGGCACGTTCGCGCCCGACGGCACGTACGTGCGCCGGGACTACGACTTCAAGCTGATCGAGGAGGTTCCCGGACCCGGCGGCACCGTCTACCTGCGCACCACGGACGAGGCGGTCAACGTCCTCGTGGGCGCCCTCGACACCGACGTCACCAGCGCGCAGATCGCCGCCGAGGTCAAGCTGGAGGTGCTCATCAGCCGCGGCCGCCTCGCCGACGCCCAGCTCGCCGCCGAGCAGGCCCGCTACCGGACCGTGCAGTACTCCGAGACCCTGCGCCGGGCCCTGGAGGCCACCCGGCGCAACGTCCGCGCGGTGGACTGGCTGCGCGCCGTGCCGGACATGATCGCCGAGGCCCTGGACCACGTCGCCGACCGCTACCGGCACGAGAACGCGATCCTGACCAACATCCGCAAGGCGCGCGACGAGAGCGAGGAGCCCGAGCACAAGCGGCGCGCCGCCGAGCTCGTCGACATCGTCAAGGACTGCATCCGCAGGCACACACAGCTTCAGTCCCGGCTGCTGGAGGCCGGCCCCCTCTTCCGCGCCGAGCAGGACCGGCAGGCCTTCGCCACCCCCCTGACCGCCTCCGGGACGGACCTCTACGGCCACCTGCTCGCGCCGACCCTTCCGCTGCCCCTGGAGCAGGCGATCCGGGTCACGGACGCCTTCTTCGCGCACGGCACCGGGCTGCGCACGCCGATGTCCGTCCGGGTCGGCGACCTCGTGGACATACTGCTCACCCCGCCCGTGGAGCGGGAGCACCTCGGCGCGGAGATGCCCGAGCCCGACCTGATCGCCACCCCGGACGACAGCCGGTTCAGCGAGGAGCAACTGGCGGCCGCCACGGAGTTGCTGGACCTGCCGGCCGACGCACCGCGAAGGCTGTCCGGCCTGCTCGCCGAGGCGCGCCGCAAGGACGCCGATCTGCCGTACCTCGTCGCCCTGCTGGCCGTCCACGCGGCCAGCCCGCCGGTCGGCACCGCCTACCGGCAGGGCGAGGAGAAGCTGCTGTTCGCCGTGGACGACGGCACCGAGCTGGACGACCCGGAGTTCGGCGGAGCCGACCTCATCGTCGGCACGGCCCTGCTGGACGCGGCCGGAATGGCCGCCGGCCGCACGGAGGCGGCGTGACCGCCCCGCCGGAAACACCGGGAAGCCGCGGCGTGTCGTTCGGCCCCGCGAGGTCCGTGGCCGGTCGCGCCGTTCCCGGCGCCCCTTCGAGGGCGCTCGCCCTCAGCCTCGTTTCGAAGATCAAGGAGTTCTGTCCGTGACCGAGCACGTCGACCGGAGTGAGCCCGAAGCCGGCGGCGCGCCCACGGCGGCCGCTCTCACGCCCGCCGACGCCGCCGACGCGGCCCGGCTCGTCGCCTTCGGGCTGCAGCCCAAACTGCAGCCCGCGCGGGACCAGGAGTACGCCGAGCTGTTGCGCCGCCACCGCGAGGACCCGGCGTTCGCACGCCTCGCCGACGCCGTGGCCGCCGGGCTCGGGCTGGTCGTAATGGAGGTGTCCCCGCGCGCGGGAATGGCGGTGACCGCGGCCGAGGACTCGGTGTTCGCCGTCCGCATGGGCGACTACGCGCGTCGTACGGCCGCCGACTCCGGGGACCGCTTCCTGCACGGACTCGCCCACCTCTCCGTGGCCGCCCTCGCCTTCCCGCGCCCCGAGGACCTCGCCGACGACGGCTACATCGGGCGCGTCACGGTCAACGGCGTCGACGCCTTCGTCCGCCAGGCCTGCCGCCGCCTGGAGGAGCGCGCCGAGGAACAGGGCGAGAACACCGACCCGGCCACCGACGCCCCCGGACTGGAGGCCGCCTGGCGGATCTGGGCCAGACGCAGCGCGACCGGCGCCACCAAGGACGCGCGCCGCCCCGCCGCATCCACCACGGGCATCGTCGCCAAGGCCCTGGCGTTCCTCACCGACTCCGGGTTCCTGCAGCGCACCGGCGACGAGAGCGGCGGCACCTACCGCACCACGGCCCGCTACCAGCTCCAGGTGCGCGACATGGCGAGCAGCGCCGCCCTGGCCGAACTCCTCGACCTGGGTGTCGTCCCCGTGACCGACGGCACGCCGAGCCTGCTGCCCGCCGAGGACACCGACGACCTGGAACTGGTGGCCGACGCCGGACTGCCGTTCCACGCCGCCCCCACCCAGTCCTGAACTCCCCCGATCTGCCAGAAGACTGACGAGAGTCCGCCATGTACGAGCTGTCCCGGGTCCGCCTCTACTCCATCGGGCCTGCCGGTGCGCGCTACGCCGACACCGTGCTTGACCTGCGGGGTGTGGGCGAGCCGGTGCCCGACCCCGCGCCCACCCAGGCGGAGTTCTTCGAGGAGGAGCCGGTCGGCCCGCCGCGCCGCCCGGCGCCCGCAGGCGTGCTCTTCCTGGAGAACGGCGGCGGCAAGTCGGTCCTGCTCAAGCTGATCTTCTCGGTGATGCTGCCCGGCCACCGCAACACGCTCGGCGGCGCCAGCTCCGGCGTGCTGCGCAAGTTCCTGCTGGCCGACGACTGCGGGCACGTGGCGCTGGAGTGGCAGCACGTGCACACCGGCGAGTGCGTGGTCGTCGGCAAGGTGAGCGAGTGGCGGGGGCGCCAGGTCTCCAACGACCCGCGGAAGTTCGCCGAGGCCTGGTACTCCTTCCGGCCCGGTCCCGGCCTCACCCTGGACAACCTCCCCGTCGCCGAGGCCACCTCCGTACGACCGCCCGTCGAGGGCGCCTCCGGCGCCCAGGGCCGGCGCCGCACCATGAAGGGCTTCAGGGACGCGATCACCGAGGCCGGCAAGGCCTACCCGCACCTGGAGGTGCACTGGGAGGAGACCCACGAACGCTGGACCGAGCACCTGGGCGACCTCGGCCTCGACCCCGAACTCTTCCGCTACCAGCGCGAGATGAACGCCGACGAGGGCGAGGCGGCAGGCCTGTTCGCGGTGAAGAAGGACTCCGACTTCACCGATCTGCTGCTGCGCGCCGTCACCGACACCCGCGACACCGACGGACTCGCCGACCTGGTCAGCGGCTTCGGCAACAAGCTGGGCCGGCGCGCCGAACTCATCGCCGAACGGGACTTCACCGCGGGCTCGGTCGACCTCCTCGGGCGCATCGTCGAGGCCGCCGAGGCCCGTACACGCGCGCGCGACGTCCACACCGCGGCCGAGCGGCGCACGCGGACGCTGGCGCGGCGGCTGTCCGCCCGGGCCGTGCAGGAGCGGGTGCGCGCCGCCGACCTCGCCCAGCGGGTCACCGCCGCCGCCTACGCCGTCACGCACTCCGAGGGCGCCCGGGAGCGCAGCGCGCTGGTCGCCGCCGAACTCGCCTACCGGCACGCCTCGCTGGCCCTGGCCGCCGCCGAGAAGTCGGCCGCCGCGCAGAAGCGGGAACTCGCCGACGCCCGCACCCTGCACTCCGCCTGGCAGGCCGCCGAGGCCGTGCTGCGCCACCGCGCCGCCGCCGATCGCGTGGCCCGCGTCTCCGCCGCCATCCAGGAGGCCGAGCGCGACGCGGCTCCGGCGCTCGCCGCGCGCGCCAAGGCCGCCGTGGACCTCGTACGAGCGCTGCACGCGGCCGCGGAGCGCGCCGAAGCCCTCGCGAACGAGGGGGACGAGCGGTCCGAGCACCTCCAGGAGGCGGGGGAGACGGCCCACCGGGACGCCACCGCCGCCGCCACCGAGGCGCAGCGCGCCCGCAGCGAGGCCGGCCACCTGCGCCAGCGGCTGACCGAGGTCGAACAGGAGACCGCCGAGGCCGTCCGCGCGGGCTGGCTCGACGACAGCGCCCCCGACGCCGACCCGGCCCGTGCCGCCCTGGCCGCCAGCGACGCGGAGAAGACGGCCGTCGCCGCCTGGGACGAGGCCCGCGAGGCCGCCCGGAAGGCCACGGAGCACGCGCGTGAGGCGGCCTCCGCCGAGTCCCGCGCGGAACTCACGGCGGCCCGGGCGGCCGACGCGACGGCGGCGGCGGAGCGGGCCTACGAGGCCGAGCGACGGATCGCCGAGGCACTGGCGGGCGAGGAGCGGCTCGCGGAGCTGCTGAGCCTGCCCGGCGCCGTCACGGCCCGGCGGGCCGGGGTACCGGCGCCCCGGACCGGATCCGATGCCGCGGCGGCCGGCTCCCCGAACGGCCCGGCCGACGCGGCGGCGACCGAGGCGGGCGACCGTGGGGCGTCGCGCGACCTGCCGGGGAAGGCAGCGGCGGACGAGGCCGAGCACACGCCGCACCCGCTCGCCGAAGGGCACCTCACCCCTGAGGACCTGGACCGCTTCGCCGACGAGCTGCGCGAACTCCTCGACGGCGCCGTCACCTCCGCCGAGCGGCACCTGTTCGAGCTGCGCACGGCAGCCGCCGACGACTCCCGGATCCTCGGCGCGCTCGGCGACGGCGGCCTGCTGCCGCCCGGCCCCGACGTGCTCGCCACCGTCGAGTTCCTCGGCGAGCACGGCATCCCCGCGCTGCCCGGCTGGCGCTACCTCGCCCAGGCCGTCGACCCCGCCGACCACGCGCGCGTACTGGCCGCCCGGCCCGAACTCGTCGACGGTGTGATCATCACCGACCCCGACACGCACGCCCGGGCCCGCCAGGCACTGGCCGACGCGGCCCTGCTGCCCAGGTCCGCCGTGGCCGTCGGCACCGCGGCCGCCCTGCTCGCCCCCACTCCGGCCGCCGACTCGGCGACCACCGACGTCTTCCTCGTACCGCCGAACCCGGCCATGCACGACGAGCACGCCGCCGACGAGGAACGGCAGGCGCTGCGCGCGCGGGCGACCGAACGGGACGAGGAGATCCGCCGGCTGGCCGCCCGCCTCGGCAAGGACCGCGAGCTGGCGGCCCGGCTCGCCTCCTGGCGCACCGGCTGCCCCGCCGGGCGGCTGGCCGAACTGGCCGAGGCCGCCCGGAACGCCCGCGCGTTCGCCGAGGAGGCCGAGGCCGAGCTGGCCGAGGCACGCAGCGCGCGGGCGGAGGCCGAGGAGGCCGCCGCCGAGGCCGTGCAGGCACGCGACGAGCGCCAGGAGGCCGCGCAGAAGACCCGGCGCGCCGCCGACGCCCTCGCCGGGCTCGCCTTCCGGCTGCGCGAGCGCGCCGGCTGGCAGGCCCGGTTGCGCGAACTCGCCGACGAGTCCGCCGAGTCGGAGGCCCGCGCCCAGACCTGCCTGGAACGCGCCCGCGCCGCCGACGAGGACCGGCGCGCCGCCCAGCGCGCCGCCGACGACGCCCGCCGCACCGCCCGCGCGCTGCGCGCCGAGCGCTCGGAGATCGCGGGCGCCCCCGACGACGTGCCCGAGACCGACGGGGACGCGCCGAAGGCGTCGCTGCCTGCCCTCCGCGAGGCCTACCGCGCCGCCTCCCAGGTGTACGAGAAGGTCGGCGTCGGCGCCGACCTGCGCGCCGAGCAGGCCCGTGCGGAGAGCGACGAGAGCGCGGCCCGCGCCGAGTTGGACCGGCTGAGCAACAAGGTCCGCACCCGGGCCGAGCAGCTCCTGGAGTCACCCGACGGGTCCGACGGGCCGTCCCGGCAGGCCGCCGCGGTCCGCGCGGAGGAACTGGTGCAGCTGCTGGAGACCCGCATGTCGTCCGCGAGCGAACAGCTCGGACGGCTGCGCGGCGAGGCCGAGCGGCTGGCGCCCGAGGACGGCGAGGCGCACACCGAGCTGCCCGGGGAGCTGCTCCCGCGCGACGCCGAGCACGCCCAGGGCCTGCTGCGCACGGCCACCGCGGAACTCGCCTCCCGTACCGAGGCGTTGGCCCAGGCCCGTGAGGCGCACGCCGAGCTGCTGGAGGCCCACCGCGCCGCCGAGGACGCGGCGAGCGGCTTCGACGAGATCGCCGCCATGCTCCGCGACCTGCTGCGCGAGCACACCGGCGACGAGGAGCAGGAGGAGCCCGAGCCGTACCCGGGCAGCCCCGAGGCGGCCAGGCAAGCGGCTGCCGAGTCCCGGCGGTCGCTGCGCGGCTGCGCGGCCGACCTGTCCGCCGCCGAGGCGGCCGTGCGCGAGGCGAGCGACGTCCTCGTCCGGCACGCCAACTCCACCCGTTACGAGCAGGTGCGCACCCCCGCCCGGCAGCAGATCCGCGAGCTGCCCGCCTCCGCCCTTCCCGAGCACGCCCAGAAGTGGGCCGAGGCCTTCGCGCCCCGGCTGCGCGTCCTCACCGACGAGCTGGCGCAGTTGGAGCGCAACCGTGACTCGATCGTGGACCGGCTGCGCGGTCTCGTCGAGTCGGCGCTCGCCACGCTCCGGTCGGCCCAGCGTCTGTCCCGCCTTCCGGAAGGCCTCGGCGAGTGGTCCGGGCAGGAGTTCCTGCGCATCCGCTTCGAGGAGCCCGACCAGGCCACGCTCACCGAGCGGCTGGGCGAGGTCATCGACGAGGCGACCCGGGCCGCGGTGAGGAAGAACTCCGACCTGCGGCGCGACGGCATGTCCCTGCTGCTGCGCGGAGTGGCCGCCGCGCTGCAGCCCAGGGGCGTCGCCGTGGAGATCCTCAAGCCGGACGCCGTGCTGCGCGCCGAGCGCGTACCCGTCGGCCAGATGGGCGACGTGTTCTCGGGCGGTCAGCTGCTCACCGCCGCCATCGCCCTGTACTGCACGATGGCCGCTCTGCGGTCCAACGACCGCGGCCGTGACAGGCACCGGCACGCGGGCACGCTGTTCCTGGACAATCCCATCGGCCGGGCCAACGCCACGTACCTGCTGGAGCTTCAGCGAGCCGTCTCCGACGCGCTCGGCGTCCAGCTCCTGTACACCACCGGCCTGTTCGACACGACGGCCCTGGCGGAGTTCCCGCTGGTCATCCGGCTGCGCAACGACGCCGACCTCAGGGCCGGGCTGAAGTACATCAGCGTGGAGGAACACCTGCGGCCCGGGCTTCCGCAGCCGGCCCCGACAGGCGAGGCGGTGCACAGCGAGATCACGGCGACCCGGATGTTCAAGCGTCCGGCGTAGCCGTTGGGGGCCCGGTCTGCCGCGCACGGTCCGGCGGGCCGGCCCGGCGGGTGCGACCCGTTGTCGCATGAGCTGCCGGGTGCGGGCCGCCACCCACGGCCCGTCGTGCACGATCCGCCGGGTGCGGGCCGCCGCTCAGGGCCACGACTCGCGGGCAGGCGCAGACGGTCCGCCGCATACGGCCGCCGTTCACGGCCTGCGGCACCCAGGGGGCGACGCACCCGGCACCGGGGCACAACCCGCCGTGTCACAGGAAGCCGGCGGGCGTTGCGCACGTGGCCGGATCCGGACGATGAGGCGTGGGCCGATCCGGACGATGAGACGTGGCCGGGTCGGGACGATGCGACCTCGCCGGACGCGGCGGCGTCGCCACCAGCCGGTGCGGCGTCGCTGTCCGACGGTGCGGCTTCGCCGGGTCCTGTCGTCGAACTCCCGTCGTCCGCCCGGAGGGCGGGCCCTGCGGCGTCAGGTGCGTGCTCTCGGTGTGCCGGGCACCGGCCCTAGTACTGGATGTACTCGGGCCTGGGACCGGTGCGGCGAGTGGGGGCACCTCCCGCGCCGTCAAGGCAGTGGGCGAGCGTGCATGGCGTCGCTGGGCAGGCGGGAATTTGACGACAGGGCCTAGGAGTGCGACAGCCTGCCCGTGCCGCCGCGCCGGCGTATGCGCTCCTGTGCGCGCTCGGTCGCCCGTTGTTCCCGCCGGGTCAGGCGGCGTTCGCGCCGCAAGGCACGCGCCGTGCTGCTGGGGGCCGAGACCACGCCGTTGCGCTGGTTCCACACCTGGCGGGTCACCCACACGTCGAGCGCCGCCCAGGTGGCCACCACCGTGCTGGCCACGCTGCTGAGCACCATCGGGAAGGCCAGCCAGGACCCGGCAAGGGTGCACAGGAACGCCACCACGGCCTGGATGAGCGTCACCGCGATGATCAGCACCGCCCGCACGGCCGCCTCGCGCACGGGATCCGGCATCCTGCGCCGCCGTGCGGGCTCCTCGACCCACAACGGCTTGTAATAAGGCTGCTGGGCGGATTCACCTTCGCCCGTCCAGGCAGACAGCCCACGAGTCCCTTGCCTGTCGCTCCCCGGCGCCGCAATGTCGCGATCCGGTGCCTCCGGCGCCTGCTGTGCCACCGTCAGCGGCTCCCCACCGCTGTCGGCGGCCCTCTCACGCCGCTCCGCCGTGCCCATCAACGTGTCACTCCCCACCGCCGGCAGGCCGCTCGCCCCGGTGTCCGAAGAACCGGCTCCCCAGTGACTGCCCGGCTTGCGCTGCTTTACGCCGCCGAGATGCGGGATGCGGCTCCAGTGGCCCATTCCGCCTCGATGTCCCATGGAGAAGGACGCACGAGGGACCACGAAGATTCCCGACGGACGAAAAATATCGGCCAACCGGCCAGGTCGGCCGACCCGTTCCGGCCCACCGGACGCCGCCGGGTACCGGGGCACCATCTCCCGCAATGCCAGGACAACTCGCCATCTCTCACCGTCGGAACGGAAGTTCATCCTCCGGTCGGGCCTTCGAGTTACCTGTGCGTCGGTAGTAGGCTCGCGCCGTTTGTTGACGCACGTGTGTACCCCCGGCCGGTGGGGGTCGAGCTGGGGGAGGCCATGCGCTTTCGCGGGAAGTCCATCCGCCGGAAGATCGTGGCGCTGCTTCTCGTGCCGCTGCTGTCCCTGGCCGCCATCTGGGCCTTCGCGACAGTGATCACGGGACGCCAGGCGACCCAGCTGTTCAACGCCTCGTCCGTGGTGGAGAAGATCGCCTACCCCACCGAGGACACCGTCCGAGTCCTGCAGCAGGAGCGCCGCCAGAGCCTCGTCTACCTCGCCGATCCCCGCGCCTCCGACGGTCTGGCCGCCCTGCGCCGCAGCCGGGCCGCCACCGACAAGGCCGTGGCCGAGCTCCGCCGGAACGCGAAGAACTCCGACGTCCGCGACGCGCTGGGCACCGGCAGCGGCGGGCGGCTGTCGGCCGCGCTGGACGCCTTCGACGGCCTCGACTCCCTGCGCCGCAGCGTCGAGGACCGCACCGTCGGGCGCAGCCAGGCGCTCGACCTCTACAACCACCTGGTCGACCCCTGCTACGTCCTGCTGGCCGGCCTTCACGTCGTCGACGACGTGAACCTGGACAAGCAGTACCGCGCCCTGGCCAACCTGGCCCGGGCTCGCGAACTCCTCTCCCGTGAGGACGCGCTGCTCGGCTCCTCCCTGGTCGTCGGCGCCCTCACCCGCGACGAGAGCCGCGACATCTCCGCACTCGTCGCCCAGCGGTCCCTGCTGTACGACATCAGCCTGCCGCTGCTGCCGGTCGCCGAACGGGGCCGCTACCAGCGCTTCTGGACGAACGCCGGCTCCGCCCCGCTGCGGGCGGCCGAGCAGGCCGCCGCCTCCACCACGTCCGGCACGCCCCGGGGCGTGAGCGCGAAGAGCTGGGACACCGCAGCCGCCGGTGCGCTCGACGACCTCGGCAGCCTCGACGACCAGGCCAACGACCGCTACCAGGACCGGGTCCGCCCGGTCGCCATGACCGTCATCCTGCAGGCGGCCGTGGCGGGTGTGCTCGGCCTGATCGCCCTGCTCTTCTCCCTCTTCCTGTCCATACGCATCGGCCGCGGCCTCATCCGCGACCTCAGGCAACTGCGCCTGGAGGCCCACGAGGCGTCCGGCGTCCGCCTGCCCAGCGTGATGCGCCGCCTGTCGGCCGGCGAACAGGTCGACGTGGAGACCGAGGTGCCACGCCTCGAATACGACGAGAACGAGATCGGCGAGGTCGGCCAAGCTTTGAACACCCTGCAGCGGGCCGCCGTCGAAGCCGCCGTGAAACAGGCCGAACTGCGGGCCGGCGTCTCCGAGGTCTTCGTCAACCTCGCCCGCCGCAGCCAGGTACTGCTGCACAAGCAGCTCACCCTCCTCGACGCCATGGAGCGCCGGACCGAGGACACCGAGGAACTGGCCGACCTCTTCCGCCTGGACCACCT
>NZ_MUBM01000319.1 GCF_002154505.1 Streptomyces carpinensis | reverse complement strand
GCCCCAGGGCCCCCAGCCGGCGGCGCTATTTGTCGAGGCTGACCGCTCCGCCCTCGCCCGGATCCGCTCCCGGGCCACGGCGGATCGAGAGCGCGACGACGGCCGTCGTAGCGCTGCCGACGGACGACACGGCGGTCGCCTCGTCCGGGGTGACGATGTCGGCGAAGAGGCAGATTCCGAGGCCGATACCGGCCACGGAGGCGGCTATAGCGACGAGGATGCTCTGCCGGCGCCGCCGCGTGACTCTCGTCTCGTACCCCTTGCGCTCGGCACGACCACCACTACGGTTGAACACGGGTACTGACCTTTCTGGTCGCTTCACTAGGACCCGGCGGCCCCCTGTGCCAGCAGGGGGCCGCAGTCATGACCAGGCATGACTGCGGCCAAAGGCCTGTGGGAGAACCCCGGTTGGGGTGCCGGAACAATTGGCGCACCCGCTCCGGTCCAGAATCAAGGGCTGTGAAGTGGGCTACAAATACTCAGCTGGGTGCCGAAAGGACGTGTCTGACATGGCCGTTTGACCAGGAACCGGACATCCGGGGACCCTCCAACCTGCGGCAATGCGCGGCGGGTTCGCATACACCATTCGTTGACGGTCAGTCAAGCGCGCTATTTATGCGGTCCGCAGGGAAGTGACGCACGTCACGGAACGGGGTGGCGGAGCGGTAGCGGCGTGTGGGTCGGCGTCTGTTCCCCGCCTGGCTCGCTGCACGGACGATGTCCAAGCCCAGAATGCGGCGTGAGGCTAAGATTCCGCTAGACGACCGCTGGTTTTGGGCCGGGTCAACTCCAAGATCGATCATTGGAGCCCGGCCCCATGGAAGAGTTCTCCCTTCCCGAGGACATCACCGCCCTCAACGACGACGAGCTGGACGCGCTTCTCGACGGAGCCGTGAAGGCGTTCGACGCCAAGGCAGGCAGCAGCACCGTCACCACCGACGACCTCGCCAAGCTCCGCGAGCTGGCCACCGCGGTCGACAGCATCCGCACGGAGAAGGCGGAGCGCATCGCGGCCGCCGAGCAGGCCGCCGCCGAGATCGAGCAGCTCGCCGCCCAGGTGCGCGGCGACGACCCGGAGGAGGCCACGGCCTCCGTCGAGCCCGAGGAGGAGCCGGCCGATCCCGAGCCGGTCGCCGACCCCGAGCCCGCACCGGTCACCGCGTCCGGAGCGGTCGCCAAGGCCCGCGCCCTGGACCTGTCCCGCGTTCGCGTCCACCAGCCGCGCGTCCTCCCGCCGGACCCGAACCCGCGCCCGGAGATCAGCGCGTCCGTGGACGTCCCCGGCTACCAGCCGGGCCAGCCCCTCGACATGGAGGGCGTGACCGAGGGCATCATCCGCCGCGCCAACGCGCTGAAGACCGCCGGTGGCGGCGTCGGCCTGTGCGCCTCGTACCGGCTGCCGTTCGACAAGAGCCTCATCATCAACGACTCGTCGTCCGGCACGGAGGGCACCCGCGCGGTCATCCTGGCCGCCGACCAGTCCCGGCTGCCGCAGAACAACATCGTCGCCTCGGCCGGATGGTGTGCGCCCAGCGAAACAGTCTATGAGCTGACGGACATCACGTGCCCCGAGATGCTGTGGGACGCTCCCGAGATCCACCTCGCCCGTGGCGGCCTGCGTCCGCCTTGCTGTCGGTAGCCAGGTGATCAGCCCGGGTCGGATCGAGCTCTCCGACCGGGGAGGCCACCGGCTGGACGACACGCGCAACGAGCGATGAGGCCGCCGAGGCCTTCTCAGGCGCCGCCGAAGCGCTCACGGTAGGACTCCAGGTCCTCCTCCGTGATCTTCGCGAAGAGCACCGGCGGCACGGTGAAGGCGGTGCCGGCCGGAACGGTGTCCAGGGCCTTGGCCTGGTCGGCGGTCAGCCAGGTCGCGGTGTCGTTCTCTAGGGCGAAAGCCCCGCGCATGGCTGCGGCCGAGGCCGGGATGAACGGCTCGGAGACGACCGCGTACAGGTGGACCAGGTTCATCGCGGTACGAAGCGTCAGCGCGGCACCGTCGGCATCTGTCTTGATCTCCAGCCAAGGGGCCTTCTCCTCCAGGTAGGAGTTGCCCGCCGACCACAGCGCGCGCAGGGCGGCAGCGGTCTTCCGGAACTGGAGCGCCTCCATGTGCTCCTCGTACTCGGCCAGCAGGCGCGCGATCTCGTCGCCCAGCTTCGCCTCAGCGTCGCCCGCCGGGTGGCCCGCAGGGACCTCGTCTCCGAACCGCTTACGGGAGAAGGACAGCACGCGGTTGACGAAGTTGCCGAGGGTGTCGGCCAGATCCTTGTTGACCGTGGTGGTGAAGTGCTCCCAGGTGAAGGAGGAGTCGTCGGACTCGGGCGCATTGGCGATCAGGAAGTAACGCCAGTAGTCCCCGGGAAGGATCTCCAGCGCCGCGTCCATGAAGACTCCGCGCTTCTGTGAGGTGGAAAACTTACCGCCGTAGTACGTCAGCCAGTTGAAGCCCTTAACCAGGTCGACCTTCTTCCAGGGCTCTCGCACGCCGAGCTCGGTGGCCGGGAACATCACCGTGTGGAAGGGGACGTTGTCCTTCGCCATGAACTGGGTGTAGCGGACGGTGTCGTCGGCCTTGTACCACCACGACTTCCAGTCGCGAGTCTCGCCGTCGTCGGCGGCGTCCGCCCACTCCTTCGTCGCGCCAATGTATTCAATCGGGGCGTCGAACCAGACGTAGAAGACCTTGCCCTCGGCCGCGAGCTCGGGCCAGGTGTCAGCCGGGACGGGCACACCCCAGTCCAGGTCGCGGGTGATCGCCCGGTCGTTCAGGCCCTCGGTCAGCCACTTACGGGCGATGGACATCGACAGGTGCGGCCACTCGGCACTGACAGTGGCGATCCACTCGTCGACCTCATGCTGAAGCTTGGACTGCAGCAGGAAGAGGTGCTTGGTCTCCCGAACCTCCAGGTCCGTGGAACCACTGATTGCCGAGCGCGGGTTGATCAGCTCGGTCGGGTCCAGCACACGGGTGCAATTCTCGCACTGGTCGCCGCGGGCCTTGTCGTAGCCGCAGTGCGGGCAGGTGCCCTCGACGTACCGGTCCGGCAGGAAGCGACCGTCCACCGGCGAGTACACCTGACGGATCGCCCGCTCCTCAATGAAGCCGTTCTCGTTCAGCTTCCTCGCGAAGTGCTGGGTGATCTCGACGTTCTGCGGCGAGGAGCTACGGCCGAAGTAGTCGAAGGCCAGCTCGAACCCGTCGTACACGGCCTTCTGCGCGTCGTGGGCCTGCGCGCAGAACTCGGCGACGGAGAGCCCGGCCTCATTGGCGGCCAGCTCGGCCGGCGTGCCGTGCTCGTCAGTAGCGCAGATGTACAGGACGTCGTGACCGCGCTGACGGAGATACCGGGAGTACACATCCGCCGGAAGCATCGACCCGACCATGTTGCCCAGGTGCTTGATCCCGTTGATGTAGGGAAGCGCGCTGGTTACCAGGTGTCGAGCCATCCTCGGATGCTCCATTTCGCTCAAGTGCGCCGCCGGTGCCGGCAACGTGCCTAGACCTGGAGCTAGTGGCATACACAGACCATTCGCCACGTCGCTTAAGGTCGTAGGGCAGGACTAGGGTGATGTCATCGTATAGAACCTGGCGTGGCTCGATGCACCATCCATCAAGGTGCAAATACCTAGTGTGATGCGCCAGAAATGGCGAGGCTAAGTCAGTAGGCTGTTTTCATGGCGTCTCGGGGTCCTCGTGCAGTCGAAGTCGTACTGTCTGCCGCGGAGCGGGCGGAGTTGGCTCGTTGGGCGGGTGGTGCGGTGTCGGCCCGTGTGGCGGAGCGGGCCCGGATCGTTCTGGCCTGCGCGGATGGAGCGTCAAACCCGTTGTGGCAGCGGATGTCGGGGTGTCCACGGAGACGGTGCGTAAGTGGCGCTCGCGGTTCGTGGTCCGGCGGATGGCGGGCCTGGTGGACGAGCCGCGGCCGGGTCGGCGCAAGCCGGAGCTGGTGCTCTCCGATGCTGAACGTGCGGAGCTGACACGCTGGGCTCGGCGGGCGAAGACCGCGCAGTTCCTGGCGCGGCGGGCGAGGATCGTGCTGCGGTGCGCGGAAGGCGGGATGAACAAGGAGATCGCCACCGAGCTCGGTGTCTCGCACGGAACGGTGAACCGCTGGCGGTCGAGGTTCATCCGCTTGCGGCTGGACGGGCTGAGTGATGAGCCGCGTCCCGGCAGGCCGCCCTCGATCCTGCTGGACCAGGTCGAGGATGTGCTCACAGCGACGTTGGAGTCCACCCCGGGCAAGGACACCCACTGGTCGCGGGCCTCGATGGCGAAGCACTCCGGGCTGTCGAAGTCCACCATCGGGCGGATCTGGAAGAAGTTCGACCTCAAGCCCCATCTCCAGGACGCGTTCAAGCTCTCCACCGACCCGCAGTTCATCGCGAAGGTCGTCGACGTCGTCGGCCTGTACCACCATCCACCCGAGAAGGCGGTGGTGCTGTGCGTCGATGAGAAGAGCCAAATCCAGGCGCTGGACCGATCCCAGCCCGTACTGCCGATGATGCCGGGCATGCCCGAGCGGCGCACCCACGACTACTACCGGCACGGCATCACCAGCCTGTTTGCCGCCTTCAACATCGCCGACGGCAGCGTCATATCGGAGTTGCACCGCCGCCACCGGGCCATCGAGTTCAAGAAGTTCCTGGTCACGATCGACAAGGCTGTGCCCGCCGGCCTTGACGTCCACCTCGTGTGCGATAACTACGCCACGCACAACACCGCGGAGATCAGGACGTGGCTGGGTAAACACCCCCGCTTCCACGTCCACTTCACCCCCACCGGCTCCTCCTGGATGAACCAGGTCGAGCGGTGGTTCGGCCTGCTGACGGACAAGCTCATCCGGCGCGGGGTGCACACCTCCGTGAAGGCCCTGGAGGACGACATCAGGGCGTGGATCGACTCGTGGAACGAGAACCCAAGGCCCTTCACCTGGACCAAGACCGCCGACGAGATCTTTAAATCCCTCGCCGACTACCTCACCAAGGTCACTCCGACAGCCACCGAAAACCAGCAAGATACTTAAGGCCGCCATTTCTGGCGCATCACACTAGTTAGGGTGCGTGTGCGAAGGAGAAGGAGTGGCTCACGCGCGTCCGTTGGGGCAGCGGGCTAATATTCTCCCAGACGACCGCTGGTTATGGGCCGGGTCACCTCCAAGAGCGAACTTTGGAGCCCGGCCCCATGGAAGAGTTCTCCCTGCCTGAGGACATCACTGCCCTCTCCGACGACGAGCTGGACGCGCTTCTCGAAGGCGCCGTCAAGGCGTTCGACGCCAAGGCGGGCAGCAGCACCGTCACCACCGACGACCTCGCCAAGCTCCGTGAGCTGGCCACCGCGGTCGACAGCATCCGCACGGAGAAGGCGGAGCGCATCGCGGCCGCCGAGCAGGCCGCCGCCGAGATCGAACAGCTCGCCGCCCAGGTGCGCGGCGACGACCCGGAGGAGGCCACCGCCTCCTCCGCCGAGCCCGAGGAGGAGCCGGCCGATCCCGAGCCAGTCGCCGAACCTGAGACCGCACCGGTCACCGCGTCCCGGGCGGTCGCCAAGGCCCGTGCCCTCGACCTGTCCCGCGTCCGCGTCCACCAGCCGCGCGTCCTCCCGCCGGACCCGAACCCGCGCCCTGTGATCGCAGCCTCTGTCGACGTCCCGGGGTATCAGCCGGGCCAGCCACTCGACATGGAGGGCGTCACCGAGGGCATCATCCGCCGCGCGAACGCTCTCAAGACCGCGGGTGGCGGCGTCGGCCTCTGCGCCTCGTATCGGCTGCCCTTTGACAAGTCGCTGATCATCAATGACTCGTCATCCGGGACGGAGGGCACCCGCGCGGTCATTCTCGCCGCCGACCAGGCCCGCCTCCCACAGGGTGATGTAGTCGCCTCGGGCGGTTGGTGCGCCCCGTCGGAGACGGTGTACGAGCTGACCGACATCGCCTGCCCGGAAATGCTCTGGGACGCGCCAGAAATCCAGCTCGCACGCGGTGGCCTGCGGTTCTTCAAGATCCCGTCCCTGGACGTCGGCTCGATGACTTTCGTCCACACGGAGGCCGACGACATCTCCGGTGCAGTCAAGCCGTGCTTCAAGATCCCCTGCCCGGAGCCCGACGAGGTGCGGTGTGACGCGGTCGGCGTATGTCTTGAGGCTGGCATCCTGACGCAGCGCCACTTCCCGGAGCTAGTCGCCTGGTACCAGCGCAACACGATGGTCGCGCACGAACTGCGCGTCCGCCAGGTCCTCTTCGACCAGGCCGTGGCCGCCGCAACCCCGGTCACCATCGCCAAGACCTTCGGCGCATTCTCCGCGATCTTCGCAGCGGTCGCCCTGCAAGCCGCCGACATGGTGGAGCGGCACAGCCTCTGTGAGTCGATCTCGATCGAGGTCGTCTTCCCCTGGTGGAGCAAGGCCATGTTCCTCGCCGACATCGCCCGCCGAAACGGCGTCGCCTGCGACGAGATCGACGACTCCTGCATCATCAACGCCTTCGCCACCCTCGGCGTCCGCGTCCAGTGGGCGCGCGGCCTCGCCCCGAACGTGCCGACGCAGATCGGCGGAGCCACCCCGGTCGTGGACTGGCCCGACAGCGTTCCGTTCCTGATCCACCCGGCCGGCGCCTTCCAGATCGGCCGCGGCGGCGAGATCTCGCTCGGGGTAATTCATGATTCAGCAAAATTCGCCGTCAATGACTACACCGCCGCCTTCAGCGAGGAGTGCGTAGCCCTCATCAACCGTGGGCCCGAGGCGCGCGTCGTCACCGTGCCGGTCTGCCCCGACGGCCGCACCGGCGAGCAGCTCGGCGTCGACTGCCCGATCGCCTGACCCCCTCGGCCTTCAACGCGGCGGGCCCGTAGCCACTTGACGGCCACGGGCCCGCTCCCCACCCGAGGAGGTGAGGCAATGCTGAACGCGCTACTTGACGTGAGCCCAGGTCCGACGACGGACGACATCCCGGATCGCCTGCGGCTTAACCCCGTACTCGGTGGCCAGAGCCGCGATGTTGCTCTCGTGCTGGTTGTTGCCGGGGACGTAGCGGACCCTGATGTCTCGGACCTTGTCCGGGTTGAGCCGCGCCCGCCCGTTACCCACTCCCCGGGCACCACGCCCCTTGCTGTCTCGGTCTCGGCTGTTCTCTGCAGCCGTGCCTTCCCAGAGGTGGGACGGCTCAACACACGGCGGGTTGTCGCATGTATGGCAGGCGTGTGTGGCGGGCCTAAGCGGGCGACCCAGCCTGTGCGCGAGGACGATCCTCGTCACCGTCTGGGTGCGTGGGTCGCCCTGGATTGTCGTAACGGGGTAGCCGCCTCGGCCCGCAGCGAAGACTCCGGTGCTCACCCGGCACCCAGTCACTGGGTTCGGCGGAATGGTCATGATGAGCGCGACCAGGTCCTCGACGCTCCGGGCGTACCGGTAGCGGCGCGCCGTCGGGTCTGCTCCGTCGTTGGCTCGGCTCCACTGGTAGCAGGCGTGGCACCAGCCGAGGCGCTCAGCAGCCACAGTGCACCACTCGACCTTGCAGGTGTCGTTGTTCCGCTGGTGGAACGGGCGGGCAGCTGGGTCGTTGCCGCGCTGAGCCCGCTGGTAACAGCGATCACACAGCGGCGACTTGCCGGTGCGGGCGGTCCGTCCGCAGCCGGGAGTTGCGCAGGTCGGTCGGGTCGGGTCGTTCCTGCGCCGCCACTGGTAGCAGTAGCGGATGTGGGCGCCGCCCTTGAGCCGGTTGTCGGGCTCCGGGGGTTTCCCGCACACGTCGCAGAGAGTCGCAGCAGCGGCGTCAAGGCATGCCGTAGTGTCGGCCATGGCCGTACTCCTTCTATCCAAGGGGTCGGTCTGGGTCGGCGGCGTGTGCAGCGCCGTCGACCCTCTCACCAGGTACAACTCCTCTCCCCGGCGTGTCGGTTGCTCCCCGAAGGGGTGATCTGACGTGCCACCCGCAGGTATGCGTCGCCGCGTCGAGGCCATTCCCGGGAGGCCGCTCCCGTATGGGATCCTCGGCGGCTGTACCGACGTCATCGACGTCACCGACGAGCACGAGTTGCTCGGTGTCGAGTGGATGGCACTCGGCTGCTCCCCAGTCCGGGACACCGACTGGTGCCCGCCCGAGGAGTCCCTGGGGGACGAGTCTCCGGGCGAGGTGTCCCCGGGTGCTCTGCCGGGCCAGAAGGAGTTCTTCCCGCCGATCCATGAGGCAGCCGATCCGGTCACCATCTACGCCGGGGTGATGTGTTCCACGATCGGCTGGTCGTACCAGGAGGCCATCGACCACGTCCGGGCCTCGCTGGAGCTGGGGGAGCAGCAGGCCGTCGAGTCCGCGTTCTGGCGGTACACGCTCGCCCCCCGCGCGATGGACCTGACCCCGGCCGAGGGGCCGGTGTCGATCGCGCAGGGCGTGGCCGCGCTGGAGGGCTGCCTGGCCGAGTCGTACGGCGGCGTCGGCACCCTCCACGTACCCACGGGCGCCGCCGCCCTGCTGGGCTGCTGCAACATCGCCTACGTCGACGAGAACCGGCTGTCCACGCTCGCCGGGAACTGCGTCATCGTCGGCTCCGGGTACAGCGCGGCCAACTCCGGGCCGGACGGCACCCCGGCGCCGCCCGGTACCGCCTGGCTGTACATCTCCGGGCCGGTCGTCGTCCGCCGCGGCCCGATCGACGTCATCCCGGACCGGGCCGGCGCGTCCATCGACCGGCGCGTCAACGACCGCCGCGTGCTCGCCGAGCGCACCTACGTTCCCGCGACCACCTGCACCGTGTGCGCGGTGCTCGTCACCACCTGCCCCTGAGGACGGCCATGCCCCCCGAGCTGATCCGCGTCCAGCCCGCCACCGCCCTGCGCCGCGACTTCGCCGTGTGGGCGGTCGCCCAGCGGCCGAAGGTGCGCACCGTCTCCCAGTCCGTGTTCGCCGTGCCCGCCGACCAGTTCGTCAAAATGCCCGAGCGGCTGCTGATCGGGTCGGTCGTCGACGGCCACCGCTACATCAGCCCCGACGAGGACCAGGCGCAGCCGGCCGCCGACACCGCGGCCGCCGAACTGCTGGGCGTCGGCCTGCCGGAGGTGGAGGGGATCCCCGGCGAGCCGCTGCCCGAGGTGCCCGCTGAGGCGTACGGGCCCGACTCCACGCCGCTGCCCCCGCCTGAGTTCGCGCCGCTGGAGGACGCCCCCGCCGAGGACGACGACAGCGACGGAAGCGACTCAGGCGACGAGACCGGCGACGGCTTCACCTGCGACGTCTGCAGTCGCCCCTTCAAGTCCGAGCGCGGCCGGGACACCCACCGCCGCCAGGCACACCCGGAGGCGTAAGTGCCCGTTGAGCCTGTGCCCTGCGCGCCTGGCGAGGGAGGCACGCCGGGCACCTGCGCCTGCGCGCCGTCGATCGCCTCAGCGCCGCTGTGCCGCCCCGACGGCACGACCGTTCTCCTCGTCATCCGGTCCGAATGCGCCGACTGCGGCAGCCCCGCCGCCGATCCGGCCGTGGTCGGCTGGATCGACCCGGTCACCGGTGTCTACACGGCCGGCCCGGCCCCGGCCGATGCTGGCCCCTGCACGGCAGGCTGCTCCTGCTCGCCGTCGATCACGACGGCCCCGTTGTGCCGTGCGGACGGCACGACGATCCTCGTCGTGGTCCGCTCGGACTGCGCCGACTGCGACACCCCGGCACCGGACCCGGTCGTGGTCGGCTGGATCAACCTGCTAACGGGCATGTTCATGCCAGGTCCGGCGCCGGCTGACGCAGGCCCCTGCACCAGCGACTGCATCGACACCGTCTGCCGCCAGCTGTGCGACGACACCGACGGCGACGGCCAGGCAGACACCACCTACAGCGAACTCTGGTGCATCAAGGCCGACGGCACCGCCACCCTCGTCCTCACCTACCAGGACGACCCGTCGACGCCGTACACCCCGACCAGCCCCGTCGAGTGCACCTACGGCTGCCCCGAGTCCGAGACGGTGATGCTGTGCGACGACACCGGGCCCTTCCTGCGCAGGTACGTCTTCCTGAACGGCACGGCCTCCTACGAGGACGTCGCCCTCGACGGGCAGACCCCGCACGTCGTCACCGGCACAGTCGGCGCATGCGCCGGTAACGACAGCAAGAGCTGCATCGACACGCTGTGCCGTACCCGCTGCGACGACACCGACGGCGACGGCCAGGCCGACGTCACCTACAGCGAACTGTGGTGCGTCCACGCCGACGGCACAGCCGAACTCACCCTCACCTACCAGGACGACCCGAGCGTCCCGTACACGCCGACCTCCCCGGTCGACTGCGAGTACGGCACCCAGGCGTCCCAGGCGCTGACCCTGTGCGACGACACCGGCCCGTTCCTGCGCCGGTACTCCTGGCTTGGCGACTCCGCCTCGCACGACGACTTCGACCTCGACGGCAGCACCCCGCACCTCGTCACCGGCGCCGTGCGCCTCTGTCCGGCCGCCCCGGACTGCGAGGCGCAGACGACCCCGGTGGCGACGCTCGGCCTGTGCCTGGCGAACGGCGAGCCGATCGCCGTGGTGGTCACCCGCGACTGCGACGGCACGGTCACCCGGGACGGGTGGCTGAACCTCACCACCGGCGCCTACAGCGCCGGGGAGCCGCCGGCCGGGACGATCGCCTGCGGCGACTCCCGCTCCATCCAGGTGAGCGGCACGTTCTGTGACGTGGACCCGGACACCGGGGACGTCCTCGGCCTGGTCCTGATCGAGTACAGCTACGACGCGGACGGCTCGATCGCCGCGGTGCGCCTGGTCGACGCCGTCACCGGCCAGACCTACAGCCCGCAAGGGCAGGTGACGACGTGTCCGGCCGGGGTCGAGCAGTGGGAACGGGACATCGTTCAGCTCTGCGACACGGCCGCCGACGGCACGGTGACCGCGTTCGTCCGGGACTACGCCCGGGACGAGAACGGACAGATCACCGGCCACACGGACTACAGCCTCGACGGCGAGCCGTACACCCCGGCGGGCACGGTCAACGTCTGCGGGACCTGCCACGACTGCGAGACGACCACCCTGTGCGACGTGCCGGCGAACACGGACCCGGCGCCGATCCTCAATCCCGCGAGCCAGCCCACCACCCGGGCGGGGACGCTGTCCAACGGGGTGAGCTGGACGATCGCGGGCGGCACAAGTTCGATCCCGAACTGGTGGACGGTGGCGCTGCTTCCGTCCCCGAGTATGGGGCCGCTGCCGGTCACGTTCGACCGCCCGGTGAGCGTTGAGTGGAGCGCTCGGGTTGGCCGCCGGTCGACTGGCGTCGGCAAGCTGGTGATGCCGCCCGGCACCGTGCTGGTGTCACTCGCCGCCGATCACGTGTGGGACCCCGCCACCCGCACGCTCAGCTCCGTCACGACTGCGGGCCCAGTATCAGACACGGCTCCCGTCTCCCGGTTCATGCACCCGGGACCGGTCACCGAGCTGCTGTTCGCGACCGACGGGACTACCGGCCTCAACGCCACCCAGCGCGCGGTAGGCGACTTCATCGTCACCCCCGTGAGCGTGACGTTCCTCCGCACCGTCTGCCGCGGCTGCGACGGCGCGGTCACCTCCGTCACGGACACGCTCCTGGACGGCACCACCCCGTACGTCCCTGCCGGGACGGTCGGCGTGTGCCAACCCCCGGAGCCCGAGCCGGAGTCGTGCCGGGATACCAGCAGCACCCTGCTCTGCGACACCGCCGCAACCGACGTGATCACGGTTTTCGATCCGGCGAACCGGGCGAGTGCGGACGGCTGGGAGGTTGTCAGCTTCACTGGCGCCAACGCCGGGTTTGGCCCGGAGGCGGCCATGCCGTACCCGGCCCGGTACGCCACCGCGCCCGTCCCCGCATTGGGCGCGCGGGCCGACATGAACGCCGGTACCGGCAGCGCCCAGTGGGCCGGCTATGACGCCGCCCCCGTGCGGTGGGTCCTCCGCAAGACGTTCCAGGCGCCGGAGGACGGCGTCGCGGTCGCCCAGTCCGTTGGCTTCCGAGGCGACGGCGGCGCCCGCGTCCGCATCAACGGGGTCGATGCCGGGATGTACGGGCAGTGGAATCAGCCCGCAACGTCCGGCACCGCACAGATCCCCGTCACCGCAGGCCCCAACACGGTCGAGATCGAGGTCCGCGACACCAACGGCCTGAACTACGTCACCGGCCGTCTCGACATCGCGCTCCCCAGGACGACGCAGTTCATGCGCCGGACGGTCGTGGACTGCGAGACCGGCGAAACGGTCTCCGTGGTGGACACCACCCTGGACGGCGAGCCGTACACCGTCACCGGTGACGTCGGGCAGTGCGAGCCGGCCGCCGAGTGCTGCGAGCAGCCGCCCCCGGAGACCCGCGTCGACGTCGAGACGGCGCTCCTGTGCGTCCGCGACCAGGCAAGCGGGGAGATCACCGGGCAGGTCATCGCCGAGCGTGTCTATGACGACCAGAGCGGCGACCTGATCGAGCAGCGGCTCACCGACCTTGACGGCGAGCCGTTCACGCTCCCGGCCGGGGCGGAGCTGACGAAGTGCCCGAGCCCGGACCGGATCACCCGCCAGGTGTGCGTGGTGGAGTCCGGAACCAGTGAGTTCCTGACGAACCCGGCCAACGCCACCAGCGGCGTGGACGCGGACTGGACGTGGGCCCCCAACCTCACCGGTGTGTGGTACCCGATGTACCGGGTGGCGCCCATCCCGGCGTGGGTGGTGACGGACTCCGCGCCGAACAAGGCGCATTGGGTAAGCCCGCACGCCGACCGCTCCGTGTGCCCGACCGCGGCGGAGTCTTCCCCGCCGCTCCCCGGCACCTGGTACACCCGCGCCTCCTGGGTCCTGCCCGTGGACGTGGACCCGGAGTCCATCCGGATCTCCACGACCGTCCTCAACGCGGACAACAGGGTTATCCAGTGGCGGTTGAACGACGGGGCGTGGCAGCCCGTAGGCCCCAGCCAGTTCGTTGACCCGGCGTGGACGGTCCCGCCGACCGCCGTCCCCGGAGGCCGCGCCGGACAGAACGACGTGGTTGTCCAGCTCTTGGAGACGGCCCCGCCCGCCGCATGCCCGAACGCCAACCTGGCCGGGATGATCCTCCACGTCATCGCGACCTACGACCACGCCCCGCAGGTGTGGACGCAGATCATCGAGCCCAGCGGCCACACGTACTACCTGGACGAGAACGGCACCCGCCAGGACTCCATCCCGCCCGGCAAGCGCCTCGTGCCCTGCGACGGCGGAAGCGGGGACGCCCCGTGCTGCCCGGCGGTGAACACCGACGTCCTCACCCTGTGCGACACCGCTCCTGACGGCACGGTGACGACGTTCCTGCGGCACTTCACCTTCACCGAGGGCATCGCTGCGCCCGTAGTGCGGGACACCGCCCTGGACGGCACCAGCCCGTACACCCCAGCCGGCACGGTCGGCACCTGCTCCCCGGCGGCGGAGCCGTGCCGCAACACCACGGCGCTCCTGCTGTGCGACCAGCCAACCGACGGCACCCCGGACCCGACGGTCACCGACACCGCGCCCGGCCCGTACTACCCGTACACCACCGGCGCGCCCGTCACCGGAGGCCAAACGCTGTGGGACGGCGGCACGGTGACCGTCCCGGCCGCGAGCGGCCCGCAGCCGGGCACCGTCGGAACCGTGGCCACCCTCGCCGCGACGCTCGCCGCGCCTCGGCCTGCCTGCGACACCGGCACCGCGCACGTCACCGTGTCCGTTCACGCTCAGCAGCTCGGCCCGGACACGGGATGCGCGGCCACCGGCTACCTGCGCCTGTTCAACGGTGCCTCAACACCGATTGCTCTCGCCCTCGTCCCGAACAACACCCCGGTCGGCTGGTCGGGCGTCCTCACCGCCGAGGCGGACGTCCCAGCCGCCGACCTCGCCGCCGGGAACATCGCCGCCCTCATCGCCCTCGACACGTGGGACGACAGCCCGGCCGCCTGCCCGGACAGCCCCCGGCGCACCGGATGGCAACTCGACGCGTTCACCGCGACCGTCACCTACGACCAGGCGGGATGCGCGCCGCAGTTCCTCCGGAACATCGTCCTCGACTGCGAGAGCGGCGCCGTCGTCTCCGTCACGGACACCACCCTGAACGGCGGCCCCTACACCCCGACCGGCGAGCCCGGCCAGTGCACAGCGGCCAGCGGCGGCGGCACCTGCTGCCCGCAGCAGCCATGCGGGGACACCGAACTCGCCGAGCTGTGCGACCTGGTGTACTCCCCGGCCCCGCCGACCCTGACACCCGCCAGCAGCTTCACCCTGGCCGGCAATGTCCAGGTGGTCGGGAACCTGCTCTACTACTCCGGCGGCAACGTCGCGGTGACCGGCGTAGCAAACCGGGCGGTCACCGGCCTGGTCGCCGGGGCGGGCTATGAGTTCCGGTTCTCGACCTACTGGGCCGGGACGGGCTCGCCCAACCCCGCCGCGAGCAACGCGGTCTACCAGGTGGACGTCCTCGACGGCACAACCGTGATCGCCACCCAGCAGCGCAACGTGTCCAACGGGGCCGGGGCCAGCCCCGGACCTGTTCCGGAGGCGCCGGTCCAGTTCATCGCGCCCGCCTCCGGGGCCGTCACCATCCGGATCACGGACCTCACCACCGGCGGCGGCCTGAACCGTGACCTCCTGGTCATCCCGCAGGACGTGCGCTCGGACGTCCTCACCGTCCAGTCCACGCCGTTCCTGCGCGCGATCACCTTCGATTGCGACGGCGCCCCGACCGGCAGCCGGGACCTGGCCCTGGACGGCGTCACCCCCTACGAGGTCCAGGGCGAGGTGGGCACCTGCGCCGCGGACGGCGGGAGCAGCGGCAGCGCGGCGCCCGGACCGGACACGGAGATTGTCCAGCTCTGCGACACCGCCCCTGACGGCACGGTCACGGCCTTCCTGCGCCAGTTCACCTACGAGCCCGGCGCGGACGCCCCCACGGCCACGGACACCGCCCTCGACGGCGTCACGGCCTACACCCCGGCCGGGACGGTCGGCGTCTGCCAGGCGGAGCCGTGCGGGGACACCGAGATCGTCCAGCTCTGCGACGTGACCTACGACCCGCAGGCCCCGATCCCGACCCCGGCGCGCGACTTCACGCTGACCGGGAACGTGGTGACCGCCAACAACGGCACGATCCTGTGGTTCGCCCAAGCCAACCAGCCCGCCAACGGCGTAGCCGAACTGACCGTGAGCGGGCTGCTCCCGGCCACGCTGTACGAGTTCCGATTCGCGTCCGCGTGGATCGGTGCGGGAGCCCCGGACCCGGCCAACAACAACGCGATCTACCGGCTGGACGTCCTCGACGGCACCACAGTGCTCGCCACGAGGACCCGGAACACCTCCAACGGGTCCAACGTGTTCCCGGGCGGTGTGCTGACCGAAGACCTGCCGCCGCTGGCGTTCATCGCCCCCGCTACGGGCGCGGTCACGATCCGGTTCACCGACCAGACGACCGGCGGTGCGATCAACGACCGCGACCTGTTCCTGATGCCGCTGGAGGTGCGGACGGCCGTGCTGACGGTCACCCGCACGCCGTTCCTTCGGCGCTTCACCTTCGACTGCGACGGCACCCCGACCGGCACCCAGGACCTCGCCCTGGACGGCGTGACGCCGTATGAGGTGCAGGGCGAAGCTGGCACCTGCGGCGGCGACGGCATCGGCGGCAGCAGCGTGACGCCCGGTCCGGACACGGAGATCGTCCAACTCTGCGACGTCGCCGCGGACGGCACGACCACGCCGTTCCTGCGGCAGCTCACCTACGAGCCCGGAGCCGACGCCCCGACCGTCACGGACACCGCCCTCGACGGCGTGACCGCCTACACCCCGGCCGGGACGGTCGGCACCTGCCAGGCTGCCACCGAGGGCCGGGACGTCGAACTGACGCCCATGTGCGTCATCGACAACGCCACCGGCCGCGTGCTTCAGCAGATCCTCGCCGAGGTCACCTACGACACCGCCACCGGCGACCGCCTCGGCGTCAACTACGTCGACCCGCGCACGTGGGGACCGGTCGCGCTGCCCGGCGGCGCACACCTGGGCTTGTGCCCCGACGCGCAGTCGGAGCCGGCTCCGGACGTGGAAGTCGTCCAGCTCTGCGACCTCGTCGACGGCGCCGACCCGGTGCCGTTCCTGCGGCACCTCACCTACCAGCCCGGGGCGACCACCCCCACGGTCGCGGACACCGCCCTCGACGGGACCACCCCGTACGTCCTCACCGGGACGGCCGGGGTGTGCTCCACCCCGTGCGGCGTCCAAGCGGTCATCGAGCAGTGCAGATGTGATGACCTGGACGCCGACGGCCTGCCCGACACCGGGTATGTCGAGCTCCTGGCCGTCGACTGCGACGGCCAGCTGACCAGCCTCGGCACGTACACCGACGGCCTCACCGCCCCGTACACGCCGGTCTCGCCGGTCGACTGCGACGCGGCCGACGAGGCGGAGGGCGCCGAGCCCGCGTTCGGCGTCCAGGCCCACCGCGTCGAGCTCGCGGCCGGGCAGATGTGGGATGCGGCGAGTGTGCCCCTCCTGCGGTCGGTAACCCTTGTCGCCAGGGCCGCGGCCACCGTCACCACGGTCGACGGCACGTCCACCATGATCGCTGGTGAGGCCGTGACCTGGAGTGCCGACAAGGAGTCGGACGCTGCTGTGGTGGGCCCGCTCGTGGCACACGCGGGACCGGACGGATCCCTGATCGTCAACTACACCAGGGCCGTGACCTTGTAAGGAGAGTCGGCCCGCCGCCAACTAGCAGGCGGCGGGCCGTGCTTCTACCAAAGGGGCAGCTGTCCCCTGCGCGGGGCCGGGATCACCACGCTCTGAGGGCGGATGGCTGGATGGTTGTCGACCAGGTCGAGGATGAGGGCCAGGGTGTGGTCGGGAAAGTACTCCTGGCCGCGGATCGGCCTTTCCCCGGCGTCGAGCAGTGCTGCAAGGATGTTCAGTTCCAGTCCCCGGGCGACGCCGTCGGGAAGTCCTGTGTGAAGCCGCACTGTCTCGGCAAGACCGTCCCGCTCATGCTTCCGGAGCCGAGGTCGAGGGTCACCAGATGTGATCCCAAACTTCACCACCCCGTGGTCTCCGTCGCGGACGACGTAGAGGGCATCCCAGTACTTGCCCTTGCACTTCGTGCACGGTCCTTGGCCATTCAGCAGCGAAGAGGGCCGAGGCGCACAGTGGTGGCCGTTCTCGCAGATCATTTTGATGGGCGTATGGCCATTGACGTACTCTCCGGTGACTGTCCAGCCTCGGTCAGCAGCGATCGCTCGAAGGGTTGCCTCGGCGGCCTTCGGGTCGAGCCCTGAGCAGGCCAAGCAACCCTTGCGCCCTGCGAGGAGATGCGCGGGCCGAGGCATACAGAGGTGGCCGTTCTCGCAGATCATTGCGATCGGCGTATGGCGGTTGACGTACTCGCCTACGACGGTCCAACCACGGTCGAGTGCCAGATCCCGCAAGCGGACCCGTACGAGCTTTGAATCGGTACCGGCGCAGGTCTGGCACGGGCCCTGCCCTGCCAGCAGTCCGCTGGGCCGGGGCGTGCACGGGTGGCCTTCTTCGCACGTCATCTCGATTGGGGTCGAGGTGCTGACGTACTCACCCACGATGGTCCAGCCTCGCTCATCTGCCAGAGCCCTAAGGCGGGCCTCTGCCGCATCTGGTGAGTTTCCCGCGCACACGGGGCAGCCGTGGCCGCTCAGAGTGTCCCCGGGCCGGGGTGTGCAGCGGTGGCCGTTCTCGCACATCACCGCAACGGGGGTCGCGGTGTTGACGTACTCCCCGGTGATTGTCCAACCGCGTTGTGCTGCGATCCGGCGGAACCGCGCCTCTGCCTGCCGTGGATCCTTTCCTGTGCAGACCCGGCAGGGTCCGCCACCGGCGAGCAGCCACCCGGGCCTCGGCGCGCAGTGATGGCCGTTCTCGCACACCATCGCAATCGGGGTTCTGTTGTTGACGTACGCGCCGCTGATGGTCCACCCGCGTCGCTTTGCCAAGTCACGAAGCCGCTGTTCAGAAGATGCCGGGTCTCGGCCTACGCAGATCTTGCAGGGGCCGCCACCCTTCATGAGATGGTGCGGCGTTGGCTCGCATTCGTGCCCCTCAGAGCAAACCATCGAGATCCGGGTATGCCGGTTGACGTATCGCCCGGTGATCTTCCAGCCGCGTTGAGCAGCGAGGGCGCGAAGCTGTTCCTCGGCTACTGCCCGATCTCGGCCCGCGCAGGTCTGGCAAGGACCCCGTCCACGAGACAGAAGATCGCCCGGCCGAGGTGCGCAGGGGTGGCCGTTCTCGCAGATCATCGCGATGGGCTTCTTCGCGCCGGCGTACTCGCCTGTGATGGTCCAGCCGCTTTGCTCCGCAAGAGCTTGTAGACGCGCCCACACCTCGGCGGGGCTTTGTCGCCGCCTGGGCCTGCGGGCAGGGGGTGCCGTAGTCTCGGCCACAGCCGTTCTCCTTGCTTGCTCAAGGTGTTCGGTCAGAGGGCCGCCGGTGTTCCCGCACCTGCGGCCTTCGTCGTGAAATAACGGCGTCACGCACCGTGTGGTTCCAGCTCCGGACGGTAATCTTGTGGCGGCGCTGCTGGTTGTGGGCCGGGCTCCTTGTCTCTGAGACAGAGGAGTCACGTTGTGAGCGGATGCTGCGGGCAGGGGCCCGTGATCGTCTCCGGGGCCGCGGCCACGCCCCGTGTGGACACGGAGGGGACCCTCCTCTGCGATGTGCTCCCGGACGGCACGCTCGCCGGCGTCGCCCTGGTGGAAGCGATCTACGACGCGAGCAGCGGCGAGCGGGTGGGCACGCGCACCGTGGATCCGGTCACCGGCGCCCCGTACACCCCGGTCGGCACGCTCCAGGCGTGCCTGCCGGCCGCCTCGCCGGACTGCGAGTCCCCGACCACGCCCACCGCCACGGTCGGCCTGTGCCTCGCTGACGGCAGTCCCATTGCTGTGACGGTCGTCCGGGACTGCACCGGCGCCGTCACGTCCGAGGGATGGTTGAACCTCACGACTGGCGCCTACTCAGCGGGTGCTCCGCCCGCCGGGACCGTGGCGTGTGGTGACGCGCGCACCATCACCGTGTCGGGCACGTTCTGTGACGTGGACGCCGCCGGTGAGGTCGTCGGTCTGGTCCTCGTGGAGTACACCTACGGCGAGGACGGCGCGGTCTCCGCTGTCCGCCTGGTGGATGCGGTCACTGGCGGCACGTACACCCCGGCCGGCACCGTCACCGTCTGCCCGGCCGGGGTGGAGCAGCCGGAGCGGGACGTTGTCCAGCTCTGCGACACCTCCGCGGACGGCACCGTGACCGCGTTCGTGCGGGACTACGCCCGCGATGAGAACGGCGCCATCGTTGGCCACAGCGACTACGGCCTCGACGGCGCCCCGTACACCCCGGTCGGCACTATCGGCACCTGCGACCCGGACTGCCGCCAATGCGAAACGATCGAGCTGTGCGACTCCGACCCGAGTGGAGCGTCCACGACCAGCCTCGAAATCGCCTCGGTGCTCGAGTTCTTCGCGGCGGGGGGCCAGGTGGACGCCCCGGCGGCGACCGCAAGGACGCTGATGGACGGTGGTACGGCCGTCACCGGCCCGGACACCGCCGCCTTCAATGGGACCGTCGTCCGCAGCGTGGCATGGCGTGTGGTCGCGGACTGTCCAGACTGCGTGGATGAGACCGGCACCGTCACCGTCACCGCCTCCATCGACGTTGAGGCACTGGGCCCGGACATCACCTGTGGGGCGACCGGCGGACTCAACCTGTTCAACGGAACCAGCATCGTCGCCGGCGATGGCATGCCCAACAACACCCCGGTCGGCTTCACCGACACCCTGACCGTCAGTGCTGCCGTACCGGTGTCTGCGCTCCTCGCCGGGGACATCTACATCCGCTTCGGGGCGGACACGGGGCAGAACAACTCCTCCTGCGGGAACGTCCACAACTCGTGGCAGCTCAGCGCCTTCACCTACTCCACGACGGCCCTCCCGACGGCCGCGGGCTGCGGCAAGTCGTTCCTTCGCACGGTCTGCCGGGACTGCACCGGGGCGGTCACGTCTACGGCGGACTACGAACCGGACGGCGTCACGCCGTACACCCCGGTCGGTGCGGTCGGCCCCTGCATCACCTGCCCGGGCCCGGGCTGCTGCCAGCCGGTACAGGTATGCATCGCCGCGACGGCCACGGAGACGATCGAGTTCGTCTCGAATGAGGCCAAGGTCTACGACAACACCGTGGACACGGTGTGGACGTGGACGCCGACCGGCGACGCGAACGGGCCGGCCGCCAACGCCACCTGGTACAACATGTACCGCACGCAGTTCGGCCCGGCCTGGTCGGCCACGGACACCGCGCCGACCCGCAAGGCGGGATGGGTCTCCCCGCACCCCAATGCGCGGACGGCGAACACCGGCCTGCCCGGTGAGGGCCCGACCCTGAGCGGGAGCGTCGCCTCCCCGCAGCCGTGGTGGGCACGAGCCTCCTTCAGCCTCCCTGCGGCGGCTGACCCGGCCTCGATCCGCGTACAGATCACCGTTCTCAACGCCGACCAGGTCGCCAAGCGGTTCCGCCTCAACAACGGTGCCTGGCAGACCATGACGGGCGGGTCCTACCAGGGGGCGGCGTACACCTTCGGTCCGGGCACCCTCCCGGGAGCGCAGCCGGGCACGAACACCCTGTACTTCGAGGTGGACGAAACCGTTGTCGACAGCCCCAGCAACGGGGCCGGCGTCATGGCGCACTTCATCGTCACCTACGACGTGCCCGGCCTCGGCGTGCGGTCCTGGACGCGGATGGTGTGCTGCGACGGCTCGGCGTACTACCTGGACGAGGACGGGGCCCGTCAGGAGGAGCTGCCGCCGTCCTCGGCGCTGGTCGCCTGCGGGAGCAGCCCGGACCCGGTCGCCCTGTGCGACGACAACGGGACCTTCCTGCGCCACGTCTCCTACGTCGGGGACCAGGTCCTCACCACGGACACCGACCTCAACGGGTCGGCGTACGCGCCCGTGGGCCCGGTCCGGTCCTGCGGCAGCACCCAGCAGGCCGACCAGCCCGTGCAGACCGGTATCCGCCGCGTCACGGGCACTACGGCGCAGGCCCTCAAGACGGAGTTCCCGGGCCTGCAGTCGGTGAGCCTCAGCGTCCTGGCCGACGTCGTCAACGTGACCATGACGAACGGCGCCGCGCAGCCAGTCCCGGCCGGGGCGACGCTGACGTGGTCCGTCACGGACACCGACGACTCGTCACTGTCGCTGGCCACGTTCGCCGGGGCGAGCGCCGCCGCCTCCTACCTGGTGAACTGGACTTACAAGACGACGGCGGCGGGCTGATGGCGGGCACGGACGCATCCCTCACCCGCTCCCCGGTGAGCGGGCAGACCTCCGGAGCCGTAGGCATGAGAACGGCCGCCTACGACACGTGGAGGGCCGTCACCGGGGCGCAGTTGGTTCTCCCCGAGGCGGGCGTCTACGAGGTGGTCGCCGACGTCCAGGCGGGCCAGATCATGGTCGGCAGCGTGAACAACGCGTACATGCAAACCCGGCTCTTCGACGTCACCGCCGGCGCCGTGGTCCCGCTCACCGTGCGAACCGTGCTCTTCCTCTCCGCTACGCCCTCCGATGGCGTCACGCACACCATCCAGGCCACCGCCTCGGCGGCAGCGCTCTACCGGGTGGCGGGTCCGGCAACGATCCGGGTCGAGGGCCTGAAGCACGTGGACAGCGGGACCACGACCGACGAGGCCATGTGGGCGCAGAACTTCCGCTTCAAGAAGATCTCGGACTAGGAGGCCCCCGTGGCAGGAACCAGCGGCAGCGTCTCGACCGCGGCCCCGGACCGTGAGTTCGAGATCCTGTGCGATGACGACGGCGCGGGGAACGTGACCGCGTTCCTTCGCCGCTACACCGTGGACGTCTCGGGCGCCGTGGTGCCCGTGGACACGCAGCTCGACGGCACCACCCCGTACACCGCGGCGGGCACGGTGGGCCGCTGCGAGCAGCCCCCGGTACCGCAGCGCCCCGTCGCCGTGCACGGCGTGCAGAACACAGACTGGTCCCTGGCGGCCAACGCGGGCACGCAGTCCGTGACGCTCATGGTCCTCGGCGGCTCCGTCACCGTGACGACCACGGAGGGCACCATCACGGCCCCGGCCGGGGCCACCCTCACGTGGAGCGTGGACGGGGACGGCATCGACTCCGAGCTGACCAGCACGCTCAGCATCGACGGCACCGCGCCGGCCGCCTCGTGGCTGGTGCTGTGGACGAGCCAGGCATAACCGGGCAGCTATGAGCACCGCAGGCAACTACGAGACGCCCCGGCCGCGTGTGGAGCGCGCGACCGGGGTCACGGATGGCTCCGGGAACGTCACCTTCACCTGGCCGCCGGGGGCGTTCACCGCGCCGCCCGTCGTCACCCTCACCGTCCAGGCCGGCGACGGGTTCCGCTCCGCCCGGATAAGCGCCAACACCGCCGCAGCGACCACGGCCAACGTGCAGGTGGCGGCCGGTGTGACCCTTCTAGGCCTCGGCGTGTTGGCCGTGGGCGCGCCCGCGTCTGGGGTCACCGTTCACGCCCACGCTGTGGCCCCGTAGCGCCGCTGGTCGCAACCTAGACTCGACTACGACGCCGCTGGTTGTGGGCCGGGCGCCTCCTCCCTCGCATTGAGCCAGGAGCGCCCATGAGCAAGTGCTGCGGCGTCAGCCCGTGCAACTGCCGCGTGACCGCCGGGACGGGCACGACCGTCACCGGCAACGGCAGCGCCGCCAACCCGTACGTCATCTCGGCTACCGGAGGCGGTGGCACGACCGCGCTGGCCGTCACCGACAGTGAGACCGTCGACTTCGACCTGACCGGCAGCGGCACAGCCGATGACCCGTACGAGATCACCGGCAGCGTGATCCTCGACCCGTCCCCGCCCCGTGGCGGCACCAACCTGCTGCAAGAGGGCCCGGACGGCCTGTTCGTGGAGTGCGCCGACGTCCGGACCTGCATCTCCGCGACCGATGGCGCCACCTACGACCCGGCGACGGGCGAGATCGGCGCGAAGGTGTCCACGGACGCCGGGAACCAGGTCAGCATCGGCACGGACGGCGGTCTGTACGCGCCGCCGGCCAGCAGCTCGGCGCCGACCGTCGTGCAGGCTGGGGACACCCAGACCGCGAACACGACAGTCGCGGGTACGGGCACCGCGGCCGATCCCTACATCGTCAGCACGGACGTCATCCTGGACCCGGCCCCGCCGCAGGGCGGGAGCAACCTCCTGCAGGACGGCCCGGACGGCCTGTTCGTGGAGTGCGCGGACGTCCGGACCTGCTTCTCCGCCGTCGATGGCGCCACGTACGACCCGGCGACCGGCGAGATCGGCGTCAAGGTGTCCACCGACGCCGGGAACCAGACGAGTATCGGCACGGACGGCGGGATCTATACCCCGGCCCCAGCCTCGACCGCGACGGTCCTGCAGTCGCAGGATACGAGCACCGTCGACACGACCATCACCGGCAGCGGCAGCGCAGCCGACCCCTACGTCGTCGAGGCGGACGTGATCGTGGCCCCGGAGCAGAACGGCCTGGAGGCCACAGGGGACGGGCTGCTCGTCGCCCCATCGAGCGACACGGGCAACCAGCTCGGGTTCGGTGCGGACGGCCGCCTGTTCGTAGCGCCAGACCCGCCGCTGGAGGTCGGCTGCGGCCTGCAGGGTGACGGCACCACCGCGACGCCGCTGGCGGCCCGCCCGGCGCGCGGCCTGGACGCGTGGGCGGATCACTGGAGCTGCGACGCCGCGCAGAACTCCACGCTGCGCTGCGACCCGAACACCGGCTTCCTGTGGACGCCGCCCGAGCACTACTCGATCGACGACCACTTCTACATCGACCACATGGCCTCGACCGTCACGCAGGGCGTGACGAGCGGCTGGGTGTCGCTGTCGCCCGGCGGCACGGTCGCCAACGTCGCGTGGAGCATTCCGGCCAACGCGTTCGGCAACATGTGCCGGGCCTGGGGCTACAACGTCCACTGCCACGCCTCGGTCGACATCAGTGCGAACAGTACGGCGACGTTCGAGATCGGCTACATCCTCCAGATCAACGGCACGACTGTGGGCGCCCGGCCGATCGAGGGCGTCTACACGGCCTTCGGCGCGGCGCGGCGGGAGCGGTACGCCGGCAGCGTCAGCGATGCCTCGTTCCGCATCCCGGCGTCCACGGCCTGGCAGATCGTTGCGTTCCCGGCCGTCCACGTGATCGCGGGCTCGATCACGATCAACAGCTGGATCAGCGACGCCACGCTCAGCACCCAGACCCGCGACTGACCAGGAGGACCTACCGTGACGCGCTACTTCGTATCCCCGGAGGGGAACGGCTCCATGGAGATCGCCGACGGCCCGTTCTCGACGGCGGCCGTCCCCGAGGGCTGGCAGGAGGTCACCGTCGAGGAGTACCGGGCCCGGCAGGACGCCGCCCGCCAGGCCGTGGCCGAGGAGGCTGCCGCGTTCATCGCCTCCGACGGTGACGTGCCGCCGACCCCGAACGGCACGGTCCCGATCGACGAGCTGCCCGGCAGCGGGAACGACAGCCAGCCCAGCGACGGCAAGTAGGCGGCGGCGTGCGCGTCCTGGCCCTCCTCCCCACGTACGGCTCCGCCCCGCCGACCGGAGCCCACGTCACCACCCGCGAGTACGTTCACGGCCTGGTCGCCGCCGGCCACCAGGTCGACGTCGTCACCACCACCCCGGGCGCGTCCGCCGTCCGTACCGAGGACGGGGTGAGGGTGTGGCCGCTCGGCTACTGGTGGCGGGCCGTCCAAGCGGTCCGGCCCGAGCTGGTCCTCTCTCACCACGGCGACCGCCGCGCACCTGGAATCCTGGGCCAGGTGCGCGGCGTGCCGCACCTCCTGCTCGTCCACGGCATGTCCGCCACCCTGCAGCTTGGAAGGCCCGCGCTCGCCTGGTTCCCGTCCGAGGCATGCCGCGCCCACTACCCGGCCTACCGCGGCCCGTCACTCGTCTCCCCGCCACCGATCAACCCCGACCAGTACCGCACCACGCCCGGCCAGCTCGTCACCCTGAACGGCTCCACCGCGGCGAAAGGCGCCGACGTCCTGGCCGCCGTCGCCGAGCAGCTGCCCGACATCCGGTTCCTCGTCGTCCGCGCAGCCGGCCACCAGGTGCTCCTGGGCCTGCCGAACGTCGAGCTGGTCGACCGGATGGACCCGCGGCAGCTGTACGCGCGGACCCGCCTGCTGTTGATGCCGTCCACGCGGGAGTCGTACGGGCGGGTCGGTGTCGAAGCCATGCTGTCCGGCATCCCTGTCATCGCCGCCCCGTTGCCCGGCATCCGCGAGGCCCTCGGCCACGCCGCCGTCTACGTGCCCCGCGACGACCCCGCCCGGTGGGCTGCCGAGATCCGCCGCCTCGACGACCCGGCCGCGTACACCGCAGCGGCCGACACCGCCCGCGCCCACGCCGACCGCCAGGACTACGACGGTAACCTCGCGGCCTTCACCGAGGCCTGCGAGAGCCTGCACAAGCCCCGGCCCGCCGCGGCACCGCGCAGACGCCCTGCAGCGGCGCCCCTGCCGCCGTCGCGGCCTGACGCCGTGGCCTGGGTGCACTACTCGGTGCCCTACCGGCGCGCCGGGTCGGAGACCATGCTGCAGACGATGATGCGGGCCCTGAAGACCGCCGGCCTGCAGGTCCTCGTCGTCGTCTCCCAGATGCCCGAAGCACCAGCGGCCTGGGACGTGGACGGCGTCCCGCACCGCAAAGCCACCCCGGCCAGCGCCGAAGCCCTCCTCCGCTCGATCCGGCCGAAGGCCATCGTCAGCCACCACGGGTTCGCCGAGCGCGCCATCCTCCTCGCCAAGGCCATCGGCTCCAAGTCGCTGCTGGTCCTCCACAGCGACTTCGAGCTGAACGCCCGCGCATTCCACCTCCAGCCCGACCTGTGCGTCTACAACACCGAGTGGATCATCCGGTCGCTGGCCCCGCGGTACGCCGAAGTCGACCGCATCCCGCGCCTGATCGTGCACCCGCCCGTCATCCCCGAAGAGCACCGCGCGCCGGCCACCGGCCACCACGTCACCCTCGTCAACCTCAGCCGGGAGAAAGGCGTCAACACCTGGTGCGGGGCCGCCGAGCTGTGCCGCGAGCTGCCATTCCTCGGCGTCACGGGCGCCCACGGCCAGCAGCACCCCTGCCCCGTCCCGCCGAACGCCCGGGTCATCCCGCAGACGTCGAACATGCGCGACGACGTCTGGGCGCGCACCGGCGTGCTGCTCGCGCCGAGCATCTACGAGTCGTACGGCATGGCGGCCGTGGAGGCCCTCGCCTCCGGCATCCCCGTCATCGCCCACCCGACACCCGGCCTGCAGGAAGCCCTCGGCGACGCCGCGACGTTCCTCGAGCGCGCGGACGTCCCCGCCTGGGCTGCCGCGATCAAGGAACTGTCCGCCGACGGCGACCGCCGCGCCGCAGCCACCGCGGCGGCGTTCGCGCGGAGTGCCTTCCTCGCCGACCAGGCCCGCCAGGAACTGAAGCTGTGGGCCGACGCGATTCAGGAATTGGTCAGCGCGTAATTCACGGCCTTGTAATAACCGTGCGGCAAGGGCGAATTCACCCGCGAGTGTTGTCCGAAATTTGGAAGAATGTGAGGTGGAAAGCAATTCGCCCTCGGGGTGGCGGTGGGCGCCAGATCCCGAGGGCTAGCCGACTG
The DNA here is from genome assembly GCF_002154505.1 of Streptomyces carpinensis. Classification (GTDB taxonomy): domain Bacteria; phylum Actinomycetota; class Actinomycetes; order Streptomycetales; family Streptomycetaceae; genus Streptomyces; species Streptomyces carpinensis. The sequence continues at coordinate 11,511 of NZ_MUBM01000319.1, read as the reverse complement.
GTAAGGAGTCGACTTGACCGACGGTACCAAGTGCCGCGTCTTCTTCGCGGACGGAACACCATGCGGGCGCCCGCGCGCGTACGCAGACGGCACCTGCCGCCAGTGCAAGAAGTGGTCGTACAACAACGGGGGCGCAGACCCCAACGGCCGGCAGCAGCGAACCAAACCGACCACTCCGTGCGCCGTCACTTTCGACGACGGAACTCGCTGCCCCCGCACCGCGCTTCTCAAATGGAGGTGGTGCAACGTCTGCCGAGACTGGTCCAGGCGCAATGGCGACGCCGACCCTGACGGTCGCCCCGTTCCTATCGGCCCTGGTAGTGGCCGGTCCACCTGCACGGTGTTGGAGAAAGGTGAGAGGTGCGGGCTACCGGCACGACGGCACAAGATGTGTTCCAAGCATGCTGCGCGTTTGCAGAGGTACGGCGACCCGCTCGTCACCATCGTGAGGGCGAACGGCCAGGTCTTGGAGGAGCTGAAGGCGGCGGCAGCTGCTACGGGGGACTCATGCATCCTCATGGATGGCGGAAGGGGAGGAAGGCCGCGCGCCCGGCTCGGAGACGTCGAGATGAACGCCTCCCGAGCGGTGTGGATCCTCGCCAACGGCGACCCGGGCGAGGCTCACGTGCTGCACACCTGTCATCGGGGTGCCGAAGGATGCATCAACATCCGGCACCTGTACCTCGGTGACCACGACCGCAACATGCTGGACATGGTGGAAGCAGGACGTAGCAGCCGGGGTGAGGTCAACGGCCAGTCCGTACTGAAGGCCGAGCATGTACTGCAGATTCGGAGGGACCTCAACGCCGGTGTTCCTGGCGTGGTCCTTGCCGAGCGCTATGGCGTGAGCAAGGCGACCATCTCGGCGATCCGAGTCGGCAAGCGCTGGGGATGGCTACAGCCTGACCCGGCGTAAGGCACCTGGAACTGCGGCTGTGGCTGGCTATGCTGGTCACAGCCGCTGGTTGTGGGCCGGGCTCCCTGTTTCAAGGGAGGTTTGACGCCCATGTCATGTCCACTGATTTCGAATCTCGATGTGGTCAGGGTAACTAGGGTCGATCAGTGCGGTCGGCCCGTCTGCGGCGAAGACAACGGATTCACCTTCGATTGCCTGGCGTCAATCTCCCTTTCGCCAGACACGGACGAGGGAGACGACCTTCAGTACAAGGCCGCCAACGGTAAGGTCTGCGGATTTCGCAAGGGCTGCACAACTCTGAACTCCTTCGGTGTGGAGATCAACTTCTTCTCCGTCAGCCCCGAGTTCCTGGAGATCACCACCGGCAACCCGGTCGTCTACGGGTTCGACGGCCAGCCGATCGGCTACGACGACTGCAGCATCGCCTGTAAGACGGGCTTCGCGCTGGAGTTCTGGGCGGAGGTCCTCGGTGAGGATGTCTGCCAGGCCGAGGGCACGGGCGGCGCCTGGCTGTACTTCCTGCTGCCGTGGGTGTCGAACGGCATCCTGGGCGACCTGGAGATCGGCAGCGAGGCGGTCACGCTGCAGATGACGGGTAACACCCGGACCGGCGGCGGTTGGGGCGTTGGCCCGTACGACGTCATGCCGATCGACGCGGCCGGCACGGCGGGCCCGATGCTCACGCCGGTCGGCAGCAACTGTCACAAGAGGATGTTCTTGACCAACGTGGCGCCGCCCGAGCCCACGTGTGCGTACACGCCGGTACAGGGCGACCTCTGTCTGACGTCGTGACGGTGGAGGTCCCCGATCTCGTCGTGCCGGTGCGGGAGGGCATGGTCAACCAGCAGCTCAGGTACGCCCTGCGCTCCTGGGAGGCCCACCTCCCGCATCGGCGTGTCTGGATCATCGGCTACCGGCCGCCGTGGGTGGGCGGGGTGGAGCACATCCCGACCCAGCAGGCGGGCGGGACGAAGTTCCAGAACACGACGCTGGCGATGCGGCACGCCTGCCAACACCCGGAGATCAGCGACCCGTTCCTGTGGGCGAACGACGACATGTTCCTGATGGAGCCGCTCGACCGCATGCCGATGCTGCACCGCGGCCCCGTCCGGGAGGTCGAGCAGTACTACGCGGCCCGCGCGTCGGGCGCCTACCTGCGGGGGATGCGCGCCACCCGCCAGCTCCTCGCCGACCTCGGGCACCAGGACCCGCTGTCGTATGAGCTGCACGTCCCGCTGCCCGTCCGAAAGGCCGGGATGCTGCGCGCGCTGGACGCCGGCCAGGGCGTGGAGGCGCTGCACAAGCGGTCGTTGTACGGGAACCTCGCCCAGATCGGCGGGGAGCAGATCCGCGACGTGAAGGTCATGCACCGCGGGCCGCGCTTCGACCGGTCGACGCCGTTCCTGTCGACCATGCCGGACTCGTTCACCAACGGCGAGGTCGGCCGGATGATCCGCGCCCGCTTCCCGTCGCCGTGCGGCTACGAGACAGGGAGGCCGTGATGCCACTCCAGACAGGCCCGTGCATGGCCTGGCCGACAGAGCTGTGCTGCGAGACCGAAGGCAAGGAACCGGAGGAGATCGAGCGCTGGACGCTCATCGCGTCACAGATCTTGTGGGCCTTGTCGGGGCGACGCATCGGCCCGTGCCCCGTCGTTGTGAGACCTTGCAAGCGGGCCTGTCTGGAGTCCTCCCCGGTGAGCTTCCAGGCCGGTATCGGCACCGGCCCGTGGATCCCGTACATCGGCTCAGACGGGCTGTGGCGCAACGCCTCGGTGTGCGGCTGCAAGTCGGACTGCTCCTGCGGGGAGCTGTGCGAAGTCTGGCTGGAGACCCCGGTGTACGACGTGACCGAGGTGAACATCGACGGCCAGGTCCTCCCCGCCACCGCATACCGAGTGGACGCGCCCGGCCGGCTGGTGCGTACCGACGGCGAGTGCTGGCCAGACTGCCAAGACATGAGCGCGGCGCCCGGCCAGCCCAACACGTTCAGCGTGACGTACCGGTGGGGGCTGCCGGTCGACGAGGCCGCCGTGGCGGCCGTGAGCGAGTTGACCTGTCACCTGATGAAGGGCTGCGGCAGCGGCTCGTGCGGCTGCAAGGCCACGCAACGCGGCGCAACCCGATTCATCCGCCAGGGCGTGGAAATGGACTTCGGCGACCCGACGCTCATCTACAAAGAGGGACGGACCGGTCTGCCGCTCGTAGACCTGTGGCTGAGCGTTGTGAACCCGTACCGGCTCACCTCGCCGTCCCGTGTCTACTCACCAGACTTCAAGCGTCCGAGGGTGACGACGTGGCCGTGACCTCAGAGCAGGTGCGCCCAGGAGACACGGCGGACGATGCGCGATACGTGGGTCTGGCTGACGCCGTAGCGCTCGGCCAGATCTGCCTGGGTAGCCGCGCCCCTGGCGTACTCGTCGCGGATCAGCCGCACCTGGTCGGCTTCCAGTTCGGCCGTCGCGACGACCTCGCCCACGGGCTTTCGTCCCTTAGCGATCATGTCGGCCATGTTGTCTTCATGCGTGCCCGCGAACAGGTGCGTGCGCTCGACGCACGGCGGCGTGTCGCAATGGTGGTTGGCCTGCTCGCCGGGCTCCAACGGTCGACCGAGCAGGTCCTCAAGCACGAGGTGCGTGACCCGCCGACGTCGGCCGCTGAGGCTGACGACCGGGTATCCGTCTTTGTCGCCACCCCACACGCCTGTGTTGATGCGGCAGCCGTTCGCGTTCGGAGTGATGGCCAGTGCCTGGGTCACGATCTTGGCGAGCGTGTTGATGTTCGGGTTCTCGCGCTTGACGGCCGGGTGGCCATGCCGTTTCCACCGGGTGTGGTGCATGCGGCACCACCCATGCCGAGGGCTGTACACGGGCTTCGCACATCGCTCTCCGCCCTCCTCGCCGGTGCAACCGCCTTCCACTGGGGTCGCCCTGGGGCGCGTGCTGGGGTCGGCTCCGCCGTGACGGGCGGACCAGCGGCGGCACGGTTGGCACCACTCGTGGGTGTCGCTGCGGAACGCGCGGGTGCATCCGTCGGCCGCGCACGTGCGCTCTGGCGCTCCGTCATTGAAACGCTCAGCGGGGTCGCCCTTGCCTTGGCGCCACCACTCGTAGCAGGCCTGGCACCAGCCACGGCTCTTGACTCGCACCCGGTTGGTGCATGGTTCGACGACGCAGATCGTCGGGCGCTCTGTGAGGCCTGGCCGGGCACTGGGGTCGGCGCCTCCATGTCGCTTGGTCCATGCCTCGCAGGCGGAACACAGGCCCAGACGCTTGGTCTTGGGCGGCTTGACGCAGCCAGGGGTCACGCACTCACTAGGGGTCGCTGACATGGCGCTCGATTACCTCGCGGTTCAGAATGTGGCTGAAGCCCTCTTGGGGTGCGTATGCGCAGAGTTGGACCGGGCGGCGGCCATCATCGAAGGACAGCCAGGCTGTCCTGATTGTACGTCGTGCGTGGTGCCGGGCAGGCCTGCGTGGGACAACTGCACGGGCGACTGCTCGGGCGCGCAGACGCCGGGCCAGCTCACGGTCAACCTGGACCGGATCTACCCGACGTCGGCGTTCCCGACGGAGACGAAGGACGTCATCGGCAGCCGGAATTGCCTGCCCGTGCGGCAGGCCGCCGACTACGTGATCACGTTGTTGCGCTGCGCGCCGACGTACAACGAGGGTGGCTGCCCGCCCTCGTGTGAGGAGCAGGCGGCGGCGGCCCGCATCCTGCACGTGGACGCCGTCGCTGTGACGAATGCGGTGATGTGCTGCTTCCCGCAGACCAGCGACGTCCGGCGCGGCCACCAGTTCTTGATGGGCGCGCTGCGCACGCTCGGCCCCGAGGGGCAGTGCGTCGGCATCGAGCAGCGCCTCACCGTGGCTCTGCCGTTCTGCGGCTGCACTGCTGGAGGCGAGTCGTGAGCGTCGAGGTACGCATCGACCCGGGCCGGATCGCGCGGCTGCTGCGGCTGCGCGGCGGCATCGTGGAACGCCGACTGCGAGAGCGGACCAGCAGGGTTGCGGACATCGCCCGCTCGCTGGCGCCCGGCACCATGCCGGACTACATCGACTGGCACATTGAGGAGGGGCCGCGCAGCCTGCAGGGCGTCATCACCTGCGACCACCCGGCCACTCTCTACGTGCTGAACGGGACGCGGCCGCACATCATTCGCCCGCGCCGGGCGAAGGCGCTCCGCTTCGAGGCCGACGGCCAGGTCGTGTACTCGAAGATCGTATGGCACCCCGGCACGCATGCGAACAACTTCCTTGGCGAAGCCCTGCGTCTCGGTCGGTAGTGTGAGGGCCGGTGAGTGTCACGCTGCTGGTTTCCCCCTTACTGCGGGCGTTGCGGCAGGCGGGCTCCACGGCGGGATCACGTGGTGTGGATGCTTCTTTCTCTACTGCGGCCCAACATATGCAGGCCGATTGAATTTGTCCCAAGTGATATCCGATGGTGTCACGCGCTCAATTACAGGGTTCAGGCCACTGGTGGCTACGTATAGTGTTTTGTACTTGAAGTCGGCAGGTGGGGCTGTGACGTGGAAGGTATAGCTTTCCGGCTTTTCGCCATCCCATGTGGCTGGGAGCTGCTGCTTATACCTCTTCCCCTCCGATGAAACGATCAGAGCGGCTTGAAAGGTGCAGGATCTAGCGGCTGCAAAAAACTGAATTACGACTTCTCTCTGGTCGCCCTGGTCTAGGGTGATGTTCATGCTTTTCGGGTCGCCGGGCCGGTTGTCCGTTGTGAGTTGACGTGGGACCGGGCGAGCCGCTTCTATGTTTAGCGCATACTTGGCGGGTTGTTCCAACGTTCCACCATCTCCGATGGTCGGATTGCGGAAAAGTGTGCGAGTAGTCGCCTCTGTGCACTTGAGGTGAGTGATGTCAACTCCTTGCACGAGGACGGTGTGCTTATGTTTGCTCAAAACGTTGACCGCAGTTCCAGTCGCGTTGAGAGGAGTCCAGTGACTCCAGAGCCACCCCCATGAAGGCGTATTTGTGGCAGTAGAGGACATGTCGAAGGGTTTGCCTTCGTTTTGGTCCCCCAGGTCCTCGTCTGTGGCCCACCAACCTGGGCCGTAGTAGGACTCGCCTGCGGAAATTTGGATCGGAGCCCCTGCCTCGAACTGTTTCTGCTCGGCGTCGTCCTTCCACCCTCGATAGGCATCGCAGCCAGCCGGGATGCCCACAGCTGCTGTTACGGCGAGAGTCGCAATGCCGAGCCAAAGGCCCTTGCGGTTGCTCCGCTTCTGCTCCTCTGCGCTCGCCCGCGCGATGTCGTTGGATTCTCGTGGATACCGATCGGGATCGGGAGGCGTCACCCAAACGTGGGGGTTCCCTGGCTGAGGTCCGTACGTAGGTCCGGCAGGTGACCCCGACTGCCCACCTTGGCCGCTGCCGGGCGGCGTGGGCGTTGGAGGGGGCTGACCGCTGCCTTGCTGGCCAGGAGGGAACCCAGGTGGGTGAGGGGGATGCCCGGGCATACGTTCTCCCATGGACTGACGTGAACGGGTATAGAAGGAAGAGAAGTTGTTGCACGCGAACGGGCTGATGTCCAGCAGTCTGCTGGGGTTGGCGTGTTTCCGTTGAACCATGGCTGACTTCGGCTGGTGGTGCTGCCCGGGGGCAGAGAGGTTAGCTCGACCGCTGGTTGACACCCTGGCCGGACAACACCGGTAGCCCCTTCGGGGCTATGTTGTTGGTTTTTCCCAAAGGTGTATGAGAACGGGTTCCTTGACGGTTTCAGCTTCCTCCAGGGAGCGGGGTACGCGACTGCGAGGCAAACCTGAGGAGCGCGTTTCCCACGGAGACGAAGGATGTCATCGGCAGCCGGAATTGCCTGCCCGTACGGCAGGCCGCTGACTACGTGATCACGCTGCTGCGGTGCGCGCCGACGTACAACGAGGGCGGCTGCCCGCCCTCCTGCGAGGAGCAGGCGGCGGCGGCCCGCATCCTGCGTCGGCATTGAGCAGCGCCTGACCGTGTCCCTGCCGTTCTGCGGCTGTACCGCTGGAGGCGAGTCGTGAGCGTCGAGGTGCGTGTCGACCCGGGCCGGATCGCCCGGCTGTTGCGGTTGCGCGGCGGGGTCGTCGAGCGCCGGCTGCGGGAGCGTACGAGCAGGGTCGCGGACATCGCCCGCTCGCTGGCGCCCGGCAGCATGCCGGACTACATCGACTGGCACATCGAGGAGGGCCCCCGCAGTCTGCAGGGCATCATCACCTGCGATCACCCGGCCACCCTCTACGTGCTGAACGGGACGCGGCCGCACATCATCCGGCCGCGCCGGGCGAAGGTCCTCCGCTTTGAGGTCGACGGCCGGGTGGTGTACTCCACGATCGTCCGTCACCCGGGGACGAGGGCGAACAACTTCCTGGGCCGCGCCCTGCGGTTGGGGCGGTAGCGGTTCTACCTGTCCGGCTGCGTTGGGCGAAGGTCGTGCGGTGCGTGGCCGACGCGGCCAGCCGGTGATCGCGGCCTCTGAGACATGAGGGCGCTCTCAGCATTGGCCGAAGACCACAACGAAGGCTCCCTTACCGCTACCGTCCTTCCCAGCCGGGTCAGCGACGTCTGGGTTTGTTGCAGCGGCGAAGTTGTTCCACGAATGGCCGATACCGAGGATGATGTCGTGGTGCGTGGGGCTGCCCATCCACCATTTGACGGCCGCTCGCGGAGTGCCCCCACCGTTCCATCCGTTGTACACGATTTCTGCGATTTGAGGGGAGCCGCCGGGGCAGTACCCCGCATCCTTAGCGCGACTTTCGGGGGTGGACTTGCTGACCGGGTTGGTGTGCCAATCCGGGTTTGATGGCGTCCACCATTTCTGGTTGACAGCGGCCTCGACCTGACGCTCTGCCGCTACGCCTAGCGGGTTGGGGTGAAGCAACTCCTGCGGGCGGGGGATCGGAGCCTTCCCGGCCTTGGCGCGTTCGGCCTGTATGAGGCAGAGCGTGGCCAAGTCGGAAAAGGCGGAATGGGGTATGACCGGCATATCGGCATACCTGAGCCAGAGCGTGCAGCCCTCTGCGGTCGGAGGCCCATCGGCGCTCGCCGGTGGGGCGGCGGTGACTTGGATGAGGGTGGTGGACAGGAGCCCTGCCGAGGCGAAGGTCAGGGCGGCTTTGACCCGCGGTGCGTGGAACGTCATTGGACTCATTAGGACCTCCTTGAGGAAGCACCTTCCGAGAATCGCTCCGAGGGTGGCCAGCGCCTTCGGTGCGGAGCGTCACCTGACGACTTCATTCTGCGACCATCGGCCCAGGCTCGCCACTGGGCCAGATGGCGTACCGAGTGGGAGGTCGGCGCCGCGTGGTGTGCTGCCGCTACCCTTGCCCGGCACGCCTCTGGTTTTGGGTCGGGCGATCACCCGAGAGCTGTGCGCGTTGCGTGGATGAACGCGTGCTTCGATCGGGTGTACTCGCGCGTCTCCTCGGCAGGATTGCTCTGAAACTTGAAGGTGCCTTGAAGTAGATACTGTTCCTCGTATCCGGTGAACGTACCGCCAGGAAGTCGCGAAAAGGCAAGTACTGCCTGCTCATATGCCGTCGCTACTTCGTCGGGTAGTGGGTTTCCGAGGGACCCGATCAGGAAGGGTGCGGGTCCTTCCCATCGGCAGGTGTGGATGGTTCCTCGCAGGCTGTCGAGGGCGCTTTGCAGCGCAGGTAATGCGCTCGGTGAGGATGTGTTATCCCTTATGAGTGTCCTCAACTTGTGTTCAGCATGAACGATTGACATGTATTCCTGACGACTGCTGGTGAAGCGCTTAACCGCCGAGGTTAGGTTACGGGCCGCCTCGACCACCGAGTCAGGGCCTTCGAGTTCAACCACTACCAGCTTGGCTTCCAGGTCGTCTCGCAGACGGCCGATTTCATCGAACGTCGTTGTCAAAGTATCTGAGTTGATGGGCCTAAGGGTCATCAGACGCTCGGCCTTGGTGTGGAGCTGTGTCGACGTCAGAAGGAATGCGCTGTAACTGTCCCGTTGCACACTCCTTCGCCACTGCTTGTCACTGCTTTGCGATGCTTCGAGAGCGGCTTTGTAGGTGGCTTCAGCCTGAGCGAGCGCGCCGCGCGTCGACCACCGGCCAGTAACGAGTGCGGCGGGCACCGCGAGGGCGGCGACGGCGGCAGCGGCTACAGCTCCGACACCTTGCAGGTCCATAGGGTGATCTTGCATTGGTCCGGGCGGTTGCGGTAGTGGTTCGCTGCACCCCGAACTCGCGCACGGCTACCCTTGCCCGGCACGCCGCTGGTTTTGGGCCGGGCGACCGCGCGGGAGACAAGGGCACACCCGTGGCAACACGCGATTTCGCAGTCCGTACCGAGAACCACGTCGCGAACCTCGGCGAGCTGGGCAAGCTGGAATTCATCCCGGAGGTCCTCGGGGACCAGTTTTTGGATGGCTACAGCAAGGTCAGTGAGGCGCAGAAGGCGCTCGGCGACGAGAACGACCTGACGAAGATGGACCCGGCCGTGCTGCGCAGCGTGTACGGGGCGATGCGCGAGTTCCTCGCCAGCCTCATGGTCCCGGAGTCGGCCGAGCGGTTCCTGCGGTTCGAGGTCATCAAGGGCGGTAAGACCGTCGCGCACTTCCGCACCCGGGCTGAGGCCGACGAGCACGCCGGCGAGCTGACTGGCGCTGTCCGTATCGAGGACAAGAGCCTGCGGCTGCCGGACCGGGTGCTGATGGAGCTGCTGGAGTGGACGACCGAGCTGTACGGGGGTGGCACGGAGGACCGCCCTACTACACCGTCCAGCGGATCCTCGCGAGCGTCGCGGAGGGCTGGGACGCCTTCGAAGGGCAGCTCGCGCTCCAAGGGATCGACATCCACCGCTGGACGCTCCGCACGCTGATCAACGCGGCGGAGCAGGCGATGTACAACTCCGCCGAGGACGACGCCGAACGGAAGCGGATCGAGGCACGCCTGTACGCGCCGCCGAAGGCGCTGCGCCGGCCCCGCCGTGCTCGCACGTCCTCGTCTCAGCAGCCCCGCCAGGAGCAGCAGCCCCAGCAGCCGCAGCGGACGGCGATGACGCTGGCGGACGCGCAGGCCTTGATGGCGCAGTGGGGGGCGATGGACTCCCAGCTCGGGACGGGTGGAACCGGCTAGTCTGAGATCGCCGCTGGTTCTGGGCCGGGCAACCCCTGCGTACGCGTGAGGTTGCCCATGGCCGGCGAGGACGTCGATTTCGGATCGGCGCACATTACCGTGTCGCTCGACGGCGGCAATTCGGACGCCGAGGCCCGCCGGACTGGCGCGCAGATTCAGCGGGCGCTGCTGAACGCGACGCGGCGCATCGGAGAACAGCTCCGCAGGCAAATTCAGCGCGGGCTGAACGCTCAGGCGGTCACGGCCCGGGTCGAGCCGGACTTGCGCCGATTCGACGCGCTGCTGCTGAACGGGCTCCGGTCGATCGACTCGCTCGACATCCCGGTGGCGCCGGACGTCACGGGGTTCGTGGAGCGGCTGCGTGCGCTCCTCGCGGACGTTGAGATCCCGATCCGTGTCGTGCCCGACCTGGACGACTTCGACCGCCGTATCCGCACGCACAACGCGCCGGACGTCCGGGTCAATGCGAACGTCAACGTCGATGCGAACCGGCTGACTCGGGCTCTGTCGGGGCTCGGTGGTGTGGCTACCAAGGTCGGCGGCGTCCTCGCGAAGGGTCTGAAGTTCGGCGCGATGGGCATCGCCGCGGCGGGTGCTGCGGCCGGTGTGGGGAAGTTCGTTGCCGCGCTCGCCCCGGCGGCGGGCATCATGGCCGCGTTTCCGGCGGCGATCGCCGGCTTCCAGGCCGCGCTGGGCGCGTTGAAGCTGGCGCTGGCCGGCGTGGGGGACGCCTTCGAGGCCGCGCTGACGGGGGATTCCAAGGCGTTCGAGAAGTCCCTGGAGAACCTGTCACCGAAGGCGCAGGCCGCTGCCCGGGAAGTCAGGGCGCTGAAGCCCGCGTTCGAGTCGCTGCGCAACTCGGTGCAGGACGGGTTCTTCGTCCAGTTCGAGGGGCAGATCACCGCGACGGCGAAGGCGCTGCAAGGGCCGCTGAAGACGGGCCTCACGTCGATCGCTCGGGCGTGGGGTTCGGCGGCGCGCGGCGCGCTGGGGTACGTGCAGGGTGCTCAGGGCGTCGCGAACGTCTCCTCGATCCTGACCGGGACGACGTCCGCCGTGTCGGGCTTGGCGCAGACCACGAACAAGCTGACGGCCGGCTTGCTCCAGGTCGCGGCTGTGATCGCGGAGCGGTTCGGGCCTCAGCTGGGCGGCGCCATCTCCAACCTGGGGCAGCGGTTCGGGACGTGGCTCCAGCAGATCGCGCAGGGCGGGCAGGCTGTCCGGTGGGTCGACAACGCGGTCACGGTGTTCGCGCAGCTCGGCGGGATCCTGCAGAACGTCGGCAGCATCCTGTTCGGCGTCTGGCAGGCCGCCAGCGGAGCCGGCGGCGGGGTCCTCGCCAACATCCAGCAGATCACCAAGTCGTTCGCCCAGTTCGTCAACTCGGCGAAGGGCCAGGAGGCGATCGGCAACGTCTTCGGGGCGGTCGCCCAGATCGCGGCGCAACTCGGGCCGATCCTGTCCGCGCTGGTCACGCAGATCGGGGCGATCGCCCCG
>NZ_MUBM01000318.1 GCF_002154505.1 Streptomyces carpinensis | reverse complement strand
GCCCGGTCCACCGCCGCCGTGCGGGATGCAGAACGTCTTGTGAAGGTTGAGGTGTGACACGTCGCCACCGAACTCACCGGGCTTGGCGATCCCGAGCAGCGCGTTGAGGTTGGCGCCGTCGACGTACACCTGCCCGCCGTGCTCGTGCACCAACTCGCACAGCCGGGTGATGCTCTCCTCGTACACGCCGTGCGTCGAGGGGTACGTCACCATGATCGCGGCCAGGTCGTCGGAGTGCTTCGCGCACTTGGCCTCGAGGTCGTCGAGGTCGACCGTGCCGTCGGGCCGCGACGCCACCACGACGACGCGCATCCCGGCCATCACGGCCGAGGCGGCGTTGGTGCCATGCGCGCTGGCCGGGATCAGGCACACGTCGCGTCCGGGCCGGCCGTTGCTCCGGTGGTAGGCGCGAATCGCCAGCAGGCCCGCGAGCTCGCCCTGCGATCCGGCGTTCGGCTGGATGGAGACCTTGGCGTAACCGGTGACCTCGGCCAGCCACGTCACGAGCTGCTCGACCAGGGCCAGGTACCCAGCCGCGTCCGTGAGGGGCGCGAACGGGTGCAGGTCCGCGAACCCGGGCCAGCTGACCGGCTCCATCTCCGTGGTTGCGTTGAGCTTCATCGTGCAGGACCCGAGCGGGATCATGCCGCGGTCCAGCGCGAAATCACGGTCGGAGAGCTTGCGCAGGTAACGCAGCATCGCGGTCTCCGAACGGTACTGGTGGAAGACCGGGTGGGTGAGGAAGGGGGAGGTACGGCGCAGTCCCGGCGGAAGCGCCGCCGGAGCGCCGGCCGCCAGCCCGTCCAGGTCGTCGCCGACCCAGCCGAAGGCGTCGAGCCCGAGGCGGACGTGGTCCTCCGTCGTGCCCTCGGAGCAGGAGATGCCGACGTGGTCGCCGTCCACCAGCCGCAGCCGCAGGCCCTTGTCGTGCGCGGCCGCGACGACCTCCTCGGCACGGCCAGGGACCCGCACCAGCAGGGTGTCGAAGAACTCACGGTGCACCACCGTGATCCCACTCGCCCGCAGACCCGCGGCGATGAGCGTGGCGTGCCGGTGCGTCCGTCGGGCGATCTCGGTCAGACCGTCGGGGCCGTGGTAGACGGCGTACATCGACGCGACCACGGCGAGCAGAACCTGCGCCGTGCAGATGTTGGAGGTCGCCTTGTCGCGCCGGATATGCTGCTCGCGGGTCTGCAGGGCGAGGCGGTACGCCGGTCGGTCGGCGTCGTCCACAGACATGCCCACGAGCCGGCCGGGCAGATGGCGTTCGAGCCCTGCGCGGACCGCGATGTAGCCGGCGTGCGGCCCGCCGTAGAACAGGGGGACACCGAAGCGCTGGGACGAGCCCACGACGATGTCGGCGCCGCACTCACCCGGTGGCACCAGCAGGGTGAGCGCCAGCAGGTCGGCGGTCACGGAGACCAGCGCCCCGCGAGCCTGCGCAGCAGCAGTCACCTCGCGCAGGTCGCGGACCGCGCCCGAGCAGCCGGGGTAGGACAGCACCACCCCGAAGAAGTCACCCTCCGGCAGCGGCTTGGCGACGTCAATCTCGACGACCTCGATGCCGACCGCCGCTGTACGCGTGCGCAGGACGTCGAGGGTCTGCGGCAGAGTGTCACGGTCGACCAGGACGCGGGGGTGGCTCTTGCCTGCGACGCGGCGCATGACCGTAACGGCCTCGGCGACCGCCGTACCCTCGTCGAGCAACGACGCGTTGGCAGTCGGCAGCCCGGTGAGGTCGCCGACCATGGTCTGGAAGTTGATCAGTGCCTCGAGCCGGCCCTGGCTGATCTCCGGCTGGTACGGCGTGTAGGCGGTGTACCACGACGGGTCCTCCAGCACGTTGCGCCGGATCACCGCGGGCGTGGTGGTCGCGTGGTAGCCAAGGCCGATCATCGGGACAGCCACGGTGTTCCTGCTCGCGAGCTCCTGCAGCTCGGCGTGCGCCTCGGACTCAGTGGCGGCGGCGGGCAGGTTCAGGTCGGAGGTGCTCCGGATGCCGCTCGGAACGGCGGCGTCGATGAGGCCGGCCAGTGTCGGATAGCCGACTTCGGCCAGCATCTTGGCGCGGTCGGCGTCGCTGACGCCGATGTGACGGGTGGCGAACGCGCCGGACGCGGAGGATGCGGGTGAGGTCATGGCGGGAGGCTCCCTGTTGAAGGCACCGCGGACGCGGCACCGCGGACGGGTGACCTCCCCGCTCTGTCATCGGTACCTGAGAGCTTCACCACCGGGTCCGGCGGTTTGCACCGTGGGCGCAGGACGTGGCGTCCTGACTTTCCAGAGGAGCCTCGCCGAAGCGGTAGGTGGGCCTGAGAGATTCCGGGGAGGGTTGCTCCTTCGGCGCCTCGCCAAGGGTGGGCGAGGACTCTCCCGCTTCGGTTCGAACAGCGCGATGTCGAGTTGTCGAGCCTGGCCAAGCGGTCAGGTGGTGCTGCCGTCAAGGCTGGGCAGCACCCTGACGGCACCTGGTGACTGCTGGGGCACGCCCACAATCAGGCGTGGTCCTCGGACGCGAGCACAAGGATGGCGACGTGGTTCTTCGTCATGAGCGTGACCAGGTCGAACACCACGGTGGCTGCAGCGACACGGGTGATCTCGGCGTGGTCATAGATCGGAGCGGCTAGGTGTTCCGGGCTTCGAAAGACCATGCTCGAAGGCACCGAACGTCGACGGGGATACAACAAACCATGGGGGCTTCCTCGAGTGTCGAGCACAGGCAGAAGCCTGTGCGGCCGAGTGAGCCTCCCCCTCTGTCATGTGGCCTGAGAGCTTCGCCGCGGGGATCCGCGGCTTGCACCGTGGGCGAGGCGCGTGAACGCCTGCTTTCCAGAGTCCGCCTCCGCTGCGCGGTAACGAGGCCTGAGAGTTTCCGGGGAGGATTTGCTCCTTCGGCGCCACGCCGTTACAAAACGTGGACTCTCCCGCGCAGAATCGTCAGCAGAGTATTCGGTTGTCCGGTCCTTCGGGCGACAACCTACGGGCACCGCAATACGGCCGTCAAGTGCCCGCGGCTTCGGGCTCACCGGTGGTAGTCCCCGTAAGGGCGTAGCCCTTGAGCTGCCGACTGTAAACGCCGGCTTCGGGGAGTAGGCACCTCTCTTACCCGGCAGCCATGGGCAGTGGTTCGCCCGTTCTTGGCCACCGACACATCGTCGATCACCCCGGCCGTCGGCGTGATCAACGCAAGCATCCATTCGGCGATCCGCCGCTGCACCGGCATGGGATCCCACGTGGAGTGGTTCACGAACTGCTGCAGGTTCTGCGCGTTGCCGTCTGGCAGCCGCGAGGCCATCGCCCGGATGGACTTGCGGCGCCCGCCCTACTCCTGATACGGCCGCTCACCGCGTCCGCGCGTGGGTCGATGCTATGGCTGACCAGATCGCGTACGGCATCGGTGTCCGCCAGGGAAAGCCCGTCGCGGTCGGTGTCACTGACTCTCGAGCCCTGGCCGAGGGCACCATCACCCCTGCCCAGAATGAGAGCTACGCGCCACTGTCGCGGCCTTCCTGACCCACGCCGACGGCGAACCGCACACCCTCGCCCCCAGCCACGGCGCCCGCCCGCCGCTGTTCACCTACGACGTGCTGGTGACCTGCCAGGATATGGCCACAGCGTTCGGCATGGAGGTGGTGCCGGCACGGGTGGAGGCACTGCGGTCGAAAGCGAAACGCCTGGTCGCCCGTGGCTGGCTGGCCGAGCAGCAGCCGGGCCGGTTCACGCTCGCGCAGGGCGTGAGCGGGCCAAACGGCGGGTCATGAGCAGGATCATCGACCAGTAGATCATCGCCTCGGCGCTGGCGGTCTGCGCTCGGCGCGTGCCCAAGCTCGGGAAGTCGCCTGGATGCAGGCCGCCGAGCAAGGCGAGGGCATACGCGCAGTCTGGGCCGCGAGACGTATTTGCCTGGGAGACGCGAGCGAAGTCGCGCGGGCGGAACCGCCCGCTCTTCAGGTGCCTCTCAATGTCTTCGAGGCTGTGTCCGGTGAGCTCTGGCATCCGCCACCACACGAACAGCCACGCCGCGACGTTGAACATCCCGTAGATCCAAAACACCTGGCCCACACCGAAGACACTGATCATCGTCAGCAGTGTGAGCGTGATCAGCAGGTTCGTGCCCCACAGAGTGGCCGACTGCACGCTTGCGGCCGCCGCACGCACCGCCAGGGGGTAGATCTCGGAACCGGTCAGCCAGCCCATCAGCTGGAGCCCGCCAGCGTTGAAAAACATGAAGGCCAGCAGGCAGGCGACGATTGGTGGCACGTAGGCGCGGCCGGAGTGGCCGGTGACGCAGAAGGCGCCGAGCGCGAACAGGCTCAGTGCCGTGCCGGGCACCATCACCAGAGTCAGCCGGCGGCGCCCGACCTTGTCGACGATGATCAGGCCGACCACCATCATGACGAGGTAGACCGTGCCCAGCGCCACGCTGACCCAAAGCGCGGTCGTCTTGGAGAAGCCGTTGTCGGTCAGGATGGTCGGCGCATAGTAGATGATCATTTCGATGCCGGACAGCTGGGTGAACAGGGCAATGCCGCAGCCGACTGCCAAGGCCGGCCGTACCCACGGCTGCCGCAGCCCGCTCCAACCGCGGTTGCCTCTGCTGGTCCGCTGCTGGCGTCCCTCCAGAGCGACGATCTCTTCGAGCTCGGAGGAGACGTCGTAGCCGTCGGGCCGCAACCTGTAGAGCACCTTCTGCGCCTCCTCCGCACGACCGAGGCCGAACTTGAGCACCAACCACCGCGGGCTTTCGGGCAGGCGCAACTGAAGGAGAAGCATCACCAGCGCCGGTGCGGCGGCTGCGCCAATCGCCTCCCGCCAGGAGACCGTCTCGCTCGCACCCACGAGCGTCGCGATGACGATGCCGACACCGATGGCGAGCTGGAAGCGGAGCCCAGACGTCCGCGGATCGACTTGGGGGCCAGCTCGGCAACGTACATGGGTACGGTCTGAGTGGCGCCGCCGACGGCGAAGCCGAGCAGCACCCGGGCCAGGGCCAGAGCGACCGCAGTGGGCGCGAGTGAGCTGGCCAGGCTGCCGAGGACGAACACCACGCAGATCATCAGGATCGTGCGGTGTCGACCGACACGTTCGGACAGCAGGCTGCAGGCGAGGGAGCCGACCACGGCACCCAGGAGGATCGCGGCCGCGATCACCTC
>NZ_MUBM01000317.1 GCF_002154505.1 Streptomyces carpinensis | reverse complement strand
GGTGGAGGTCCGGGGAGGGCTGAGGCCGGGGCACGGCCGAGGCGCGCCTAGGAGCGAAGACGGGGCCGCACGGCGGGGCAGGCGCGATCGCGGCCCGGAGACCGGCCCCACTCGGCCTCGCAGGAGCGGGGATGGTCTACGGAGGGCACAGCGCGGCCTGCCCGGCGCCGAGGCGAGAACGCCACTGGCCGTTGAGCGCGTCTGGCGCGGCCCGGTGCACGGCCGGGAGGGGCGACGGGGAGTCCGAACGGGGCCGCTACGGCAGCACAGTCGCGACCGGGGACGAGAGGCCAACCCCGCTCGGCGGCAAGGAGCGAGGCCCGGGGTCAACCGCGGCCTGTGCTCTGCGAGCCGGCTCGCTCGCAGAGGAGGGCGACGCACCCCGGACGGGACGGCCTGCGAAGGGACCCAACCGCCTCGCCCCGGCGGCGCCGGGGCGGGCACGCCACGGGCCGTTGAGTGCGTCTGACCCGCCCACCGGCACGGCCGAGGCACTCCGGTGAGCGAAGACGGGGCCTCTCCGGCGGAACAGACGCAACCGGGGCCAGGAGGCCGACCCGACTCGGCTGCCGGTGACGAGGTCCGGGCCGACCACAACGTGGCGCTGCGAGCCCGGTCGGCCTCGCAGAGGCCTCCCGGGCGGACAGAGGCCAGGGCTGGGCCAAGTCCGGGTCTACGACTGCTGCTCGTCCGTTGCGACGATCTCGCGGCACTTCTTGACGTCCTCGGCCATCGTTTCGAGCAGGGCCTCGAGGGAGTCGAACTTGGCCTGGCCGCGTACGAAGGCCAGGAAGTCGACGGCGACGTGCAGGCCGTACAGATCGAGGCCGACACGGTCGATGGCGTACGCCTCGACCGTGCGCTCGGTGCCGTCGAACTGCGGGTTCGTGCCGACGGAGATCGCGGCCGGCATGGCCTCGCCCTGGGCGTGCAGGTATCCGGCGTAGACGCCGTCCGCGGGGATCGCGGTGTGCGGGAGCGTCTCGACGTTGGCCGTGGGGAAGCCCAGCTCGCGGCCCCGCTGAGCGCCGCGGACGACCACGCCCTCCACGCGGTGCGGGCGGCCCAGGATCTCCCGGGCGCCGGTGACGTCGCCCTCGGCCACCAGCCGCCGCGTCAGGGTCGACGAGAAGGGCTCTCCGCCGCCCGCCTCACCGGTGACGTAGAGATCGACGACCTCGACCTCGAAGTCGTAGAGCTTGCCCTGCTCGGTGAGGAACTCCACGTTGCCCGCGGCCTTGTGGCCGAAGCGGAAGTTCGGGCCCTCGACGACCGCCTTGGCGTGCAGCCGGTCGACCAGCACCTTGACGACGAAGTCGGCCGGGGACAGCTTCGAGAACTCCGTGGTGAACGGGAGGACGAGCACCGCGTCCACGCCCAGCTCCGCCATCAGTTCGGCACGGCGGTGGTGCGGGGCGAGCAGGGGCGGGTGGCTGCCGGGGCGCACCACCTCGCTGGGGTGCGGGTCGAAGGTGACGACGACAGTGGGGACGCCCAGCTCGCGGGCGCGGTTCACGGCGTGCTCGATGATGAGCTGGTGGCCGCGGTGGACTCCGTCGTAGGAGCCGATGGTGACGACGCTGCGCCCCCAGTCCTGGGGGATGTCCTCCAAGCCACGCCAGCGCTGCACTGTGACCGCTCCTCGTCGAACCCGTGTCCGTGTTGCTTCGGTTGCCTTGCTGCCTTGTCCGCAGGTCTAAGGGTGCCATGTCCCGCGTTCCCCGCCCGCATCGGCATCGAGGCTGTGACGGGGCGCACGTCCCGCACCGCGCGTCTCAGGCCGGGACGGGGGCCCCAGCCAGGTTCTCGATCGTCCGGCGGGCGCTCGGGCCCACCACAGCCGCCCAGTCCTGCGGGGTGTCGGCCAGCCAGCGGACCACACGGGCGGCGAAGCCCGGCAGGCGCCGGCCCAGCTCCACGAGGGCACGGTCGAACACGGCCGCGCCTTCGGGAGTGCGCACCAGGAGCAGGCCCACACGGTGGACGAGGTCCCGGAGGTCCTCCTCGGCGGTGGGGGCCGCGGCGTGCAGCACCGCGTCCAGGACGGCCGGGTCGTCCTCGTGGGCCAGGAGGAAGTCCAGGAGCTCCCGGCGCAGCGTGCCGGAGACCAGGGCTGCGGGGGTACGGGGGGCGGCCATGTGCGTGCCGGGGGCGGCGAGCACGCCGCCCAGGGCCGTGCGCAGCTGGGTCGGAGCGTCCTCCAGCAGGCCGGTGACCAGGGGGAACAGCACCGGGCGGGCGGCTGGTCCGTGGTGCAGGCGCCGGTCCACGTACGCGGCCACGTGTCCCGCGGTGTGCGGCCGCCGCGCCACCGCCTCGCGGATCACGGCGGCGACCCGGCGGGCGAGCGTGGGCGTGGTGACGTCGGCGAGGGCGCGCAGCACCTGCCCGGTGTCGGCGTCGGGACCGCGCCGCAGCCGTTCGCCGAAGGCGGCGAGGACCGCCTCCGGATGCGTGGTCAGGGCAGGGGTCAGCGCGCCGGCCGGCAGATGCGGGTCGCCGGTCGCGAAGTGCCGCAGTGCCTGCGGCAGGTGGCCGGCGCGGGCGTGCGGGTCGCCTACGAGAAGGGCGAGCGCACCGCCGTGCAGGGCGGAGTCGGCGGGGCGCGCGAGCACGGTCAGGGCGGCCCGGCGCAGCAGTTCGCGGTCGGCCTCCGTACGCGCGTGCGGGGCGGTGCGCAGCCCGTGGGCAATGGCCGCCGCCCGCCGGTCCGGGCGTTCGTCGTGCGCCCACCGGTCGACGGCCCGGCACAGCGCGGCCGGCTCCTCCTCGGCGAACACGGCCAGCAGTTCCTCGGCCCGCCGGTGCGCGCAGTCGGCCAGCACCTCGGTGAGGTCGTCCAGGGCACGGTGGCGGTGGGCGTAGAGCAGTGCCTGGGCGGCCGTGGCGACGGTGGCGTGCGGGGCGGCGGGCAGTGGCCGCTCGTCGTGGAACCAGCGGGTGAGGTGCGGTTGCACGCCGGCGGGGTCGGTGGCGAGCAGGTGCGCGGCGGCGTCGAGATAGCGGGCGTGCGCGATGCCGGGGCGGCGGACCTGCGGCCGGTGGGGCTCGCGGGTGGCCTGAGGCGAGGTGGAGATGTCCGGCGGGGCGCCGTCGGCGAGCAGGAGGCGCCGCAGCAGGTCGCAGCGGTCGGCGGCCGGCAGGTGCAGCGCGGTCCAGAAACCGGGTCCGAAACCTTGGGGCACCGGCAGGTCGCACTGCTGCCGGACCGCGATCCGCTCGGCCAGCAGGCGCAGCACACCGGTGTACGGGGTCGCGTCCGGCACCCGCAGCAGTACGCCGGCGAGCAGCCGGGACGCCCACCAGGAGTGCGGGTCGGTGTCCAGGGCGCACACCAACTCCTCCAGCCGGACGGCCAGTCGGCGCGTTCCGTGCTGGCGGGCCAGCAGGAGCAGGGCCTGGACGACGGGGCCGATGCGGTGGTGCGGGACGGGCAGCGGATGGTGCGGCTCCCCGGGAACGTGCCGCCGGTGGACCAGGACGCGGAGGGCCTCGTCCAGGTCGAGGTGGATGCCCTGGATCCAGTCGGCGATCTCCTCGTGCGCGAACCGGTAGCCGTCACCGGCCGGGACGAGCAGGCCCTCGGTGAGGACGGCGGACGCCCAGCCGGTGCCACCGCCGAGGTGCGCGGGGGCGGCACCCCACGGGAACACCGCCTCGAACGTCTCCCGGTCCACCTCCGCCCGGGCCGGCCCGAGGCTGCGCCGTGCGGCCTCGTGCACCTGGCCGGAGACCTTGGCCGCGAGGCGCCGTACGGCGGTGCTGCGCAGGTCGTTCTCCGCGGCGAGGCGGACGGCGATGCGCAGGCACATCAGGTCCAGGTGGGCCGCGAGGACATCGGCGCGGTCGAGTCCGGAGTGGTCCGGGGAGCCGGGCAGGGCGGTGCGTACCTCCGCCAGCAGCCGGAGCGTGAGGGGGTGGCCGGCGTCGGCGTCGACGAGGGCTCCGTCCGGGATGCCGTGCCGGACCCGGGCCGCGCGGGCCTCGACGGAAGTGAGGTCGCCGAGGCGCAGGCACGGCGGGAGGTGGGGGGCGGCCGGGCCGTGACGGGCCGGGCCCGCGTCGCCTGCTCCGCAGGGGGCGTCGGGCGCGAGCGGGAGGTGGAGCAGGTCCGGCGGGAACTGCGCGCCCGCGCCCTCCCAGTACTCCTCGCGGCACGCCACCACGAGCCGCGCTCCCGTGCCGCGCAGCCACCGCGCGGTCCCCTCGGTCCACTCGGCGAGCCGGTGGGCCAGGGCGGAGGGCATCTCCTCCGGTCCGTCGAGCAGGAGCAGGAGCGGGCGGCCGTGGGCGCGGGCGAGGCGCGCGACGCGCTCCGGGGTGAGGTCGGAGAGCTCGGTCGGCAGGGGCGCCCGGGCCGCCGCGACGATCCGGGCCGCCCGGTCCAGCGCCCGGCGCACCGCGTCCGCGATCGAGGCGTCGGCGCCGTCCAGATCGGCCCCGCGCAGCCACACCGTCGGGGCGGGCGCGTCGCCGCGGGCCCTGCGCCCGGCGAGCGCCGCGAGTTCGGTCGTACGCCCGCTGCCGGGCGCGCCGACGAGGCCGAGCACGGCCGCCGGGCTCATCAGGAACGCGTCCAACTCCCTGACCACGGCGGCTCGTTCGACCGGCGGTACGGGCCGGCCGGGTCGGGGGGCAGGGCCGGTCG
>NZ_MUBM01000316.1 GCF_002154505.1 Streptomyces carpinensis | reverse complement strand
GGCCGCCGCCCGCAGCGCGAGGAGTCGGCGTACCACGTGGACGAGTTCATCGACGCCTACGTCTTCCCGGACGGCGAGCTCGCACCCATCGGCACCACCGTCACCCAGTTGGAGCGCGCCGGGTTCGAGGTGCGCGACGTGGAGTCGATCCGCGAGCACTACGCGCTCACCCTGCGCCGATGGGTGGCCAACCTGGAGGAGAACTGGGCACGGGCGGTGCAGCTCACCAGCCCCGGCCGCGCCCGGGTCTGGCGGCTGTACATGGCGGCCTCAGCCCTCGCCTTCGAGCGCAACCGCATCGGCGTCAACCAGGTGCTGGCCGTGAAGACCCCCGAAACCGGTGACTCGGGGATGCCCCTGCGGGCCCGTACGTGGGGTGCGCCGGGCGCCTGACGGGCAGTGCGCACGTACGCCGGGGGCCCCGTTCCAACCAGGAACGGGGCCCCTTCGCGACAGGTGCCGTCACTCCGACTTGATGGCCTGGAGCATGTTCAGCCGGGCCGCCCGCCGGGCCGGCCACAGCGCCGCCAGCACGCCGACCGCCGCCGCCAGCAGCAGGAAGACCGCCATCCGGGCCCAGGGCAGGACCAGTTCGTAGGTCGGCATCTTGGTGCCGAGCAGTTGACCGGCCGCCCAGCCGAAGAACACGCCCAGGCCGACGCCGAGGACCCCGCCGAACAGGGCGATCACCAGGGACTCCAGGCGGACCATCCGCTTGATGCCCTTGCGGTCCAGGCCGATCGCGCGGAGCATGCCGATCTCCTGGGAGCGCTCGAACACCGACATCGCCAGGGTGTTGATGACCCCGAGGACCGCCACGATCACCGCCATCGCGAGCAGGCCGTAGAGCATGTTCAGCATCAGCGTGAACATCTGCGCGATGTCGTTGGAGATGTCCTTCTTGTCCTGGATCTTGATCGCCGGGTTGGAGCCGAGCGCCTCGACCAGCCTGTCCTTGGTCGCGCCGGAGGCTCCGTCGGCGGTCTTCACCATGACCTGCATGTCGGTCGGGCCGCTCTGGTGCGGGGCGAGCGTGGTGTTGTCGAGCATGATCCCGCGGATCATCTGGTTGCCCTCGTAGACCCCGGAGACCGTCAGGTGCTGCTTCCTGCCGTCCTCGTAGGAGACGGTGAAGCCGGATCCGGCACTCCAGTGGTGGGACTCGGCGGTCTTGTCGTCGACCACGACCCGGGTGCCGCCGACCGTGAAGGAGCCGTCGTCGACCTTCAGGTCCGTCAGGCTGCCGATCGCGGAGCCGTTGACGCCGGTCAGGTACTCGGTCTCGCCGTCGATGCGGGAGGGGGCGTTGCGCAGCGGGCTGGTGGCGGTGACGACCTCGGTGGCCCTCAGCTTCCGGTCGACGTCCGGGGACAGGCCGTTGCCGTTCGCCATCGACACCACGTAGTCGGCTCGGAGCGCGGAGGACGCCATCTTGTCGATCGCGTGCTGAAGGCTGCCCGCCATCACCGTCATGCCGGTGATCAGGGTCAGTCCGATCATCAGTGCGGACGCGGTGGCCGCCGTACGGCGCGGGTTGCGCACGGAGTTCTGCCGGGCCAGCCTGCCGGAGACGCCGAAGACGCGCAGCACCGGGGCGGCGGCCGCGATCAGCGGGCGGGACAGCAGCGGGGTCAGGATGAACACACCGATGATCAACAGGACCGCGCCGAGCCCCATGGGGGCCTGACCGGAGTCTCCGTCCATCGTCGTGGCCGCCAGGACCACCGCGACGCCGGCCGCCGAGAACAGGGCGCCGAGCGTGTTGCGCAGCACCAGCGACTTGGTGGTGGCCTTCGCGTGCACGCTGCTCATCGCCGCCACCGGCGGGATCTTCGCCGCCCGCCGGCCGGGCAGCCACGCGGCGAGCATGGTCACGAGGATGCCGACCGCCAGGGCGGCGGCGACGGTACCGGGCGTGATGACGAGCGGTCCGTCGGGCACGGTGGCGCCCAGCGACCCCAGCAGGGACCTCAGCCCCGCGCCGATGCCGATGCCGGCGACCAGACCGGTCACGGCGGCCACGGTGCCGACCAAGAACGCCTCGATCAGCACCGACCGGGTGACCTGCCGGCGGGAGGCACCGACCGCCCGCAGCAGCGCCAGCTCCTTGGTGCGCTGGGCGACCAGCATGGTGAAGGTGTTGGCGATGATGAACGTGCCGACGAACAGCGCGATCCCGGCGAAGACCAGCAGGCCCTGCTTCATGCTGCTCATGGACGAGGAGATCGCCCGCGCCTGGTCGTCGGCGAGCCGGGTGCCGGTGGTCGTCTCGGTGCTGCCCTTCGGCAGCGCCTCGTCCAGCTGCGCCTTGAGCGCCGTCTGGCTGGTGCCGGCCTTCGCCTTCACGTCGATCTCGTCGTACGTGCCCGGCTTGCCGAACAGCCTCTGCGCGGTGGCCGTGTCGAACAGGGCGAGGCTGCCACCGGCGGCGACGTTGCCGTCGTCGGTGGTGAAGACGCCGCTGACGGTGGGGGTGAGGACGGGGCCGTCGACGGAGATGCGCACGGTGTCGCCGACCTTGTAACCGGCCCGGCGGGCGGTCTCGGAGTCGATGAGGACCTGGCCCTCGCCGTGCGGGGCGGTGCCGTCGGCGAGCGGGTACCGGGGGTCCTTGTCGCCCCAGTAGTTGCCGCCCTCCGACCGGAAGCCGCCGCCGATCAGCTTGCCGTCCTTGTCGGCGATCGCGGTGAAGCCGTGGACGACGCCGATGGCGGAGGCCGCCCCCGGCACGCGGACGCTCTTGTCCAGTGTCGCCTGGGTCAGCTCGGGGGTCCTGCCGACCCGGTCGCCCCTGCTCTTCTGGTACTTGGCCTCGACGGCCACGTCGACGTGGTCGAAGCCCTTGGCGGAGCTCTTCTGGAAGGCGTCGGAGATGGTGTTGGTGAAGACCAGGGTCCCCGAGACGAAGGCGACGCCGAGCATCACGGCGAGCACGGTCATGAGGAGCCGGGCCTTGTGCGCGGACACATTGCGCAAGGCGGTGCGGAACATGGGGTTGTCTCAGTCCAGGTGTACGAGGTGGAGGGCGGGGCGGGGGATCAGCTGGTGCGGCCCTTGGCGTCGAACTGCTTCATCCGGTCCAGCACGGTGTCGGCCGTCGGCCCGTACACCTCGTCCACGATCCGGCCGTCCGCGAGGAACACCACCCGGTCCGCGTACGCCGCCGCCACCGGGTCGTGGGTCACCATCACCACCGTCTGGCCGAGCTCGCGCACGGAGTTGCGCAGGAAGCCGAGGACCTCGGCGCCCGAGCGCGAGTCGAGGTTTCCGGTGGGCTCGTCGCCGAAGATGATGTCCGGCTTGGAGGCCAGCGCCCGCGCGACGGCGACGCGTTGCTGCTGACCGCCGGACAGCTGCGAGGGCCGGTGCCCCAGCCGCCCGGACAGCCCGACCATCCCGATCACCGAGTCCAGCCACTGCCTGTCCGGCTTGCGGCCCGCGATGTCCATCGGAAGGGTGATGTTCTCCAGGGCCGTCAGCGTAGGCAGCAGGTTGAACGCCTGGAAGATGAAGCCGATCTTGTCCCGGCGCAACTTGGTGAGCTGCTTGTCCTTCAGGGAGCCCAGCTCCGTCTCGCCGATGCGCACCGACCCGGAGGAGAAGGTGTCGAGACCGGCCACGCAGTGCATCAGCGTGGACTTGCCGGACCCGGAGGGGCCCATGATCGCGGTGAACTCGGCCTGCCGGAAGTCGACGGAGACCCGGTCGAGGGCGACCACCTGGGTCTCGCCCTGTCCGTAGATCTTCGACAGATCCGTGGCGCGCGCGGCCACGGCGGTGGTCCGGCCGGCGATGGAAGAGGTGGTCACGGGTGTGTGCTCCTGACGGGACGACGACGTTCTCGGGGACATGGACCATCGTCGCGGCCGAACGGGCCCGCCGAGTCAGCCGCTGCTCCGGTTCCTGGGGGCGACTCGGGTCGGACCGCACGGGCCCTTCTCATACCTGGGGATGACACCCGTCCCTGAGAGCGGTCGAGGAGCATCCCTGGGAGGGGCGACATCGAGAAAGGATGGAGTGCTCCTGTTCGGACGGTGAAATTCCGTCATTCCGCGTGCGCGGGCGGGCACGGCCCGCAAGGCTGTTGGCAGGCGCCGACCGGTGGTTTGGATTGCTGATGCCCCCTCAAGCGTCAATAAAATAAGACAACATCGGTCCATCAGTCCACTGTTCGGGGGGCGCCTCCCGATAGGCTCGGAACCTCAGCGCGGAGCCCATGGCCTGCCCGGATGGTGGAATGCAGACACGGCGAGCTTAAACCTCGCTGCCCCTCGCGGGCGTACCGGTTCAAGTCCGGTTCCGGGCACCTTCACGTCACGGCACCTCACCTGTCCGCGGGGGCAGGGGGGTGCACGCTCAGCCCTCGTAGACCGTCAGTACGGCGCCGTCGATCTCGATGCGCCGGCCCGCGCGCATCCCGTTGCGGCGCAGGGTCCGCAGGCACGCGTGGAACAGCTCCAGCTCGTCCGCCTTCAGGATGGCGGCGGCCAGGTCCAGGAGTTCCGCGAGCGCCTCGTCGGTGAGGACCTCGGGCAGTTCACCGGACAGCAGGACCACCGCGTCTCCGGCGGGATTGCGGACCACGGCCGTGGTCGGCCCGCCATGCACGAACAACACATGTCCCCCCTGGGAGCCCGGGGTCGTGCGGCTCTCGCGCCTCGGGCAGACGAGAGACTAGCGGCGGATCTCGGTGGTTTCCGGGTCGTCCGGATACTTTTTCCGACTTGGTGGGAGAACGGGCAATCGGTGTCACCGGACGGTCGGCCGGCGCTCCGGGCCGTCACTCCTGCCGTGAGGAGCGGTCCAGGAGGGACTCCACCAGCGCGGCGACATGCCGGCGGTCGTCGGCCGACAGCTTCTGCACGCTGGCGATGAGCAGGTCGACCTCGGGGTCCGTCCGGGGGGAGGCCTCCCCCTCGGCGCCCGCGGAACCGTAGACGTGGATGCCGCAGGACTCCGCGGCGGCGCGGCGGACGGTGTCCAACGGAAGTTCCAGCCCCTTGGACAGTCCCTCCAGTGTGGCCGGCTGGGGCATGCGCACCACACGGTCGGCGGTGGCCAGGTGGTGGACCGTGGAGCGCGGGATGCCGCCGCGGCGCGCCACGTCGCCGTAGGACCAGCCCTTGCGGTCGAGGCGCTCACGGATCAACTGCTGCAGTGCGTTGGCCACCGATGGTCACTTCCTGCTCGCCGCCAGGCAAAAGCCGTGGGGAACCTCCACGTAGCGCCCGATTCTACGGGCGTCGGCGCCGGGGGCCGAGAGGGGGATTCGTGGAGGGGGTTGCGCGAGTGCTTCACGAGGCCCTAGTGTCCAATCTCGTTGGACAGTTCGTCCGACCAGGTTGGACAGAGTCCGGGGGGAACCTGACTCTCTCCGATCGGAAACGCCCATCCCTGAGGGGGAATTGACCATGATGGACGCCCACGAGCTCGAGGCCGAGTCCGCGGAGCTGCTGCCGGGCCGTGAGGCCCTGGGCCGGCTGAAGTTCAACTTCACCAAGTCGGTCAACGTCACCAAGCACGTGGCCAACATCTCGGCCGCCAACCAGTCCGCCGCCCTGAACGACCACTCGGCGTGGTCCGTGGCCGACTCCGGTGCCGGCCAGAGCATCAGCGTCAGCCAGTGACATCCGCCCCCACGCCACACCGAAACACCCAGAAACCGGAAGGACGTCCGTCATGAGCATGGACATGCACGAGCTGGACACCGAGTCGGCGGAGCTGCTGCCGGGCCGCGAGGCTCTCGGCCGGCTGAAGTTCAACTTCACCAAGTCGGTCAACGTCACCAAGCACGTGGCCAACATCTCGGCGCACAACGAGTCCGCCGCGCTCAACGACCACTCCTCGTGGTCCGCCGCCCAGTCGCAGGCCGTCCAGAGCATCAGCGTCACGCAGTAACCGCCGCGCCGGACGACACCACCGGGGGCGGACCGCGAGGGGGGTACGACGCGGTCCGTCCCCGGAGGGACGGCGTGGGGCACGACGTGGGGGGAGATCACCTATGACGGTTCTCGGAGACGGGGCGCCGACACTGCACGACACCGGCCCGGTCCCGGGGCCCGGCGGGTGGCCGATGACCTACGAGCAGGTGGCGACGGCCACCTGGGCGGTCGTCGAGCAGCCGCCGCCGCCACTCGTCCCACGCCTGAGCGCGGGGCTGCGGCTGCACGGCGAGTACCAGGGGTCGGGCTTCACCGAGCCCAAGTACATCGCCCGTCGGGGGGACGGGCAGGTCGTGCAGCTGTCGCGGCTGCTGTACCTCGTCGCCTCGTCCATCGACGGCGTCCGCGACGCCGAGACCATCGCCCACCGCGTCAGCGCCCGGTTCGCGCGCGAGGTCAGCGCCGAGAACATCCGCTACCTGGTCGAGAACAAGCTCGAACCGCTCGGTGTGACGGTCCCCGACGGGCAGGAGAGCGAGGAGGTCGACGCACCGCGCTCGGACCTCCTGCTCGCCCTCAAGGGCCACCGGGTGATCTTCGACGAGCGCCGGACCGCGAGGATCGCCCGGACCTTCGCCTGGCTGCACCGGCCGACCGTGGTCGCCCTGGTGCTGGCCGCGGCCGTCGTCATGGACGTCTGGCTGTTCGGCTTCTTCGGTGCGATCGAGCCGGTCCTGGAAGTCCTCGACCAGCCCGTCCTCATCCTCATCGTCTTCGTCCTCACCGTGGCCTCCCTCGTCTTCCACGAGTTCGGCCACGCCTCCGCCTGCAGATACGGCGGCGCCCACCCCGGGTGCATCGGCTGCGGGCTCTTCCTCATCTGGCCCTCGATGTACACCGACGTCACCGACGTCTACCGGATCGGCCGCGCGGGGCGGCTGCGCACCGACCTCGGCGGGGTGTACTTCAACGTCGTCTTCATGCTCGCCATGGCCGGGGCGTACTTCGCCACCGGGTCACAGTTCTTCCTGGCCGCCGTCTATCTCGGGCACTTCGAGATCCTAGAGCAGCTGATGCCGGCCGTCCGGCTGGACGGCTACTACATCCTCGGCGACCTGGCCGGCGTGCCCGACCTGTACGGCAAGATCAAGCCGATCCTGCTGAGTCTCGCGCCGGGCAGGAAGGGCCGGGCCGCCCGCAAGGAGGTCGCCGGGCTGAAGAGGTCGGCGCGCACCATCGTCGCCACTTGGGTGCTGACGATGGTCCCGCTGATCGTCGGCGAACTCGGCTACGCCCTGTGGAACCTGCCCCGCATCGTCGCCACCATGACCCGGTCGCTGACCGAGCAGATCGTCGGCACCGGCTCGGCGTTCGTCGACGGGCGGATCGTCGAGGGCCTGGTCGGCGTCATCGGCTGCGTCATGCTGCTGTGCCCGATGGCGGGTGTCGTCTATCTCTCCGTGAAGCTCGGCGGGCGGCTCTTCCGCGCCGCGAAGCGCGCCACGGCAGGGCGGCCCGCGCTGCGGGTCGCGGTGTGCGCGCTGACGCTGGCCGGGCTCACGGGGCTCGGCTACGCGTGGGTGTCGGGGATGACACCGCAGCCGCTGCCGAAGAAACCACCGATCGCGCCGATCCTCCAGCCGGGGGTGCCCACGCAGGAGCCGACGCCACGGCAGGCTTCGACGCCGAGTGGGCCGTCGTCGGGCGAGCCGTCCGGCGGGGCGTCCGCGGTGCCGTCGCCGACGCCGGGAGCGGCGGGCTCCGCCGGGGCGGCCGGGCCCAGTGACGAACCGTCGGCGTCCGCGTCGGGCAGCGCGACCGCCTCGGCCCAGGCGTCGGTCACCGCGCCGGGGGAGCCCAGTGCCTCCGACCGGGCGGTGCCCAGCGGCAACGGGACGGTGGGGGAGCCCGCACCGTCGCTGTCGTCCGGAGGGACGGTGCCGGAGGCGTCGCCCACGGCGTCCGAGAGCGTGTCGGCCGCGCCGAGCGAGAGCACGTCCGCCGCGCCGTCCGGCAGTGGATCACCCAGTGCGGTGACCTCGCCGTGAGGGGCGGGCCGGTGGGGGCCCGGCCCTCACGGCGAGGTCACCGC
>NZ_MUBM01000315.1 GCF_002154505.1 Streptomyces carpinensis | reverse complement strand
GGGCGAGGGGGCCGCTGCCGGTGGGCCACCGGTGGCCGTGGCCGCCGCCGACCGGGCCTGGGGTGCACCCGGTCCGGAGGAACCGGCGCCGCCCGCAGCGGCGGGCTGGGCGGCCGTCGTGGGCCGGGACGCGACCGGGGTGCCGCCCCCGTAGCCGCTGCCGGTGGCGTATCCGCCGCCGCCTCCGTAGCCGCCGGTGGCCGGGGGTGCGGAGCCGCCGCCACCCGTCGGGTCGACGATCGCCTCGATCTTCCACTGCACGTGGAACTGCTCGGCCAGCGCCTGCCGCAGCACGTCCTCGCTGCCGTTGCTGACGAAACTGTCCCGCGGGCCCGCGCCGGCGAACCCGAGTTGCAGGGTCGTCCCGTCGAAGCCCGCGACGTGGGCGTACTGGTCCAGCATGATCCAGGTGACCTTGCGGCGGTTCTTGACCGCGTCGAGGATGTTCGGCCACAGCTGCCGGGGGTCGAGCCCACCGGAGACCGGGCCGGACGGGCCGGACGCCTGGAGGCCGGCGGCCGGACCGGGCCCCTGCTGTCCGGGGGCCGCGGTCCGCGGGCCGGAGGGTGACGCCATGGTGGGGGCAGGAGCAGGCGAACCGCTCGACGGCCGGCCCGTGCCGGGCGCGGCAGCGGTCGGCCAGCCCCCGGGGCGTCGCCCACCGCCTGCGGGCGCGGCCGTGGGCCAGGCGCCGGGCGCGGCGGCGGCAGGCGCCGAGGCGGGTGGAGCATCGGGCGGGGTCGACTCCTGGGAGCGGTCACCGACGGCGGGAGCGGCGGCAGGTCCGAAAGGCGCCGTGGAAGGGGGTCCGGAGGACGCCTCGGCGCCCTCATGCCCGTATCCACGGCCGGGCCCCATGCCCCCTGCCGGCGCACCGGCACCGGCACCTCCGGCACCAGGACCAGCGGAACCACCAGGGCCGTCAACGCCGCCACCGGGACCAGAAGCCCGTACCGCCGCCCGAGCCGCCGCGGGGCCGCCGCCGGGCGGTACCGGCACGGCGGGGCCGCCGACGGCGGCTGCCGCTCCGTGGGCCTCGGGACCGGGCACGTACCCCATCGGAGGGGCCCCCGCCCCCGTGGAGAAACTCCCACCGCGCTCGAGCCGGTCGAGGCGGGCCATCACGGACCGCTCGTCGCCGTAGGCGGCGGGCAGCAGCACGCGGGCGCAGATCAGCTCGAGCTGGAGGCGAGGCGAGGTGGCGCCGCGCATCTCGGTCAGGCCCTCGTTGACGAGGTCGGCGGCGCGGCTCAGCTCGGCGGCGCCGAAGGAACGGGCCTGGGCCTGCATCCGTTCGACGACATCGGCCGGGGCGTCGATGAGCCCCTTCTCGGCGGCGTCCGGGACGGCGGCGAGGATCACCAGGTCCCGCAGCCGCTCCAGCAGGTCGGCGACGAACCGACGGGGATCGTTGCCGCCCTCGATCACACGGTCGACGACCTCGAAGGCGCCGGAGCCGTCCCCGGAGGCGAAGGCCTCGACGACGGAGTCGAGCAGCGAGCCGTCGGTGTACCCGAGGAGCGAGGTGGCCATGGCATAGGTCACACCTTCCTCTCCCGCACCGGCGAGCAGCTGGTCCATGACGGACATGGAGTCACGTACGGATCCGGCACCGGCCCGCACGACCAGCGGAAGCACCCCCTCCTCGACGGGGATGTCCTCCTTGTGGCACACCTCACCGAGGTAGTCCCGCAGCGTCCCCGGGGGGACCAGCCGGAAGGGGTAGTGATGGGTCCGGGAGCGGATGGTCCCGATGACCTTCTCCGGCTCGGTGGTCGCGAAGATGAACTTCAGGTGCTCCGGCGGCTCCTCGACCACCTTGAGCAGCGCGTTGAAACCAGCCGACGTGACCATATGGGCCTCGTCGATGATGTAGATCTTGTACCGGCTGCGCGCGGGCCCGAAGAACGCCTTCTCCCGCAGGTCACGGGCGTCGTCCACACCGCCGTGCGACGCGGCGTCGATCTCGATGACGTCGATGGAGCCCGGGCCGTTGCGAGCGAGGTCGCGGCACGATTCGCACTCACCGCAGGGCGTGGGGGTCGGCCCCTTCTCGCAGTTCAGACAGCGGGCGAGGATCCGCGCGCTGGTCGTCTTGCCACACCCGCGCGGACCGCTGAACAGGTACGCGTGATTGACCCGGTTGTTCCGCAGCGCCTGCTGCAGCGGGTCGGTGACATGCTCCTGCCCGATGACCTCGGCGAAGGACTCCGGGCGGTAGCGGCGGTACAGCGCGAGAGACGACACGCATACGAGGTTATAGGCGCCCACTGACAACCGGCCCGGCCGCACGCCACCCCCGCCGGGGAACGCAAGCGCCCCCCACGCACCCGCCAGAGCCAACCTACCCTTGCTGCCTTCCGGCCCTGGGGGAGTTCAGTCAGATAGCGCCGCGTGAGGGGCTGCCGAAAGACTACCCGATCCTGACGGTGAGGAACGAGTTCGCGAGCACTCCTCTCGGTCATGTAATGTTTCCGGCGGAGGATTCGCCTAGAGGCCTAGGGCGCACGCTTGGAAAGCGTGTTGGGGGCAACCCCTCACGAGTTCGAATCTCGTATCCTCCGCAGCCGCCTGAACAGGCGAAACGAAGCGGCCCCGCTGATCACAGCGGGGCCGCTTCGTTGTCCACTCAGACGTCGTTGTCCTGGTCTTTGTCCACAGACGGCGTTTCCGGCGCTCCCCAGATGGCTCGCTCGATCTTGCGGGCCGCCTCCTTCAGCATGGGGTCGGTCACATGTAGATAACGTGCCCGCATCCGAGCGGCCCCTCCCGGCTCCCATCCCATGATCTGACCAATGACCCGGTCAGGGACCCCCAGCAGCATCAGGACCGTGCCGGCCCTGTGGCGGGCGTCGTGCAGTCGACCGTCACGGACCCCCGCATCGTCCAGGAGTCACTTCCAGTCGTGATAGTCCGTGTTCGGGCTGAGCGGGCCACCCAACCGCTTGGTGAACACGTACTCCGACTCCGCCCCACAGGTTCCCGGCGGTCTCGCGCTCTCGCTCCTGCCGCTTCCTTGTGGCGCGCAGCATCACGACCAGGGGACCCGGAAGAGGCACGGCACGGCGTCCGGCGCGGGACTTGGTGTTCTTGGTCTCGCGCCGTACCTGCACCCGGTCCGGGCAGTACCCAGCCTTCCGACCGCAGGGGGCCGCCTCGCCGCAACCTGGCGGGGAAGACGGACGAAGCTGCCGACCCCGCCCGCACCATCACCGAGCCCGACGACCAGGCGAAGGCGCCGGCAGCGGTAGCTCGGGCCTGCGGCCTTCCAGCTGAAGGCAGATCGCTGCTCGCGTGGGCCTTGTCTCTTGAATCGCTGAGCACCCTTGCCGGAGAACTGCCATTTGTAGCCCAGAGGCACTGAACGAGGCAGTGCTCTGTGCACGCTTGTCGCTGTAAAGGCCAGCCGAGTCGTGCGTGCCCAGACGCGAAGCGACCGTCGGTGACGCGTTCGATGATGCCGGTCCCTGTACGTACGGGGCGCGATGGCGTGAATGGAGGGTCCGTCTGCCCATGCGGAGTGGGCTGGACGCGGCGTTTGACATCAATCGCTGACATCGACGCTGACGCACATGGGAGGACGAGCGCGGACGAGCCTGCCAAGGCTGAGTAGGCGGCAACCCTCACGATCCGCGTAGGAGTGGTCCGGGCACCCGCCTGCGGATCAGATGGCGAAGGGCCGCGCCCGCGTGTGCGGGTGCGGCCCTCGTGACTCGGTGAGTCAGAATCGGCGCGCCAGGTACGCGGTCAGGCTGTGGCGCCGCTGTCGGCCTTGCGGCGGCGCACGACGAACACGGCGCCGGCGCCGACGGCGACCGCGGCACCGCCCGCCACCGCGATCATCGGCAGCGCCGAGTTGGAGCCGGTCTCTGCGAGGTGGCCCTGCGGGACGATCTTGTTGTCGCCGGCGGGCTTGGCCGGCAGCGGCTTCCGGCCGCCCTGCGGCTTGGCCTCGCCCGGGTTGCCCGACTTGGAGCCGGCGGCCAGGACTTCGAACTGGTAGAAGTCGTCGTCGCTGGAGTAGACGCAGTTGCCCTTGTCATCGGCGTACATGCCGATGGAGATGGCGAAGCCCATGCCGGCCGGGGCCTTGCTGTCGATGCTCAGCCGCAGGTCGATGGAGAAGGACTCCTTGGCCTGGACGTCGGTGTAGCCGAGGTAGCCGGCGCCCTCGTCGTCCTCGTTCAGGGAGATGTTCTGCCACGTGCCGGTGGCCGGATCCTTGAACTGGAGCGTGAGGTAGCTCGTGGTGTCCTCGTAGTTCTTCTCGTTGATCTGAGCGGCGAACACGCCGAGGTCGACACGCTTGTAGGTGTTGTCGCCGGAGTTGTTGACGTTCAGCTTGAAGTTGTGGAATCCGCTGCCCGCGACGATCTTCGAGGGCAGGCCGGACAGGCCGGTGCGCAGGTTCTTGTCCTGCTTGTAGTCCTCGGTGTCGTTGCACACCTGCGGGCCCGGCGTCTCGGACGGCGAGGTGCTGGGGCTGGGGGTGGCCGACTCCTCGTCGGTGGTGCCTTCGTCCTTCGAGTCGGACCCGTCCTCGGTCTTGGTGTCCGATCCGTCCTCGGTCTTGGTGTCCGATCCGTCCTCGGTCTTGGTGTCGGACCCGTCCTCCGTCTTGGTGGCGGACCCGCCCTCGGACTCGCTCGAGGCAGCCGACTCGCTGTCGGTGGCGGCGGGGGTGCTGGAGGAGGAGTCAGGGCTGCCCTCCGTCGCGAAAGCGGCCGGGGCCGCAAGAAAGACAGCAGGCGTGATGGCGGCCGTAGCGGCAGCGAGAGCCAGGTAGCGGCGAAGCTTCATGCGAACCTCAGAAACGGGGATGACCAACGCGTTCGCAAAGGAGATCCCTAGGAAACTCAAAGGGTTGCCCAATAGTCTGCGCGTCTGGGTGTGACGTGCGTCACGAGCACGGAAACAACAACGGGTTGTTATGCCCGGGCCGTGTCTCCGCCAAAGTGTCTTCGGCCAGGTCAGATAGGGGTTTCGAGCGGGACACCGCGACGGTCTCGAAAGCCGTCGTGGCGAGTCGGTACCCGCATCGTCTACAACCGGCGTTTGGGTGCCTGCCCCAAGGCATTGGCTTCGTTGTCCTGGTCCTTGTCCAGTACGCCGATGGCCGTTGGCGTTCACCGCTGTACGCGTACCCCGTCTGAGCTGCCGCGCGAACGCCTATGAACGCCTCAGAACAGGAGCGTGGACAGTTGGAAAGCGTGCTGGGGGCAACCCCTCACGAGTTCGAATCTCGTATCCTCCGCCGGCCCAGAGGGCCGGGTCACGAAAGTGGCGCGGCCCTCTGGCGTATGTCTGCCCCGGGCCATGGCGTCCAAGGCGTTCGTCGTCCAAGGCGTTCTTGCGGTGGCGTTCGTGCGGTGCTGCTCAGGTCTGACCCGCTCGTGTCAGGGGACTCTCCGCGTCATGGAGACGATCACGGCGGAAAGGGCGGCCGTCACGACGAGGCTCCCCACCAGCACCATCGTCACGCCGACCATGAACAGACCGCTGGCGTCGTCCGACCAGTCGTAGTAGGCGGAGAGGGACAGGCCGACCGGGATGCCGGCCACCGCGCCCGCGAGGTGCCGCCGGTATGCCGCCCAGCACACCGGCGGCAGCAGGGTCAGCACCAGCCCGATCACCTGCCACGCCTCGTACGGGCCGGTCGTCGTGCCGTCGGGCCGCACGTCACGCTGCTGGTCCCAGCCCAGCCAGGCAGCCCACACTGCTGCCGTCACCGCAGCCGACACGAGGATCTCCAGCAGTCGGAGGCCGAGTTTCCGCAGTCGTTGGTCCATGGCCCAAGCGTTTCGGCTCACCCCGTGGCCGACCACTGCGCAGGTACTCAGGCCTGGCTGAGTACCTGCGCAGTGACTCCCGCACGAGCCGAGCGGTCGAAGGCTCAGGGCGCGGGTGTGGACGTGGGCGTGGGCGTGGGCGTGCGACCGAATGTCGGCACCAGGCTCGGGTCGTTGAACGCCGTGATGCGGGCGATGTGGGAACCGACCAGGGTCAGGACCTGGACGCCGTAGGGCTCGTACCGTCCGTCGCCCGCGTGCCGGTGGACGACGAAGGCGGGCTGGCCGTTGGCGCGGGTGGGCGTCAGCCGCCACAGGCCGCGGCGCAGCACCCGGTCGGCCAGGAAGCCGACCACGGCCCTTCGGCCGGTGAACCAGGTCGGGGTGGGCGGCATCTCCAGTTCCACGTCGAGCCGCAGCAGGTTCACCAGCGCGTCGGGGTCGGCCCGGGTGAACGCGTCGACGTAGCCGTCGAGGAGGGTGCGCATGGTCCCCTCGTCCGGCTCGGTCAGGCCGTCCTCGACCGGGCCGGCCTCGGCGAGGCGGGCCCGGGCGCGGCGCAGCGCGCTGTCGACGGCCGCGATCGTGGTGTCGAGTATCTCGGCGACCTCGGCCGTCCGGAACCCGAGCACGTCGCGCAGCGTCAGCACGGCCCGCTGCCGGGCGGACAGCAACTGGAGCGCGGCGATGAAGGCGAGCCGCACCCCCGTCCGCCCGGCCACGATCGCCGCCGGGTCGAGGGTGCCGAGGCCGAAGAGGGAGTCCGGCGCAGGCTGCAGCCACCCCGCCGACGGCTCGCGGGGGGCCACGGCGACCCGGTGGTCGTCCTCGGGCGCACCCAGTCCCGACGGCAGGGGCCGCCGTGAGCGCGTCTGCAGCGCCGTCAGGCAGGCCATGGTGGCGATCTTGTACAGCCATCGCCGTACAGAGGATCGGCCCTCGAATCCGCCGAAGGCGCGCCACGCTCGCATGTAGGTCTCCTGCACCAGGTCCTCGGCGTCGTGGATCGAGCCGAGGATCCGGTAGCAGTGCGCGAGCAGTTCCGGCCGGAACTGCTCGGTCAGGGCGGCGAACTGGGCGTCCGACGGCATCGCGGCCACTCCCCGGGTTGCGGTGCGGTCCACGGTAGAAGCCCGCTCAGCCGATCGGACGGAGG
Source organism: Streptomyces carpinensis (assembly GCF_002154505.1). Classification (GTDB taxonomy): domain Bacteria; phylum Actinomycetota; class Actinomycetes; order Streptomycetales; family Streptomycetaceae; genus Streptomyces; species Streptomyces carpinensis. Next base: position 72 of record NZ_MUBM01000315.1, on the reverse strand, counting down.
CCGTCGCCGGTGCCCCGGTACTCCGGAGCACTGTCGGGGTCTGCGGCGATCTCCACGACCGCCTTGGCGAAC
>NZ_MUBM01000314.1 GCF_002154505.1 Streptomyces carpinensis | reverse complement strand
GCGCCCCCACCGGCGAACCTCGGAGGTTCGCCGGTGGGGGCGCGGACGGGGCGCGGGTCAGGCCGTCAGGCGGGCGATCGCCTCGTCTACGGTCAGTTCCTCGCGCTCGCCGGTGCGGCGGTTCTTGAGTTCGAGCACGCCCTCGGCCGCGCGCCGGCCGGCCACGAGGATCTGCGGAACACCGATCAGCTCGGAGTCGGTGAACTTCACGCCCGGGGAGACACCGGCACGGTCGTCGACGAGGACGCGGACGCCGGCGGCGGCCAGCTTCTGCGACACGTCGAGGGCCAGCTCGGTCTGCAGGGCCTTGCCCGCGGCGACCACGTGCACGTCGGCCGGGGCGACCTCCTCGGGCCAGACCAGGCCGTGCTCGTCGGCGTGCTGCTCGGCGAGGGCCGCGACCGCGCGGGAGACACCGATGCCGTAGGAGCCCATGGTCACCCGGACCGGCTTGCCGTTCTGGCCGAGGACGTCGAGCTTGAGGGCGTCGGTGTACTTGCGGCCGAGCTGGAAGATGTGGCCGATCTCGATGGCGCGGTCGAGCTTGAGGCCGGTGCCGCACTTCGGGCAGGGGTCGCCGTCCTGCACGACCACGACGTCCACGTACTCGTCGACCTCGAAGTCACGCCCGGCGACCAGGTTCTTGGCGTGCGTGTTCTCCTTGTTGGCGCCCGTGATCCACGCGGTGCCCGGCGCGATACGCGGGTCGGCGATGTACTTCACCTTGTCCAGACCCTGCGGGCCGACGTAGCCGCGGACCAGGTCGGGGCGGCCGACGAAGTCCTCGGCGCTGACCAGCTCGACGGTGGCGGGGGCGAAGTGCGCCTCGACCTTGCCCATGTCGACCTCGCGGTCGCCGGGCACGCCGACGGCGACGATCTCGCCGTCCACCTTGACGAGGAGGTTCTTGAGGGTGGCGGAGGCGGGAACGCCGAGCGAGGCGGCCAGGGTCTCGATGGTGGGGGTGTCGGGGGTCGGAATCTCCTCGGCCGCGGGCACGCCGGAGGCGTCCACCGGCTTCACCTCGTACGTGATCGCCTCGGTGTTGGCGGCGAAGTCGCCGTTCGGGCAGTCGGCGAAGGTGTCCTCGCCGGCCTCGGCCGGGGCGAGGAACTCCTCGGACTTCGAGCCGCCCATCGCGCCGGCGGTGGCCGCGACGATGCGGTAGTCCAGGCCGAGGCGCGCGAAGATGCGCTGGTAGGCCTGGCGGTGCAGGGCGTAGGACTCGGCGAGGCCCTCGTCGGCGAGGTCGAAGGAGTAGGAGTCCTTCATCAGGAACTCACGGCCGCGCAGGATGCCGGCGCGCGGCCGGGCCTCGTCCCGGAACTTGGTCTGGATCTGGTAGAGGATGACCGGCAGGTCCTTGTACGAGGACGCCTGGTCCTTCACCAGCAGGGTGAAGATCTCCTCGTGGGTCGGACCGAGGAGGTAGTCGCCGCCCTTGCGGTCCTTCAGGCGGAAGAGCTCGCCGCCGTACTCGTCCCAGCGGCCGGTCGCGTCGTACGGCTCCCGGGGCAGCAGGGCGGGCAGCAGCACCTCCTGCGCGCCGATCGCGTCCATCTCCTCGCGCACGATCCGCTCGACGTTCGCGAGGACCCTCTTGCCCAGCGGCAGCCAGCTCCAGATGCCCGCGGCGGTGCGGCGGACGTAACCGGCGCGGACCAGCAGCTTGTGGCTGAGGACCTCGGCGTCCGCCGGGTCGTCGCGCAGCGTCTTGGCCATCAACTGGGACATGCGCTGGACCGGTGCGTTCGCCATGGTTCTCGTACTCCTGCCGGGTATGGGTGATGGCTAGGAGGTTAGCCGGGCGGACTGGGCCGGTGGAAATCGGTTAGCGGGCGCCACCCGCGCGGCGGCGCAGCGGCAGCGGGGCGCCCATCACGGCGTAGGGCTTCGGCGCGCTGGGGAAGAGGACCTGCCGGGCCAGGTCCACGTAGCCGAGGGAGTGGTAGAGGCCGCGGGCCGGGCTGTCGGTGTCGATCGCGGAGAGGATCGAGCGGGGCTCCGCGGCGGTGTCGGTGATGGCGGTGATCAGGGCGCGGCCGATGCCGCGGTTCTGGTGGCCGGGGTGGACGTGCAGCTCGGTGATGACGAAGGAGTCGTCGAGCCAGTCCTCGTGGCCGCGGGCGCGCAGATACGGTTCGACGACGGTGGACCACCAGTGCGTGCGGTCGTTGGGCATGCCGTACACGAACCCGACGAGCCGGCCGTCGGCGGTGGTGGCGCCCAGCGCGCGGGCGCCCCGGCAGGTCATGTGGCGCAGCACGATCTGGCGGCGTACGGCGACCTCGTCAGCGCCGAGTCCGAAGGCGACGGCCTGCACGGCGAGCGCCTCGTCGACGCGGGCCGGGAGGTCGAGGGGGCCGATCACGACGTCGTCGGGGCGGTGGGAGCCGTGACCGGGAAAGTGCGCCATGCCGGGGAGACTACCCGGCTCACACCGGCCCCTGAACAGCGCATCGATGGGCATCCGGAACAGTGCGCGCGGAAACGCCCCGACCGCGTCTGCGCCATGATCCGTCGGACGGTCCTAGAACAGCACGCTCATGAACGCCCCGACCTCCTGGAAGCCCACCCGCAGGTAAGTCCGCCGGGCGGCCGTGTTGAAGTCGTTGACGTACAGGCTGACCACCGGGGCGACGTCGGCCAGCGCGTAGCGCAGCACCGCCGCCATGCCGGGGGCCGCGAGGCCCTGGCCCCGGTACTCCGGCGCGACCCAGACGCCCTGGATCTGGCAGGCCCGGTCGGTGGCCGCGCCGATCTCCGCCTTGAACATCACCTTGCCGTGCTCGTCGAGGCGGGCGAAGGAGCGGCCGGAGCCGACGAGTTCGGCGACCCGGGCCTGGTAGAGCAGGCCGCCGTCACCGGCGAGGGGGGAGACGCCGACCTCCTCGGTGAACATCGCCACGCAGGCCGGCATGATCGTTTCCATCTCGTCCTTGCGGACGCGACGGACGCCGGGGTCCGGGGCGATGTCGGCCGGCATGCGGTCGGTGACCATGAGCGGCTGGTGAGCGCGGACCTCGCGGGCCGGGCCCCAGCTCGGTTCGAGCAGCCGCCACAGCTGGGTGGTGGGTTCGGCAGGTCCGACGATGGAGGAGCAGCGGCGGCCGGCCCGCCGGGCCCGGTCGGCGAAGGCCCGCACGGCGCGCGGGGTGGCGCAGATCGGGACGAGGTTGGCGCCCGCGTAGCACAGGGACGTCAGCATGCCGTCCTCGTACCAGCCCCACATCTCGCCGCCGAGCCGCCACGGGTCGAGGCCGGCGACCTGTACCCGGGACAGCACGAAGGCGTTCGCGACCGGCTCGCGGTCGAGGACGGCGAGCGCGGCGTCCAGGTCGCTCGGTTCGAGCACCCGCGAGGTGGTCTGGGTCAACACGTACGGGGCCTCACGCTGGGGTTCTGCTGATCTCCGCACTGTACCTGGCGAATCCGGGCGGCGCCGCCCCCCGGGGGAGCGGGGCCCCGAGGCTCTGGAAGGTGAGCGATTTTCGGCCGGTATGGGTACACGTTGGTCAGGTGTGGCTTGGGGAAAGCGGTGATCACGGTGGCATCCATGCCGGAGGGGCGTCTCCGTCCGGAACGACGAGGGGAAGGGGCCACGAGCGCCGCGAGCGCGGCGCTGGAGCCCGGCTTCCCCCTCGCGGTGCTGCACGGCTTGGGCACGGGCGTCCTCACCCTCGACAGCGCGGGACGCATCACGTTCGTGAACGCGTGGGCCGAGCGGCTGCTGGGCCGGTCGGCGGCCCAGATGCTCGGCCAGGACGCCCATGACCTGCTGCACCGCGGCCCCGACGGCAGCCCGGTGCCCCGCGAGGAGTGCGCGATGCGGGCTCCGCTGCTCGGCGACCGGGCCGTCGAGCAGGGCAGCGAGGAGTTCTTCCTGCGGGCCGACGGCACGACCGTGCCGATCATCTGGTCGACCACTCCCCTGCTGCTGGAGGGCCGGCCGGCCGGGCTGGTGGTCGTCTTCGACGACTTCAGCACGCATCGCGCGGCCGAGGAGCGGGCCGCCGCGCACACCGCGGCGCTGGAGGCTCTGACGGCCCGGCTGAACCTGCTGGCGGACGTCTCCTCGGTGCTGATGTCCGCCCTGAAGGCGTCCGGGAGGATGCGCAGGCTGCTGCGCGTGCTGGTTCCGGGGCTGGGCGACTGGGCGGCGGTGGCTCTGTGCTCCCAGCGGTCCGGGACGCTGGAGCGGGTCGCCGTACGCTGTCCCGCGCATCCGCGCCGGGCCAGGCGGCTGGAGGGGTCGCTGCCGCTGCTGTCGGCCGACTCCCGTGCGGCGGTGGAGCGAGTCATGGGCGCCGACGAGCCCGTGCTGCTGACCGCCGAGGAACTGCGGGATCCTCAGTCTCCGCTCGCCGCGACCCACGCGAGGCTGTTCGAGCGCCTCGGCGGCCACTCGGCCGTGGTGGTGCCGTTGTGCGCCCGCCGGAACCGCTACGGGCTGCTGACCGTGGGCCGCGCAGGGAACTCGCCCGTCCCCACCGACGCCGAGATACGACTGCTCGCCGACATCGGCCGCCGGGTCGGGCTGGTGCTGGACAGCACCCGGCTCTACGAGGAGCAGCGGAACGTCTCCGAGACCATGCAGCGCCAGCTGCTCGCCCCGCTGCCGCAGGTGAACCATCTGCGGATGGCCGCCCGTTACCTGCCCGCGCAGAGCGCCATGGAGATCGGCGGCGACTGGTACGACGCCTTCCTGCTCGCCGAGGGCGTGATGGCCCTGGTGATCGGGGACGTGGTCGGCCACGACCTGAAGGCCGCCGCGCACATGGCGGAGGTCCGCAACATGCTGCGCGCCCTGGCGTGGGACCACCAGAAGCCGCCCAGCCTGATCATGTGCCGGCTGGACGAGGCGGTGACGAACACCAGCGACGCGCCCATGGCCACGCTCGTCTTCGCCCGGATCGAGGGGCCGGAGGGCGGGCCGTGGCGGCTGAACTGGGTCAATGCCGGGCATCCGCCGCCGCTGCTGGTCACCCGGGACGGCGACACCCGGTTCCTGACGGACGGACACGGCCCGCTGATCGGGATGAGCGCCACCCTGCACCTGGGCCTGAGCTGGCCCGACGCCTACGAGGACCTTCCTCCCGAGTCCACGCTCCTGCTCTACACCGACGGCCTGGTGGAGAGCCGGGGCCGCCCGATCGACCTGGGCATGGCCACGCTCCGGCACCAGGCCTCCGTGCTGGCCCGGCGGCTGACCGAGGGGACCGTGGACGACTTCTGCGACGCGCTGCTGGAGCGCATCAGGCCCAGCGGTGACGACGCCGCCCTGCTCGCGCTGCGCGTGCCGGCGAGCGGTGCGGGCGCCCCCGGCGACGTGAGCCCGCCGCCGCCCGAGCAGTCCCCGTTCACGAGTCCGGCGGCACCGGACCGGGCCGCGCCCGGCTCCCTGCAGGAGGACTCGCCGGTGGAGGACCCGACGCGCCGCGCGCGGGAGGAGTAAACGTCACCGGGACGCGGCTCCTGGGGAGCGGGGTTCAGCCCGCGACCGAGACCTCCGGCTCGCCGGAGGCCACGCCGTCGGCCTCCATCTGCTCGGCGATCTTCATGGCCTCCTCGATCAGGGTCTCCACGATCTTCGACTCGGGCACGGTCTTGATGACCTCGCCCTTGACGAAGATCTGCCCCTTACCGTTGCCCGAGGCCACACCCAGATCCGCCTCACGAGCCTCACCAGGACCGTTCACCACACAGCCCATCACAGCGACCCGCAGCGGAACCTCCATGCCGGTCAGCCCCGCGGTCACCTCCTCGGCCAGCTTGTACACATCCACCTGCGCCCGCCCGCACGACGGACACGAGACGATCTCCAGACCACGCTGACGCAGCCCCAACGACTGAAGGATCTGCAGACCGACCTTGACCTCTTCCACCGGCGGCGCCGACAGCGAGACCCGGATCGTGTCACCGATCCCCTGCGACAACAGCGCACCGAAGGCCACCGCCGACTTGATCGTCCCCTGGAACGCCGGACCGGCCTCCGTCACCCCCAGATGCAGCGGATAATCACAGCTCTCGGCCAGCTGCCGGTACGCCTCGATCATCACCACCGGATCGTTGTGCTTCACGGAGATCTTGATGTCCCGGAAATCGTGCTCCTCGAACAGCGACGCCTCCCACAGCGCCGACTCCACCAGCGCCTCCGGAGTCGCCTTCCCGTACTTCTGCAGCAGCCGCCTGTCCAGCGAACCCGCGTTGACCCCGATCCGGATCGGAGTCCCGTGGTCCTTCGCCGCCCTGGCGATCTCCCTGACCTGATCGTCGAACTTCTTGATGTTGCCCGGATTCACCCGCACCGCCGCACAACCCGCCTCGATCGCGGCGAACACGTACTTCGGCTGGAAGTGGATGTCCGCGATCACCGGGATCTGCGACTTCCTGGCGATGGTGGCCAGCGCGTCCGCGTCGTCCTGCGTGGGACACGCCACCCGCACGATCTGACACCCCGACGCCGTCAACTCGGCGATCTGCTGCAACGTGGCACCGATGTCCGACGTACGCGTCGTCGTCATCGACTGCACCGACACCGGGGCGTCCCCACCCACCGCCACCGGCCCGACCTGGATCTGCCG
>NZ_MUBM01000313.1 GCF_002154505.1 Streptomyces carpinensis | reverse complement strand
GGGTGGGGCGGACGACGCTGTCAGCTCTCGGGGCAGCAGGGGATGGGGCCGGGACCTTGTGTGCGAGGGGTGCGGAGATGCGGCATGCCGGACATGGCCCTGACCGCAGGTCCAGAGCCGCGGGCGCCAACCTTCTGCCGTTCTGCAGAGTTTATACGATAAATGTTCAGGCGATGTTTCGCCTAGCTGTTTCCGGCATGAACAACAAGAAGCTATTCGGTCGGAGATTTACGGGATTCATCCCGCTTCCGGTCGCGTTCCACCGCGGTGACCTCGGGTTCTGTCCGCGCAGCGGTCGGCTCGTTCTCGTCGGCGTTTTTCACGAGTTCCCCGGGGTACCCGCCGTTGCTGGGTGCCTCATGCCCCGTGAATGTGCCCGACGGTCATTTGCGACCAGAGTAGCGGGTGCGGGGCTGCAGTGGGACGTTATCGATCGCGTTCGCGGGGCATCATCCCACCTGACCGGGACCCCGGCGGCCGGATCCTCGGCCCGCCCGAGCGAAGGGACGCTGCGATGGGGGAAAAGGTCGTGGCAGGCCAGTTCGACCTGTCCGATCGCAACCGCTACCGCGACAAGCTCCGGCGGTGTCTGAAGGGGCTGGAGCGACTGCTGGAGGAGAAGCGGTTCGATCGTCCCAAGAACCTCATGGGGCTGGAGATCGAATTGAATCTCGTCGGCTCCGACGGCATGCCAAAAATGCTGAATGCGCAGGTACTCGAGCGCATCGCCAGCCGTGACTTCCAGACCGAACTCGCCATGTTCAACCTGGAAGTCAACATCGCCCCGCACCGGCTGGGCGGTCGGGTATTCGACCGGCTGGCCGAGGAGTTGAGGACGTCACTGGCATATGCCGACCGAAAAGCCGGGGAGGTCGATGCCTCCATAGCGATGATCGGTATTCTGCCGACGCTCGACCGGGACGACCTGGTCTCCTCCAACCTTTCCGACGTCGACCGCTACACGCTGCTCAACGACCAGATCGTCGCGGCGCGCGGCGAGGAGTTCGCGCTGGACATCGAGGGGGTGGAGCGGCTCACCTGCACCTCGAAGTCCATCGTCCCCGAGGCCGCCTGCACCTCCGTGCAGCTGCACCTGCAGGTGACCCCGGCCCGCTTCGCGGACGTGTGGAACGCGGCGCAGGCGGCGAGCGCCGCGCAGATCGCCGTGGGAGCCAACTCGCCCTTCCTCTTCGGGCGCGAGCTGTGGCGGGAGTCGCGGCCCCCGTTGTTCCAGCAGTCCACCGATACCCGCCCGCCCGAGCTCCAGGCACAGGGCGTGCGGCCCCGCACCTGGTTCGGGGAGCGGTGGATCTCCTCCGCGTACGACCTCTTCGAGGAGAACCTGCGTTACTTCCCCGCGCTGCTGCCGATCTGCGACGACGAGGACCCGCTCGACGTGCTCGACGCCGGCGGCGTGCCGAAGCTGGCCGAGCTCGTCCTGCACAACGGCACCGTCTACCGATGGAACCGGCCGGTCTACGACATCGCCGACGGCGTGCCGCACCTGCGGGTGGAGAACCGTGTGCTGCCCGCCGGGCCGACCGTCACCGATGTGATCGCCAACGCGGTCTTCTACTACGGTCTCGTCCGCGCACTCGCCGAGGAGTCACGGCCCGTGTGGACCCGGCTGCCCTTCCAGGACGCGGCCGCCAACTTCGAGGCCGCGTGCCGGCACGGGATCGACGCCCGGTTCAGCTGGCCCCGGCGCGGCCGCTACTCGGGCACGGTCGAGGTCGACGCCGTCACCCTGGTCCGCGACGAGCTGCTGCCGCTCGCCGAGGCCGGTCTGGACGCGTGGGGCGTGGAGCCGGTGGACCGGGACCGGTATCTCGGCGTGATCGAGGAGCGGTGCAGGAGCCGGACCAACGGCGCGCAGTGGCAGGCCGCCACGTTCCACCGGGCCGTGGAGGACGGCCTCGACAGGCAAGCGGCGCTGGCCGCCACGGCCCGGCGCTACTGCGAGCTCATGCGCCTCGGCGACCCCGTCCACACCTGGCCCGTCGGCCTGCCGGAACCGGTCCCGCTGGGCTGAGTCCGAACCGCCGGGACCCACCGCCGGGCCCCTGCCTGCGCCGAATCGTGCCTGCCGCCTACATCCCGCACCCTGGCGGCGCCGCAGGTCCCTGCCGTCTGCCTCCCTGGTCTGCGTCGCGAGCGCCCGTGTCATGGGTGTGCCAGGGGCGCTCGCGCCTTCACGGGGTGGATGGGGCAAGCTGTGACCTCTCAGAACGCTGGTACGGGAGGCGCGCGTGCAGGACGAGATGGGGCAGACGGACGACGCTGTTCCGAGGGAGCGGCTGTCGCGGCGGATGCTCCGTGACGAGACGTTGCTCGTCCTCGCGCTCTCCCTCGGTGCCAGCGGAGTCTCGGCCCTGATCAGCTTCGTCGGATCGGTCACGAAACCCGGTGGCCTCAAGGATCAGGCGGCCACCCTCAACGCCTCCGCCGCCCCCGGCCGTCCCTGGCTCGACCTCGCCTGGCAGCTCTTCGGGATCGCCACCGCGCTCGTCCCCGTCGCCCTGGTCGCGCACCTCCTGCTCCGCGAGGGCGGGGGGCTGCGCACGCTGGGCTTCGACCGCACCCGCCCCTGGCCGGACCTCGGCCGGGGGGCCGCGGTCGCGGCGGTCATCGGCAGCACCGGAATCGCCTTCTACCTGGCCGCCCGGGGCCTCGGCTTCAACCTCACCGTGGTGCCCGAGGCGCTGCCGTCGGTCTGGTGGAAGTACCCGGTGCTGGTCCTGTCCGCGGTGCAGAACGCGGTCCTCGAAGAGGTCATCGTGGTCGGCTATCTGCTGCGGCGGCTCGGTGGGCTCGGCTGGACGCCGGGGACCGCGCTGGTCGCCAGTTCCGTACTGCGCGGCTCGTACCACCTGTACCAGGGCGTCGGCGGCTTCGTCGGCAACATGGTGATGGGCGTGGTGTTCGTCTGGCTCTACCGGCGCTGGGGACGGGTCGGCCCGCTGGTCGTGGCGCATTCCCTGCTCGACATCGGCGCCTTCGTGGGCTACGCCCTGCTGGCCGGCAAGGTGGGGTGGCTGCCGACGGCGTGAGGCGAGCGGCCGCGGCTCGCGCAAGGGGCGTACGACAGCGTCGTACGCCCCTTGCGCGTGCGGTCAGGCGAGCAGTTCGCCCTCGACGACCGTGACCGCGTGGCCGGTGAGCAGAGTGCGCTCGCCGCGCAGCCCGGTGCGGACGCGACCGGAGCGCGGGGAGGCCTGCAGGCCGGTGAGGTCCGTCCGGCCCAGACGCTCGGACCAGTAGGGGGCCAGGGCGGTGTGGGCGCTGCCGGTGACCGGGTCCTCGTCGATGCCGACGTTCGGGAAGAAGCAGCGGGAGACGAAGTCGTAGCCGCGGGCGGGGTCCTCGGCGCGGGCGGTGGCGATGATGCCGCGCGACGAGTAGGCGGCCAGGGCCTTGTGGTCGGGGCTCAGGCTCCGGACGGTCTTCTCGTCGGCGAGCTCCAGCACCAGGTCGCCCACGTGCGGCCCGGTGTCGAAGGCGGTGCGCGGTTCGGCGCCGAGGGCGTCGGCCACCCCGTCCGGCACCTCGACCGGCGTGAGCGGGGCGGTGGGGAAGTCCAGGGTGATCGCGCCGCCCTCGGCGGGCGTCGCGATGAGGATGCCGCTGCGCGTGGCGAAGCGCACCGGACCGGTGTGGGCGCCGGTGGTGTGCAGGACGTGGGCGGTGGCGAGCGTGGCGTGCCCGCACATCGCGACCTCGGTGGCGGGCGTGAACCAGCGCAGCGCCCAGTCGGCGTCGCCGCCCTCGGGCAGCCGGTGCGCGAAGGCAGTCTCGGCGTGGTTGACCTCCAGGGCCACCTTCTGGAGCCAGTCGTCCTGGGGGAACGCGTCGAGGAGAAGGACTCCCGCCGGGTTGCCGGCGAAGGGACGGTCGGTGAAGGCGTCGACGATTCGAATCCGCATGTCCCGACGGTAGGGGGTCCGGGGCGTCGCGGGCCAAGGCCAATCCGGGCACCGCGGCCATGGACGGGAGAGACGGCAGCTCGGAAGGGCCTTGTCGGCGAATAGATTGCGATATATCGTTGAGGCATCGCGACAGATCGGCAAATGGAGTGATTGCGATGCACATCCACGGATTCGAGCATGGACACCGGCAGGGTGGTCCTCGGCGCGGCCGGGCCGGCTTCGACGGACGGCGTGCGGCCTTCGGGCCCTTCGGGCCGGGCGGTCCCGGTTTCGGCCCCGGCGGCCCCGGCTTCGGGCCGGGTTTCGGTCCAGGGCCCTGGGGTGGACGAGGGCGTGGGGGACCGCGCGGCAGGGCGCGGCGCGGCGACGTACGGGCCTCGATCCTGGCCCTGTTGAAGGACCGTCCGATGCACGGCTACGAGATGATCCAGGAGATCGCCGAGCGCAGCGGCGGTGCGTGGAAGCCCAGCCCCGGCTCGGTCTACCCCACCCTCCAGCTGCTGGAGGACGAGGGCCTGATCACCAGTGAGTCCGAGGGCGGCAAGAAGCTGTTCTCGCTCACCGAGTCGGGCCGCAGCGTGGCCGCCGAGGGGCCGGAGGCGCCCTGGGAGGAGGCCTCGCGGGGTGTCGACTGGGAGGCCCTCGGCGAGATCCGCCAGGCCGGCTTCGGTCTGATGGAGGCCTTCGGCCAGGTCTGGAAGACCGGCAGCAAGGAGCAGCGGGAGAAGGCTCTCGCCGTCATCAACGAGGCCCGCAAGAAGCTGTACCTGATCCTCGCCGAGGAGGACTGACCGTCATCCACACCCGTCGTTCGGCGTGCGCGGCGCCCAGGCCGGGACATCGGGCACTGACGAACCGTCAGGCAGCGCCGTGAGGTTTCGGGATCCGGCCTGATCTCATCCGCAAGGAGGAGATTCGAGCCGTCCGAGTCCACTCTCCGTGGGACGCCGAAATGCTTCCCGCCGGGGATGACCGGAGCCTGGGAGGCTGATGGGCTGGGAGATGTGCAACCCCATATCCCCAGGCAGCATGCCCACGAGCAGGGCGGTCGCCGTCCGGACGACGATGCCCGGCTCAGTGCCGAACTGGCGGCGGTGGTCGCCGGTGCCCGCAGGAGGGCCGTCCGGGACCGGGACCGGCAGATCGACACCGCCCATCTGCTGCACACGCTCCTGGAGTCCGACCCCGAGGTGCGCGCCGCCTTCGGTGCCGGCCCGCAGATCGCCCGGCTGCTCGGCTACCTCGTGCAGCGCAGCATCGGCTACGGCCTGCGCTGGCAGAGCGGCGTGGAGGACTCCGGCGCCCTGCCCGTGGTGACCGGCGCGCCGACCGCCGAGGCGGACGGCTGCTCCCCCGTGGCGTCGGCTGCCCTGGAGTACGCCTGCGAGCGCGCCGCGCGGCGCGGCGACGACCTGGCCCGCGGCCTCGACCTGCTCGCCGCGGTCGTGGCGGACCCGCAATCGCGCGCCGTCGAGGTGCTCACCCGCGCGGGAATCGATGCACGGGAACTCACCGCCCGGCTGGACGGTGCCGCCGGGCTGGATGAGGCCGTGGGGTTGGGTGAGACTCCCGGCTGAAGCGGACGGCCCCGCTCCAGGAGGCCGGGTCGCCGCCTCCGGACCGGCATCCCAATGTCCAGCCGGTGAGACAGGTGTCATTGGGGGTGACGCTCATGTCATCGCCTGTCATCATGTGCCGGTGGTTACGTCAGAGATCAGTAGGGGCCAGTCCGGCAAGGGCGTCGGGCTCGGGCTCGCGCTCGTGTCCGCGGTCGCGTTCGGCGGCTCCGGTGTCGCGGCCAAGCCGCTGATCGAGGCGGGCCTCGACCCGCTGCACGTGGTGTGGCTGCGGGTCACCGGCGCGGCCGTCGTCATGCTGCCGCTGGCCGTGCGGCACCGTGCACTGCTGCGCCGACGCCCCGCACTGCTCGCCGGCTTCGGACTGCTCGCCGTGGCCGGCGTCCAGGCCTGCTACTTCGCCGCGCTCTCCCGCATACCCGTCGGGGTGGCGCTGCTCATCGAGTACCTGGCACCGGCCCTGGTGCTCGGCTGGGTCCGCTTCGTCCAGCGGCGGCCGGTCACCCGGGCCGCCGCGGTCGGCGTGGTCCTGGCTGCCGGTGGGCTCGCCTGCGTCGTCGAGGTCTGGTCCGGCCTGAGCTTCGACGCCCTCGGACTGCTGCTCGCCCTCGGCGCCGCCTGCTGCCAGGTCGGCTACTTCGTCATGGCCGACCACGGCGGCGGCGACGGGGACGGCGACGGCGCTGCGCCGGACCCGCTCGGCGTCATCGCCTACGGGCTGCTCGTCGGTTCCGTCCTGCTGACCGTGGTGGCCCGCCCCTGGAGCATGGACTGGGCGGTCCTCGCACACAGCGCGAACATGAACGGCACCGCCGTCCCGGCCGCCGCCCTGCTGGTCTGGATCGTGCTGGTCGCCACCGTCGTCGCCTACATCACCGGCGTGCTCTCGGTGCGCAGGCTCTCCCCGCAGGTAGCGGGCGTGGTGGCCTGCCTGGAGGCGGTCATCGCCACCGTGCTGGCCTGGGTGCTGCTCGGCGAGCACCTCTCCACGCCGCAGGTCGTCGGCGGTGCCGTCGTCCTGCTGGGCGCGTTCATCGCGCAGTCCTCCACGCCGGCGAAGGCACCGGCGGAGCCGGTGGCGGCCGGTGGGGCGGAAAGGGAGTTGTCGGCACGCGGCACGGCGGCCTAGGCTCGCGATCATGCACATGGACGCACTCGTTCTTCCGCCCCCGGCCGCCTGAGGCGGGCCCTCCGGCAATCCGAGTCCGGCGCCTCGCCGGGCCGAACGGTGCTGCCCGCAGAAGAAGTCCGGCGACCCCGCCGAACCGGGGTCCTCCACCAGAACTTCTGCGTCTCCAGCGGAGAGAACTCGTGTCGCGTGTTTCCTCCGGCCTGCCCGTCGGGCGTGCCTCCTGTGTCTGATCGTCGCCGGTGCCGCCTGGGGCACCGCCGGCGCGACCGCCTCCTTGGTCTACCGGGCCAGTGACATGGGGCCGGCCACCCTGTCCTTCTGGCGCTGCGTGGCCGGTGCGGTGCTGCTGCTCGCCGCGCGGCTGCTGCGCCCGCGCGTCCGGGCGGCGGCGCCCGTGCCGCTCGACCGCGGTCTGCTGCGGGCCGGTGCCACCGGTGTCGGTCTGGCCGTGTTCAAGACCGCCTACTTCGCCGCCGTGGCGGCCACCGGACTCGCCGTGGCGACCGTCGTCACGTTCGGCGCCGGGCCCGTGCTCATCGCGCTCGGCGCCCGTCTCACGCTGGGCGAACGGCTCGGCCGGGCCGGCCTGACTGCCGTCGCGGGCGCACTGGCCGGGCTGGGCGTGCTGGTGCTGGGCAGCGGCAGCGCCGTCGTGCGCCCGTGGGGTGTGCTGCTCGCTCCGGGCTCGGCGGCCGGCTACAGCGCCATGACGCTGCTCACCCGGCTCGTCGGCGCTGCGGATCGGTCCGCACGTCGACGCCGCGGGCCGGCGCGCGCCGTCCCAGGGGTGGATCAGCATCACAGGTCCGCGAGGTAACCGGGGAGTTCGGTGCCGGGAGTGAGGTCCGCGTCGGCGAGCGGAGTGCCGTACGCCTTGCGGAGCGGCACGACACCGGCCCAGTGGGGGAGGGCGAGGTCCTCGGGCTCGTCGTTCACACCGCCGGTGCGCAGCTTGGCGGAGACCTCCTCCAGGTCGAGGCGGAGCACGGCGGTCGCGGCCAGCTCCTTGGCGTTGGCGGGGCGGGAGTCGGCCGCTCGGCCGGGCACCACGTGGTCGACGAGCACGTCCAGTGCCGCCCGCTTCTCCTCGGGGTCGGTGACCTGGTGGGCGATGCCGTGCACCACGACCGAGCGGTAGTTGATGGAGTGGTGGAAGGCGGAGCGGGCCAGCACCAGGCCGTCGACATGGGTGACCGTGAGGCAGACCGGCAGCCCCGGCTCGGCCCGGCCGGCCATGCGCAGCGGGCGCGAGCCCGTCGAGCCGTGCACGTAGAGCCGCTCGCCGACCCGGCCGTACAGCGTCGGGAGCACCACGGGCGCCCCGTCGCGGACGAAGCCGAGGTGGCAGACGTAGCCCTCGTCGAGTATCGCGTGCACCAGTTCCTTGTCGTACGAGGCCCGGTTCGCCGAGCGGGTGGGGACGGTGCGGTCGGTCGGGGCGTAGGCGTCGGCGTGCGGCGCGGTCGGCTGCTGGGTCCCCTGCATTGCGATCTCCATTGCACTAGTGCATAATCTGCTTTGTGCTAGGAGGATATCGGATCGAAGGGCGGCGCGCAGCGGAGATCGCGGCGAGCGTCGAACGCGCGGTCGGCGCCGGGGGTCTCGAACCGGGTCAACTCCTGCCGCCGATGAGGGAATTGGCCGGGCAACTCGGGGTCAACCCGAACACCGTGGCGGCCGCGTACCGCGTGCTGCGCGAGCGCGGGGTCATCGAGACCGCCGGGCGCCGGGGCAGCCGGGTGCGGCCCGCGCCCGCCACCACCGGGCGGGACAACATCCGTGTCGACGTGCCCGCGGGCGTGCGGGACGTGTCCAACGGCAACCCGGATCCGGCGCTGCTGCCACCGCTGGTACCGGCACTGACCGCGGCCGCCGCCCAGGGCGACCGCGAGCCGGTGCTGTACGGGCATGTGGCCGTCGAGCCGGAGCTGGCCCGCGACGCGCGTGCCGCACTGGACGCGGACGGGGTGCCGGACGGGCCCGTCGCCGTCCTGTCCGGGGCGCTCGACGGCATCGAACGGGTGCTCGCCGCCCACCTCAAGCCCGGCGACACGGTCGCCGTCGAGGACCCCGGGTGGGGCAGCGTCCTCGACCTGGTGCCCGCGCTCGGCCTGCGCACCCGGCCCGTGGGGGTCGACGACGAGGGCCCGCTCCCCGAGGACGTACGCCATGCGCTCGCCGGCGGCGTCCGCGCGCTGATCGTGACGGACCGGGCGCAGAACCCGACCGGTGCGGCGGTGAGCGGCACGCGCGCGCGTGCC